>NZ_FUYA01000003.1 GCF_900167065.1 Desulfobaculum bizertense DSM 18034
ACAAGTTTGAATTTCATTCACGCGAAGCGTGGAGGGAATTCAAACTCGATGAGGATACGTAAGGGAATCATTCCCTTACGCGGGGGTTTGGGGGCGGCGCCCCCAATCTTCCACAGCGCCTAATAATTGCTTCGTCGCGAGACGCGGATCAGACGCGGAGCAAATAGCGGAGACGACGGCGACACCGTCAGCGCCAGCCTGAATAAGCTCTGCGGCGTTGGCAGCAGTAACGCCACCAATGGCGACGAGGGGACGCGACGTGCTGGCGCGGAGATTGCGAAGCCCACCGAGTCCCCACGGGGGAGCGGTATCGAGCTTTGTTGGCGTGGAAAAGACAGGACTGACGCCGTAATAATCGACATCAAAAGCTTCTGCCTCACGAGCCTGCTCAAGGGTCTCGACAGAGAGACCGAGAATCGCGTTGCTGCCAAGGAGCGCACGAGCGTCGGAAGGATGCATGTCTGACTGCCCAACGTGCACACCGTCAGCCTTGCAGGCAAGGGCAACATCAACCCGGTCGTTAATGATGCACTTGGCACCGGTGCCCCGAAGAGCGGCCATGACGGCACGGGAAAGCTCGACAAACTCACGCGTGCTGGTCTGCTTCTCCCGAAGCTGAATAAGACGGGAACCACCCGCAACGGCCTGCTGAACAGTCTCCAAAATTCCACGAGCAGCGCATAGACGGGGGTCAGTGACAAGATAAACCCGCAGATCACATTCCCGAGACATTAGTCTTCCTCCACCTGCACACAGCCGAGCAAATCATCCTCATCAAGAGAATACAGGGCATCATAAAAATGAAGCTGAAGCGTTCCGGGACCAGCGGCGCGTGAAGCGGCCATAGCTCCGGCAGTGCTCATGACATGCATGGCGTGGACCGCAGCGTCAAACGGAGACTCCACAACAGCAAGCATCGCACCGACAAGGCTGGTCGCAGTGCAGCCGAGACCTGTAACGCGAGGCATAAGAGAACTGCCACCAATGACGCGTACGCCACGATCTCCGTCTGTCACGTAGTCCTCTGGACCACTGACACAGACAACGGCCTGCGCTTTGCGAGCCAGCCCCCTGGCAAGCTCTTTGACCTCAAGAGCGGCAAGCTGCGAGTCCACACCTTTTGTCTGTGTGTCTGCACCCTGCGGAGCCTCAATGCCAAGGGCCGCAGCAAGGGCCATTATCTCCGAACCATTGCCTCGTATCACGGCGGGAGAGGCACATTCAATGAGATCAAGCGACGTCTGGGTACGTAAGCGGGAAGCACCAGCTCCAACGGGGTCCAGCACAACAGGGACCTTTTTCGTGCTGGCAATTTCTCCAGCTTTTTTCATACTCTCAATCCACGGAGCGCTCAGCGTTCCAATATTGAGAACGAGCGCCTGTGAAATGGTCAGCATCTCATCCAGCTCCTCTGGAGCGTGCGCCATAAGAGGAGACGCACCAAGAGCGAGGAGCGCGTTGGCGGTGTTGTTCATAACAACAAAATTCGTGATGTTGAGGACAAGAGGTTGCGCTTTTCTGAGCGCAGAAACAGCATTCCAAACAGAACTTTTTTCAGTCATGACAGTACCTTTCTCAGTCTGATCCATATTTTATAAATTTTTGTTTGATACTCAAATAAAACAGGAGTAAGACATTTTGAGTTTCAAACAAAAGGAGTTTCACTATGCTTTCTTCTGTCTTCTGGGTTTCGATTCAAAGCAGCTTTGCAATTGGTCTGCTCCACGGCGTTAACCCCTGCGGGCATTCCTGGCTCGTGCTGACGCCCTTCATCAATCCGCAGGGCAAAGGGTCACGTTTACGAAAAATTACTGCAAGCTTTCTTTTGGGCACAGCACTCGCATGTCTGCTTCTGGGCCTCACACTCGGACAAATTTCTACGTTTATCCCTGCAGGATTTGCAACAGCGATTGAGCAGGGAATCAATATTCTGCTTATCATTCTTGGCCTGACCCTTGTCATCCGCCCCAACTTACTGCACAGTCATGACCACGAGCATTCCTGCTCTCATGGTCACCACCACGAACACGATGCGCAGCATCACCACGAGACTGCGCACGAAGAACACGGCCATGGTGGGCACACCCACAGTCACAGCATTGCGGACAGGGCCAGCGCATGGGGCATGTTTTCCTTTGGATTTATCAACATGCTTGTCCCCTGTCCCACAGCCGCCATCATGTTTTCCTACGCTCTTCAGTCACACTCCCCGGCACTGAGCAGCACTGTTTTCCTGAGCTACGCAATTGGAACAGCGCTCAGTGTAAGCCTTGTCGTGTATGGGCTTCAGCGGGCAGCACACTGGGCATCCTCGCTCAATAAACCGTGGCTTGAGCCTCTTGTCATGCGGCTGGTTGGACTTTTCATCATCTTGGTCGGAGCTTTTGCGCTGGTCTCTGGTCATTGACCATAACGAGCACCGCTATGAAAAATCTGGAAAAATTCACCAATGTTCTGACGGAGTTTTTCGAAAAATTCTCGTCATGGGAGCACGGAGTTGTTCGAAACAGCTCTTTGACGCTTCCCCAAATGCACACCATTGAAATACTGGGAACGCATGGCCGCCTGCGAATGAAAGAGCTGGCAGCCAAGATGGGCGTCACGACCGGGACACTCACTGTTCTTGTAGACAGGCTGGAAGACAAAAAATACGTCGAACGCCTTCCTCACGAGACAGACCGCCGTTCAATCGTTGTGGCCCTCACCGACCGTGGCCGGGAAGCCTTTGAGGAACATCACCGTCTTCATATGCTTCTGACCTCGGAACTGACGCAAGATTTTTCCGAAACAGAACTTGCAAGCCTGTGTGAACTTCTAGAGCGCATGAGCGCACGTATCTAAACCTGACGTATTCGAGTAGTCATGTCTGCACCTGAACTCCAAGGACCACAAGACACAGTGTGCAGAAAGGCATTGTGGGCAACCGTCCTTATTGTCCTGCTTTTCTGTCCTCTGGCATCAGCCAGCACATTAGCCACGGTTGTGTATACCCGCAACGAACCGTGGGCCATGACCCAAAAGGGAACTCCAGCAGGCGTTTCCATCGACATTCTGAAAGAAGCTGCATCCCGGGCAGACATTACATTGAATTTTCTGGAGGCTCCAGCCCGAGAAAAACAGCGCCTGCTTGCACAGGGAAACGCAGACCTGACCGTCAACGTGCGAGAGGGAGACAAGATCCTGCGCACGTGCGAAACAATTACCCCGGCCTACCTCACAGGCCGCCGCTTTGTGATCTATTCACTGCGGAACTCCGTGGGGAACTACCCGCGCTATGAAAAACTGCGCTGGCATTATGTTGGTATTGTACGGGGCAAGACCTACTTTGAGCCGTTCTATTCCGACAGAAGCATCGCCAAAAAACGATTCCGTACCCTGAGCGATGCCTTTTACCGACTCATGAGTCACAATGTTCATGCCGTTGCCGCGTCAGAGTGCGCAGGAGGCTACTGGCTGTCGCAGCATCAGGACCTGAGTCGGCACATATCGCGAACCCCGATTGCCTTTGATGAGTACCGGCCAATGTATATTGGGCTGTCCAAAAAATCTCCGAATCGAAAGGAGTTGCAGACCCAGCTAAGTCAGGCGCTTATCAGTATGCTTCAGGATGGAAGTATGAAAAGTATCCGAAGCAGGTATCATATGGGATTCTAAAAAGACGCAAAAAGCCACGGTCCATCTGGGCCGTGGCTTTCTTTTTTACGCGATAAAAACTGAGCTAATCAAAATCAGCCAACAGCGCGCCAATGTGCAGATTCTCTGAAAGCGCGGTGTTCTCATACACCTGCTTGATGCGCCAAAGGGCCTGCTGAAGCTGACTGGATGATATACCGTTATTCACAGCTGTGTAGGCTTCCACAAAGGCCGCAAGGTTGTCGCAGACCTTAATCAGCGCTCCATCCTTGGGGTCGTTCTCATCCTCAGTGTACTTCTCATTGAGTTCCTTTCGGGACACCTGACGAACAATGTCATCCCGACGAGCCGTGGGGACAAACTCAGAGCCAACCTCGGAGCCAAGGAAATAGCTCAGGCGCTCGGCAATGTCAGGATACCCGCCATCCCGGAGCCGACACAAGACACGGCGTTCAAGCTCACTGTCCTCGTATTCACGAATCAAACCACCAAGAGGTTCTACAGACTGCTTGACCGGCGAAATGATGTCTCTGGTCAGCACCTCTGGCAGGTCATGGAAGAGCGCAGAAAAAAAGTTGTTGACCCGCTGGGCCTCACTTGCGTCCACGACGATGCTGCAAAAATAGGAATAAGCAGCAACGGTAAAGAGATGGCCCAAGACAGACGTCTCTGGAATGCGGGGAGTCTGTGACCAGCGCGTCTGGAACCGGAGCTGCCCACACAAATAGGCAAAGTGCCCCAGAGTGCTTTCTGCACCTTCCAGCAAATCAGGAATACCGAGCAGTTCTCTGTACTGCTCAAGATCATCCTGAAACTTCTCGTCGATCTGCTGCTTTTCGTCATCCCAGACGCCGAGGTTTTTTATGAGACCAAACTCCCAGCTTGAGGCATACTGATGCGAGGCATCCAGAATCTGGGTTGCCAGACTGTCTGGACGTGGGGCAAGAAGCCGTTCTTCGAGCCTGCCCCAGAATTCTGGTCCGACAGGTTGCAATCGAGGGGCAAGTTGTCGCAAAACCCATTCCGTGAGCTGGCGGTAATGCGCCGGGTTTTCCTTGATGCGATAAAAAACGGGCGGCTTTATGTCAGTAATGACCAGACGGTAAAAATACTCCATCAGGCCACCCTCGATAATATCGAGTCCGAGCTTCCGGCGTTCTTCTGGAGACATTCCCCGCGAGTTCAGAACATACAAGGCCCATGCAACCATCATTTTGTGGCCCTGTTTATCAAGCTCACACAAATCTATTGGACGGAGTTTGTCATTCCAGCGTTTCATGTATGCACCGGAAAAAATGAACTGCAAAAGCCCTTTTCTAATGCTTGACATTTTGTCTCCAGAAAGTTTTATAAATTCTGGTCTACGGTATACGTGCCAAAACCGGAGTGCAAGCAGCGGCTTAAAGAATTTTTCAAAAAGCCAGCGTTCAGGGCTTCCCAAACGGAAAAGTTTCGGTTACTTTGTCCGTCCCCGTTATAATTTCGTCGCGCTCTCAGGGATCTTCAACCCCGAGAGTGTCAGATAAGTACTCACGGCACTTCGTTCCGATTGGACGAGGAGAGAATTTACAATGAAAACATACAGCCCCAAGCCTGAGGAAATCACCCACGAGTGGTTCGTGGTTGATGCCGAAGACAAGATTCTGGGCCGACTGGCTACTGAGATTGCTACGCGCCTGCGCGGTAAGCACAAGGCCGAGTTTGCACCCCACGTTGATTGTGGTGACTTTGTCGTTGTTATCAACGCAGAGAAGATCAAGGTTACTGGCAACAAGCTGGACCAGAAGATGTACTACCACCACACCGGCTACCCCGGAGGCATCCGCGAAGCTAGCCTTAAGGTTATGCTCGAGAAGAAGCCTGAAGATGTCATCATCAAGGCTGTCCGTGGCATGCTGCCGAAGAATCGCCTGAGCACACAGTTGCTGGCGAAGCTTAAGGTATACGCAGGGCCTGAGCACCCCCACACGGCTCAGCAGCCCAAGCCCCTGGACTTCTAGTTCGGTACAGCGAGGGAGATAAGCATTATGAGTCAAGATTTCTTTTACGGAACCGGTCGCAGAAAAACCTCTGTGGCCCGCACCCGTCTTTACGACAATGGCACCGGTCAGATCATCGTTAACGGACGTCCTTACGATGAGTTCTTCCCCCGTGCTACCCTGCAGATGATCATTCGTCAGCCTCTTAACCTGACGAAGAACATCGGCAAATTCGACATCAAAGTCCGCGTGAACGGTGGCGGCCAGGCCGGTCAGGCCCAGGCTATTCGCCACGGCATCACTCGCGCTCTGATGGAGTTTGATCCTGAACTCCGCGGCGGCCTCAAGAAGGCTGGCCTGGTTACCCGTGACGCTCGCGTCAAGGAACGTAAGAAGTACGGTAAGCGCGGCGCTCGTGCCAGCTTCCAGTTCTCCAAGCGTTAAACCAGTTTTCGCGCTTCGAATGTCCAAAGGGCGAATTCGCTTTCAGGCGGGTTCGCCCTTTTTCCATATTTCCGCAGTATTTTACTATAGAATAGAGGTCCTTCTGCCATGCCTCCAAAGATTCGGCCAAGCCTGCTGTATGCAGACAAAGACGGCAAAATTTACGACCATCCCGGCCTGTCCATGCTCACCCGACGTGGCGACGAGTTCGCTCAGCCCCGTCCAGACGATCTGACACCACTGCCTCCGGGAAGTGACCTGTTCCTTTTGCCGGGACGCCGGGCCGTTGGCTTTGATGAAGAAACTGGCGAGGCTATCGAACTCGAAGAAAATGCTGTAGCAGCCTTTGTATGCCCAGGCTACACCGTCACAGGCATTGCCGCTTATGACACGGACGAAGACGCGCCCATGCTTTCGCTGGCCGCCTTTGCCGCAGTCGGCTACGCCAATGGCAAATTCTGGGTTGCTGCCAAAAAAGTTGACGAAGACCGCAGACAGGTCTTTGACCACATCCCCAATTCCCGCATTGAGTCTGGCGCGCAGAAACTTCTGCGAACGTACCCAGACAACCGCCTGCTCGGCCACCTTGCCCGCTGCGCCCTGACCTTCTGTTGCCCGGCAGCAAAAAATCTCGCTCTGGGACGCTATGAAGCACCGCTTCCGACCTCCCAGACCTGCAATGCCCGCTGCATTGGCTGTATTTCTTACCAGCCCGAAGACTCTGGCTTTGAGTCTCCACAGAACCGCATCACCTTCCGCCCCACACCGCATGAAGTGACGGAAATCATGGCCCTGCACAACAAGCGCGAGAAAAAGCGCCCGGTCTATTCGTTTGGACAGGGATGTGAAGGCGAGCCGCTGACAGAAGCCAAGCTGCTGACCCAGTCCATCCAGATGTTCCGTGATGCAGGCGGCACAGGTACGGTCAACATCAACACCAATGCCAGCCGCACCGAGACCATTGAGCCTCTGGCCAAGGCAGGGCTGGACTCCATTCGCGTTTCCATGAACAGCGCCAACCCGTCGCTGTACAAGGCCTATTATCGCCCCAAGGGCTATGAGGGTCTGGAAAACGTCAAGGACACAATCCGAGAAGCCAAAAAGAACGGCATCTTTGTTTCCCTGAACTACTTTTTCTTCCCCGGTGTCAGCGACACCGAAAGCGAACTGGGCATGCTTCAGGACTTTGTGACCGACCTCAAAGTCGACTTCATCCAGTTGCGCAACCTGAACCTTGACCCAGAGCTGTACCTGAACCTTGCAGCTCCCTACGTTCCCGGTCCTTCAATGGGCTTTAAGAACTTCAAGCGCCGACTGAAAAAGGCCGCGCCGTGGGTCAACTTCGGATACTTCAATCCGTTCCTTGAAAAATAGCGACACGCGCCACAAAAAAGAGCAGTTCTTTTGGAACTGCTCTTTTTTTATGTTCAAGCAACTTGAAGAATAAGAATTTTGCCTTTTGTATTTTTATACAAGCAATATACTTTTCTTTATTTCAGAAGAATAACCTTTCTTTCTCTCTTGCATTGACACAATCTATCAGTAGCCCTATAGATATTCAAAAGCGAATATGCAGTGTTTAACAGAGATTTTATGTGTAAAAATTTTTTACACTATGTAAAAAAACTTTTAACACAGTATACATCCCTGTATGAGTGCCTTATGCAACCTCTCTGCTGGCACAGCTTTCCCTCTGTTTTACAACGCATTTTCTCTTCTGGTGTATGGTCATGCACCTGTCCGCGTCGTCCCGCATGCGGCATGTGCATCTGGAGCGCCCTTGTGTCCCCAAGAGCGCAACACCCACTCAACCGTTTCCTGTTTTTCTCGAACGGTACTTCTGGTGACCTCAGCCCAGACCTGTACATGACAAAACGCACTCTCTGGTTTTGTAACACAAAAGCCCCCTGTAGGCCTTTTTCTGGGTCCCCTGTCCCGTCTCAAAACCCAGAATACGAAACCACGTGGTTTTCCGCATCGCTGCATTCCCAAAGGTCACCAATGCAGAGGCAAGCCAAGCGCACGCGTTTATTCAAAACAGGCCATAATTCTCTATCGGAGGAACAATGAATCCTTTCACTTTTGAAAGTCCAACGCGCATGTTTTTCGGTGAAGGCCAGATTAAAAACCTTGCGAATGAAATCCCTCTCGATAAAAAAGTCCTCGTCACCTATGGCGGCGGCTCCATCAAAAAAAATGGCGTCTACGACCAGGTCAAAGACGCTCTCAAAAATCACAACTGGGATGAATTCCACGGCATCAAGTCCAATCCGCAGTACGATATTCTCATGGAAGCCGTCGCCAAGATTAAGGCCGAAGGCTTTGACTACCTTCTCGCGGTCGGTGGTGGCTCCGTCATTGACGGCACCAAATTCATCTCTGCTGCTGCCAAATGGAAAGGCGGTGATCCGTGGGACATCCTCACCGATCAGGCCCCTATTTCAGAAACGCTCCCCATTGGCGTTGTCCTGACTATTCCGGCAACGGGTTCCGAAACCAACGTGCTCGCCGTTATCTCGCGCGGCAAAGACAAACTCTGCCTCGCCTCCCCTCTCGTTCGCCCCAAATTCGCCATCATGGACCCCAAAGTCAGCCTCAGCCTCTCACCCCGTCAGGTTGCTAATGGCGTTGTCGATGCCTTTGTTCACGTCATGGAGCAGTACATGACCTACCCGGTTGGTGGAAAAGTACAGGACCGTTTCTCCGAGGGCGTGCTCTCAACGCTCGTCGAAGAAGGCCCCAAGGCGCTCGCCCACCCAGAGGACATGGACGTTCGCAACAACATCATGCTGGCAGCATCATGGGCACTCAACGGCCTCCTTGCCACTGGCGTTCCGCAGGACTGGTCCACACACTGGATTGGTCACGAAATCACCGGCATTTATGGCATCGATCATGGCCGCAGCCTAACAATTGTCTTCCCGGCCCTGCTCCAGTACTGCCGCAAGGACAAAGGGGACAAAATTGCCCAGTTTGGCGAACGCGTCTTTGGCATCACTTCTGGCAGTAAAGATGAACGCATCGACGCCACAATCGCCAAAACCATTGAATTCTTTAAAAGCATGGGCGTACCGACCCACCTGTCTGATGTTCAGCTCAACGAGAGCCACATTGACGAAGTGGTGCAGTACCTCGCCAAGCACAAGATGACCCACATGGGCGAACACGAGAAACTCGGCCCTGAAGACGCCCGAGAGATTCTCAAGCTCGCCCTCTAAAAGCATACAGCATCCCACCTCAACAAAGGGCAGTCCCTTCCACGGCTGCCCTTTTTCTTCCCCAGACTCCAGCCAGCGCCGAGCAAGGCCATAAAAAAAGCAGAACCAGTCAGGTCCTGCTCTCTTGGTCTTTGCCCACAAAAAAAGCCCCCACAAAAGTGGGGGCCTTACGGTCAATGTGGCAGGCCAGGTAGGATTCGAACCTACAGCATCCGGTTTTGGAGACCGGCGCTCTAGCCGTTAGAGCTACTGGCCTGCGCTACGTGATGAGTTTTCCCTCACCGCGCTTGGGCAAAATCCACAATAACCTGTTCTTTGTCAAGCTCTTTTTGATTTTTTATTTCACCAATCATCCAAGCTTTCTCTCCCATGCCCTGGGCACGGTTCATCACGTCTTCGGCAACATCTTCGGAAACGATCAGGATGTAGCCTATGCCGCAGTTAAAAATCTGCAGCATTTCAGGCCAGCTGAGTTCACCCTGTTCTTTGAGCCAGAAAAATACCGGAAGGATATCCCAGCTTCCAAAGTTGATGTCTGCCACAACGCCGCGAGGCAGGATTCTTGGAATGTTGTCATAGAAGCCGCCACCAGTCACATGGCACATGCCCTTTACGTCAATATCGCGGATGATATTGCGGACAGTCTCCACATAGATACGGGTTGGCTCCAGCAGGACTTCCGCCGCGGTACGGTCAGTACCCGGGAAAGGATCATCTCCTTTGAGTCCAGCCTTGTTCACAAGCTTGCGCACCAGTGAATAGCCATTGGAGTGGACACCAGAAGAAGCAAGACCGATAATCTTGTCGCCGGGGCGAATGGACGAACCGTCAACAATGTTGGCATTATCAACAACACCAACACAGAAGCCGGACAGGTCATACTCACCGGGCTTGTAGAAATCTGGCATCTCAGCAGTCTCGCCGCCAAGCAAAGCGCACTGGCCCTGCTTGCAGCCATCAACAACACCAGAAAGAACATTTTCTGCGGTGTCGACGTCGAGCTTGCCCGTTGCAAAATAGTCAAGGAAGAAAAGCGGTTTCGCACCCTGCACCAGAATGTCATTGACACTCATTGCCACAAGGTCGATACCAATTGTATCATGCCTGTTATACTGGAAGGCAAGATTCAGTTTGGTTCCAACGCCATCAGTTGAGGCGACGAGAACCGGCTCTTCCATGTTTGAAGAGTCCAGCTTGAAAAGACCGCCGAACCCACCAATGTCAGTCACAACTCCACCGGTAAAGGTCGAGCTGACCATAGACTTGATCCGGGAAACGAACTCATTGCCGGCGTTGATGTTGACGCCTGCGTCGGTATAGGCCTTTGCCCTGTCTGTCATGGAATGTGCTCCTTGCGGTGAAAACGGCTTGCCGTTTGGGTCGGGAGTCGACTTATAAGAATTTCACAGCCGAAATTCAAGGGAGATTTTACATGATACAGAGTATATCCCTTTTTTATAGGGCTACGATAGTCACAACAGCAGTAGTTTTTTGTCTTTTTCTCACTTTTTCTGGACCTACACCAGCCCAAAGTGGTTCTACCCCTGATACGGCACAACATCGCGAGGACCAGTCCTTCGGCACAGAAAACAGCGATGAGGGCATCATCATGGGACAAGATCCGCGCACGGGTGACCGTGTTGTCCGCTCCAAAGCTCGCGAAACAGACAACGAACCACAGCAGAACTATTCAATGCCTCTGGTCATTGAGCCAGACATTTCTATTTCTCCAAATAAAAGCAGAATCAAAAAGAAGGGTAAATAACAGATCGCAAAAACTAAAGGAGGGGCCATGCGGCAGGCATCCCTGTGGACCACAAGCGACAATCAGACCGTTCTCTGCCAGCTCTGTTCTCATTTTTGCCACATTGATCCCGGCGGTCGCGGACGCTGCGGCGTACGCATCAACCGTGATGGCACACTGTTCACTCTCGCGGACACAGTAGCGGCCATTCACTCTGACCCCGTCGAAAAAAAACCACTCTTTCACTTCTTGCCGGGCACCAAGACAATGTCTTTTGCGGCAATGGGCTGCAATTTTGCCTGTTCATGGTGCCAAAACGCGCCACTCTCCCAGCTCCCGCGTCAGGGCAGCTCTCCTCAGGGGCAATGCATTCGCCCCGAAAAAATCGTTCAGATGGCCCTTTCCGAGGGCTGCGACAGCATTTCCTACACCTATTCCGAACCAACGATTTTCTTTGAACTCATGGAAGACACGGCAAAGCTCGCGCATGAGGCCGGACTCAAAAACATCATGGTCTCAAACGGCTTCCAAAGCCCCCAGTGTCTGCACAGGCTTGGCCCGCTCATGGATGCAGCCAACATAGACCTCAAGGCCTTTGCCGAAGACACCTACGAGCAGCACTGTGAGGCCCGGCTCAAACCCGTTTTGCAAAACCTCAAGCGCATCAAGGCATTTGGCTGGTGGCTTGAGGTGACGACTCTTGTTATTCCAGACCTCAACGACAGCCCAGAAGAACTGGGCGACATTGCCCACTTCATTGCGGAAAGCCTTGGGGTCGAAACGCCGTGGCATGTGTCGCGCTTCCATCCAGACTATCAGATGTCTGACCGGGGACCGACGCCCACATCACGCATTGAGCAGGCCGTCGAAATTGGAAAAAATGCAGGACTCCAGTTTGTTTACGCAGGAAATATTGCGGGACACATGAGCGAAAGCACATTTTGTCCAAACTGCGGAGAAATGCTCATTGAGCGGCGTGGCTACACGCTTGGCAAGCATATCCCCGGTGCTGTCTGTCCGGGATGCGGCGCGGCTGTGGCAGGAGTTTTTGCATAAAAATGCTCTGAGCCAAACTATTTGCTTGCATTGGGTAATGCTTTTCTGTAAACACCTCTTCACACGGGGCGTGGCGCAGCCTGGTAGCGCGCCTGCTTTGGGAGCAGGATGCCGGGAGTTCAAATCTCTCCGCCCCGACCATATGACCGCAAAAAGGCTTACAGTTTTCTGTAAGCCTTTTTTTTGCCTCGCGCACAAAAAATGCCCTCCAAAACAGAGGGCATCTCTTTTTTCATGTTTGGGCAAAAATCTGAGCTACCGTGTGGAAGCCGCAGAAACCCTGCTCAGCTCCCACACGACATTTGACTGCTTATCTCAGAGGCTCGCACTCCAGCACAGTTCCATCACGCAACACGACTTTTCTCACCTCAACCTGAGTATCAAACTTCTTTTTCTTAGAAACAAAAATCGCATTGTCCCTCAGGCTGAACGGATTCAGTTCATGCGTCCAGCGACCCATAAGATCTGTTTTGGTCTTGCTCACTTCTCCCCCAAAAAGAAACGGACCAACGCGCTGGCCTTCTCCGCAGTCCACAACAATCGACAAATGCACAGACTTTGCTTCATGATTTTTCAGTATGACATGCGTCGTGAATTGAATCTGGGTCAGCTTTCCCGTTTCACTATCCGGAATCTTCTTTGCCCATGCCTCTTTGGTGGTCACATAGTGTGCAATCTTTTCGCGCACTTTTTCATTCCGGGCGCTGATCTCTTTATTCAGCTTTTGGCGTTGCAGCTCATTATCCCTTTCAATAATGCTCAAAATTTCCTTGAGATTATCCACCTCTGCAACCTGCCAGTATCCTTCCTTTTTCCGAAGCAAAAGCCGCAGGTCGAAACTGCTTGTCTTATCCGTCGGAGGGACAACGAGCGTCGCATAACTTACGTCTCCCTGCCGCTCTACAGAAGGAAAAGACGTAATTTTCTCTCCAAGCTTCAAAAAATCATTGGCAGCAGATCCCTTTTTCCCCTTCCCTGAGGGATCTCCCTGCTTTTCTATGGCCTGCTCAAGGGCTTGAGTCCAGCCTTGCACAAGCCGTGGCTTCATCATCATGATAAGCGTTGCGCCAAACTCATTGCCAATGCGTTCCAGAGGATTATTGTCCGTATTTTTCGCTTTGGCTTCTTCCACGCTCTGCTCTAAGATATCGTCGACGCCCTTATCCAGAAGCCCTTCGATGTCGACATACTTCCGAAATGATTTCAGGTCGTGCTGAGTCATGGCTTTTCTTGCCTGCAACAAAGAATACGTCGGGCTATTCACCCAGTACCAAAAGCCGACAGATGCGCCCAAAAGGCACACAAGCCCCACGATCAAAAATTTTTTGTTCATCCTTCCAGTCCTTCCCTCTCCCCTCTCACCGTGAATACTTTGCGCCATAGAAACGCTTTTGTGCACCTCAAATCGCCATCCCTCGATACAAGAAGTGCCTTCAAAAACAGTAAAAAACGATAAGCAGATACGATATACGCAGTAACTCGGCAAGCTCTTCATTGATTTTTTATAGCCTAGTCAATTGCTTCCTTCTCCCTTTTCCTGATTCTTCCCGCATTCTGGTCAGTTTTTTCTGCAACACAGACCGTTCAAGACAAGGAAACGCCCACCTTTCCAAAAGCACCGCTTCCGGCCATTGCTCCAGCGCGCAAAATGTGGCAGATAATACACAATTTCCTTTTGCTTCGTGTCCTTCATCCGTGCCGCATACACCGCAGCACACAACGCAAGAAGACAGTTCATGACAAAAGCACAGCCCGCAACACAGCCCATTGGTTCACACAGCTTTGACGAATTCATCGAAATGGCTCGACTTTTTCACAACTATCCTGCTCCGGGCCTGCTCCTTGGTGGCTACATGGTCGAAGAAGCCAAATCGCACATGCCAGAGGGGACCTTATACGAAGCCATTTCCGAGAGTGCATGGTGCCTGCCAGACGCCATACAAATGCTCACGCCCTGCACCACGGGCAACGGCTGGCTACGGGTTATGAACTTTGGCGTCTACGCCATGAGTCTTTATGACAAATACACAGGAAAAGGCGTACGGGTTCGCCTCGATCCGCAAAAGCTCCCACGAGGTTCAGAGCTGCGGGTCTGGTTCTTCAAAGAAAAACCAAAGGCAGAGCAGGACTCCGAGCAACTCCGCCGCGAAATCGGAGAACTTGGTCCGACAGTGCTCAGCACCAGTCCTATCCAGCTTCGCAAGGATCTCATGACCCGCCGAAGCAAGGGGCGCATTGCACTTTGCCCAAGCTGTGGCGATGCCTACCCTTCCGAACACGGCCCAGTCTGCCGAGCCTGTCAGGGAGAATCCCCGTATGATTCCCTCTCTGGGCGCACCGATTCCGTGCTTTTTCCTCTGCCGGAAACCCTGCACACCAAAGCAGCCAGCGCAGCCCTTGGCGAGCAGGCCGAACACGACATGACGCAAATTATACCCGGAGAAAGCAAGGGAGCGGCCTTCCGTCGAGGCCATCGCATTGAGGCCGCAGACCTGTGCAGACTCCACACAATGGGCCGCAACACACTCTACGTCAGCGACGCACCCGCAGGCGAAAACTGGATCCATGAAGACGACTGCGCCACTGCTTTTGCCACAGCCCTCGCTGGGGCAGGCATTGACGCCAACGCCGCACCCCATGAAGGCAAGGTCACTCTTCGGGCCATGCATGATGGTCTTTTCCATGTTGATTCACAAAAGCTCATCGCCTTCAACAGCCTTGATGGTGTCATGGCGGCAAGCCGCTCTGGCTGGACCATCGTCAAAAAGAATGCAGAGCTTGCCGCGACCCGCGCCATTCCCCTCTACCTCCAGCGCCAGACCTATGAGCAGGCCCTTGCGGTACTCCACGGGCGCCCCGTTTTTGAAGTCCTCCCCATGCGCTCCGCACAGGCTGGCGTCCTCATTACAGGGAACGAAGTCTTTCACGGCGACATAGAGGACCGCTTTGAAGAAATTCTTCGCACCAAGCTCACAGCACTTGGCTCCACCCTGCACAAAACCGTTTTTGCTCCAGACAGCCGGGACGCTATTGCACAGGGCGTCCACACCCTGCTCTCAGCGGGGTGCGACCTTATCATCACGACAGCAGGACTCTCGGTAGATCCTGACGACGTGACCCGACACGGCCTCGTGGATGCAGGTGCAGAGCATCTTGTCTATGGTGCCCCCATTCTTCCCGGAGCCATGACACTCGTCGGCACAATACAAGACTTGCCGCTTCTTGGTGTTCCAGCCTGTGCGCTCTTTTTCCAGCGAACCAGCCTTGATCTGCTCCTCCCCCGTCTCCTCGCCGGGCAACAGATAACCCGGCAGGACCTCGCACAGATGGGCGAAGGCGGCATGTGCCTTGGCTGCGCCAACTGCAGTTTCCCCAAGTGTCCCTTTGGAAAATAAAAAAACGCCCCCGCTTACAGGGACGTTCTTCTGTGCTGCAAAAAAGCTTTGAGCGTCTGCTTCTGCCCACTCAGGCCAAGCTTTCGCCGTATGTGTTGCCGATGTGAATTCACACTTTCCCGTGAGATGCACAGACGGTCTGCAATAGCCTTGCTTGAAAATCCCTCCCGGACAAGCTGGGCCAGCTCGATTTCCCGTGGAGTCAGGCCATACTCGGCGAGCCGCCGCTCTGGTTTTTCAAAATAACCGAGACGCCGCTTCAGCGCCGCAACAGCACTCTGCTGTTTCTGCCCTGTGCAGACACTCTCCAACTCCACGATGCAGGGAGCAAGCTCCTGCTGTATGCGTGTGCCATAGTCCTGAACCACCTGAGTCCGATCTTCCTCCCGCAAACGCATCAGCACCCGAAGCGCTGCGTCCCGTTCCTCAAGCTCTTTGCGCAAAACCGCAATCTCGCGTTTCTGGCGTAAAATTTCTGTCACGTCCTCGATAAAGGCCAGCACACCCACCACCGACCCCGTGCGGTTCAAAACAGGAGCCAAATACGAGGTCCAGTAGCTCTCTACAGCTTTTCCCGCCCGCAAATCCCGCAGGCACAAATTGGGGAGACGCACAGGCCGCCGATCATCCCGCGCCTGCCGCATGGCCCGAACAAGCTCGCAGGCCTCTTGCGGAAGATATTCATAATACGGAATCCGGGCGCTCAGCTGTGGAACAGGCCGATCATACTGCGCCAGTATCCGACAAAAGGTCTCATTCCACTGGCTCAGTACAAAATCCTTGTCAAAAAACACGACGGAAACCGGGACATCCGCCTGAACAAGCTCCTGCACACTTTTTTCAGTAAAAGAATCAGCTTCACTCCACAGCATTTCCGCCATTCCCCAAAAGACTCACTATTTTTCTCACCATTTTTTCACCATCGCCTTTTTCCCTGCCTGCGGCATCATTCTCTCGGACACGTATCATATGGCATTCACTGAACATCACACAAGGATACACTCATGAAGAAACATCTTTTGTGCGCAGGCATTTGTGCACTCAGCCTTATCATAAGCGCAGTTTCCGCCAGCGCCTGCACCCTGAGCTACTGGGCACCAGAAAAACAGCATGCCCTGACGGGCCGCAACATGGACTGGTTCTCCGAGATGGGCACCAAACTCTGGATTTTCCCACGCGGTCTTGAACGCAACGGACAGACAGCACAAAATCCCATGCACTGGACGTCCAAATACGGAAGCCTTTCCATCTCTATCTGGGACTGCCTCATTACTGAAGGCGTCAATGAAAAAGGTCTTGTGGCAAACAACCTCTACCTGCCAGAAACCAGCTTTGAAAAACGTAACAGCTCCCAGCCCGGCATGGGCATGAGCATCTGGCTCCAGTATTACCTCGATAATTTTGCCACTGTCGACGAGGCCGTTGCCGCGACAACAGGCAAAGACTTTCAGGTCCAGTCGAGCAAACTGACACTCTTTGGCAAAACAGCAGCGATTCCCCTGCACATTGCCCTGACTGACGCTCACGGCGACTGCGCAATCATTGAGCTGCTGGATGGCAAAACCATCATCCACAGGGAGACAAAGCAGGCCGCACTGACCAACACGGTCTATGCCACACAGAAAATTCTTGCCAAGCAGTATCAGGGACTGGGCGGCAAGCACATGCTGCCCGGAAGTTCCGAGTCAGAAGACCGCTACGCCCGTACAGCGTTTTATTTGACCAAACTTCCGCAGAATGCGTCTTCCCAGCACGCTGTTGCCGGTCTCATGAGCGTCATGCGCAACGCTGCCACACCCATTGGAGCCAACGATCCCAAACGTCCCAACATTGCCATGACTCTGTGGTCAACAGTGACGGACTCCACAACGCAGACCATGTACTTTTCTTCCAGCCTCAGCCCGAACACACTGCGCATTGACCTCAATGCCTGTACGCTGGACAAAGGAGCATCTATTCTGAATCTGGACCCCATGCACACAGCAGACACTCTTGCTGGCGATGTACAGAATGCCTTTGCGCCACACAAAGATATTCCTTTTGTGCAGGCCGGACAGCAGATCACATGGACAGCCCCCAAAACCAAGTAATGCAGAAGATGCGGGCCATCGATGTCTGGTCCGCATCTTCCTTTCTCTCCCGCCGCGACTACAAAAAAGCCAGCGTCCATCCTCGATAAGAAAAAATAATAGGCAAATATATTTTTTATTGGTCATTTTTTATAATGAACCGAAGCCCCCTGCTTTTCCCTTTCCCTGCTTTTTTCTCAAAAGCCCTTTCTCTTTTCCGAGAATTCACTCAGTTATCATGGTTCACAGACATTCACCTAGAGGAGCAATCACTTTCCCTCTGTTTTTACGTTGATTCACAATTTTTAGACTTTTTTTTCATCTTTTTAAAATACTGCTAATGCCTTTTTTCTACAGTACAAAAGTCCATCCCACCATTTCCCTTTTCAGCTCGCCCCCTATACTTTTTTTAACGAAGGTCGTATATCTCCACCGTTTATAGTGGTTTATCATATTTGCTTACGCAAGAAGACACACCCTGCGAACGTGTTTCACTCGGCTGTATAGCCTTCTCTTTTTCTTTTCTTATTCGGACGTGGAAACAATAATGCCCAAAACTGCCATTCGCCCAGAACCCCAGAATTCTGCAGACGCGACCTTTTTTGCTGTCTCCCCCCTTCTGATTTCTCCGGGCTGCATGAGTCATTTTAGCGTCTACTTACGCCAAGACGGTGAATATGTTCTCTACACCTCTGCCGAACAACACTTTACAGAACGGCACAGGCGAAAGCTCTACGATCACGGCGTTACCGAAGTCTATATCAAGGCCCGGCAGTCTGCCTCATACAAGCGCTACCTTGAGGATAACCTCGGTACTATCCTCATGAACGAAAATACGCCGCTTCGGGAACGGGCCAGACTTTTCCACGAGACATCCATCGATATTGTTCGAGAAGCCTACGCCAATCGCCTGCCAGACAACCTGACGCAAAAGCAGGACTTCACGCGCATTGTTGATTTCGTAAAAAAGAGCATGCAGTTTCTGACCCTTGAAAATTCTTTCAAGGCCGTTGGTCAGCTCATTGAGCACGACTACAAGACCTACACCCACTGTATGCACGTTTTTCTGTACTCTTCGGCCATACTCCAAAGCTATGATCTGGACGAAGAGCACCTGATCCAGTGTGGACTGGGGGCCATTCTTCACGACATTGGCAAAGCCAAAATTCCAGAAAAAATTCTGAACAAGCCCGGCCCCCTCACTCCTGCCGAACGCCAGACAATCAATACGCATCCCTTGCAGGGCATTGCCCTGTGCTCACAGGTGCAGCTTTCGCAAACGGCGTATAACTGTATTCTGTTCCACCACGAACGGATGGACGGTTCAGGCTACCCAAGCGGACTCAAGGCCTATGCAATCCCGCTCGAATCCAGAGCTATCGCCATTGCAGACGTCTATGATGCCCTGACCTCTGACCGCCCCTACGCCAAGGCCATGAACCCGTTTCAGGTTCTGCGCTTTATGCGTGACAAAATGTTCTCCGAGCTGGATATTGATATGTACAAACGCTTTGTACAAATCCTCTCGGGTGCAGACCTCATTTAAACACCAACTGACGCCACAGGCCGCACCTCGTAAGGTGCGGCTTTTTTTTGCACAAAAAACACAAAACTCGTTGACATCGATTTTCAACGAGAATAGTAGTACTCAGAAGAACTACTACTGGAGAAACGCACAATGGATTCAACATCAGCTCTGAAATTTTTCGGTTTTACCAAGCAGGAAGCCGTGGTGTACACCACACTGCTCCGCTATGGTCCCCAGACCGGATACGAAGCAGCAAAGAACGCAGGAATCTCCCGTTCCAATGCGTACGGAGCGCTCGCAGGGCTTTGTGAAAAAGGTGCAGCCATGAAGGCCAGCGGAGACGCCAAAAGCTATAGCGCAGTTCCCGGCAAGGAACTTATTCGCAACCTTCGCCGCCAGTGTGACAAGACTCTCGACGTTCTCGAAAAGAGTCTACCCGACCGCCAGGAAACCGAGGCTCCCTACCTGACTGTTTCCGGCTTCGAAAATGTTGTGGACAAAGCCCAGAATGTTTTGGACGAGGCAGAGCATCACATCTATGTCTCGCTCAACAGCCATGAGGCCACACTTCTCCACGACGCACTGTGCCGCGCCACAGCACGGGGACTCAAGACCGTTATTGTTTCGGACACTGACCCCAATGTCCCTGAGTGCATTTATCACTTCTTCCCGAAGGATGCCGGGCAATTCAACATCATTGCCGACACTTCCACAGTCCTGACCGGAAGTCTGGATCCTGAGCTTTCTTCCCAGTGCCTGTATTCAAAAAACACCAATCTCGTCCGCCTGATGCGCGAGGCATTTGTTAATGAGCTTGAGCTCATTCGCCAGCGCGAGGAGAAGTCCAATGAGTGAATCAGTACACATCCACGGCAGCTACACTGAAGACAGCAATTTCTTTGGCGACAGCACCCCTTTTGAACTTGTACGCCGTCATGGCAGCCCCCTGTACGTCTATAATGAAAACGTCCTGCGCGCCCGCTGCCGAGAACTCAAGGAACTTGTTGATTACGAAAAGTTCCACGTCAACTTCTCCGCAAAATCTAACAGCAACCCAGAATTGCTCAAGATTGTTCGGAGTGAAGGACTGCGTGTCGACGCCATGAGCCCCGGTGAAATCACCATGGACGAAATGGCTGGATACGCTGGTGAAGAAATTTTCTTTATCTGCAACAACGTCTCTGCCCAGGAGCTTCGTTTTGCAGCTGACCACAAGGTCCGCGTTTCCGTTGATTCCCTTTCTCAGCTGGAACTTTACGGACAGGTCAACCCCGGTGGCAGAATTGCCATCCGCATCAACCCCGGCGTTGGTGCTGGCCACTGCAAAAAGGTCGTCACAGGCGGCAAGGAAACCAAGTTCGGCATCTCCCCAGCCGACAAGGACAAGGTTCTTGCCATCTGCGAACGCTATGACCTCACGCTGATTGGCATCAACCAGCACATTGGTTCCCTGTTTATGGAAGGCAGTGCCTACCTGCAGGCCGCAGAAACCATGCTCTCCATCTGCGAGGACTTTGGCGAACTGGAATTCATCGACTTTGGCGGTGGCTTTGGCGTGCCGTACAAAAAGCTCGAAGGACAGGGACGTCTCAACCTCAGGGAGCTTGGGCAGGGCCTGAGCGAACTCATTCGCAACTGGACCGACAAAATGGGCTACCGTCCGGAAATCATGGTTGAACCGGGACGGTACATCACCGCAGAGTGCGGCGTGCTCATCGGCGAAGTACATGCCGTCAAGTACAATGCAGAAACCTGCTACGCGGGCACAGACCTCGGCTTTAACGTGCTTGCCCGCCCCATGATGTATGACTCCCATCACGATATTGAACTTTATCGCCGCGGTGACGAGCCTTTTGATGCTCCGCACCCGGTAACCGTTGTGGGCAATATTTGCGAATCTGGCGACATCATTGCCAAGGGACGCGAACTGCCAACTCCCAAGGAACGCGACATCATGGTCGTGCTGGATGCAGGCGCATACGGCCACGTGATGAGTTCCAACTACAACCTCCGCCTCAGACCGGCAGAGGTGCTGATCGAATCTGGCAACACTCCTCGGCTCATACGTCGAAGGGACAACCTCGAAGACCTGCTTGCACCCTACCGGGTCGCGGTTTAGCGTCTTACACTCCCTGCGGTTCTTCCTTCCCCATCACACTCCCAAGTTTAAGGAAGGACCTGCAAACGACAAGTGCCCCCAATGCTTTCCCCAAGCGTTGGGGGCACCTGCGTTTTAAACACTTTTGCACAGCCAGCCCTCCCGCTTTTGCCACAAAAAAGCCCCGCACTCGGCGGGGCTACTCTGCCAGTTCAATCCTGACCAACGCTTATTTCTCAGAGGGAAGCACCATTCCACTTCGGATGTGCAGGTCACGCTGCGGATACGGAATTTCAATCCCGTTTTCCTGAAAGCGGTCCCATATCGCCAAAAGCAAATCACTTTTGACATTCACAATGCCGTTTTGTGGGTCACGAATCCAGACACGCAGCTCAAGGTCCACAGAACTATCGCCAAAGCCCATGAGCCGACAGACAGGCTTGGGAAAAGCCTGAACCCGGTCGTGCCCAGTCGCGGCATCAGTCATCAACTCCATCGCAACTCGCGGATCAGCATCATACGAAATGCCAACAGGCACCTTGAGCCGGACATTGGTATCCGAAAATGACCAGTTCACGACCTGATTCGTAATAAGGTCTTCATTTGGAATCAAAATTTCTTTGCCATCACGGGTCAGGACAGAGACAAAACGCGCCCGAAGACTCGTAATGTATCCATACACAGTCCCGACTTCCACCACATCACCGGGCTTAATGGATTTATCCATGAGCAGGATAAAGCCACTGATGAGGTTGGCAGCGACCTTTTGCAGACCAAAACCAACGCCAACACCGACAGCACCAGAGAAGACAGCAAGGGCGGTCAGGTTAATTCCCACACTGGACAGGGCAATGATGACAATCGCCACCAGTGTCACTATCCGCATGAGCTTGCCAAAAAGCACCCGTGCCGAAGGTGTCAGCTCCGACACCTTGGAGAGCTGTACCTCAATGGCTTCGGCCAGTGCCATCCCGCCTCGATACAGCACAAACATCAAAACAAGTGCCTTCAAAAAAGACAGTGTGGTGATGTCTGAGCCGCCAACGGAAAAGCTCGCACTATCCAGAAAGTCAACAATGTCGTCGAGGAAACCAAGGGTGTTCAGGGCCGCAGCACTCCACGCCACAAGCGCAAAGAGCCGCCCAAAAAAGCGAGACAAAAACAGGAAGGAGGCAAGGCGAATAACAATCCACGCCCCCAGCAAATTTTCGCCAAGCACAAAAAGGCCGTGCGACAGGTCCAGCGCCTTGGCAATGCCAAGGGTGAAGCCAATCAGCAAAAAGGAAAATACAGGAGGAATCAGCTTGAGCAGAGTCAATTTCAGGCGGAGCCAGACTCCAGCCCCCTGCTCAATGCTCGGCCAGCGGCGAAGTACAAGGCGCTGTGTCACAATCCCCAGCCCCCAGCTCAGCACCAAAAGTCCAAGCACAATGCCGCCCTGAATCAGGGTCGCAAGATTCAGGACATTCACATTAAACCAGCTGACGAGCTTCTGGACATATGCCAGCAGCACCTCAAAATCGATAAGTTTATCCATAAAAAGCGTTCAGAATCCTTGTTTAAACCGGGAAACTCACCACATACTGTGTTCCATTGTCTCGTTCGACCTCAATACTCCCTCCCACCTGTGTGACAAGACTTCGCACAAGTTCCAGCCCAAGGCTTCCTGGGCTTTCCAAAGAAATACTTTCAGAGAGGCCAACACCATTGTCCGAGACTTTCAAGATATACTCAGGTTCCCGCTTATGGAACTCGACTCGAATTTCTGAAACAGTCTCGCGCTCCCGTCCCTCAGGGAACGCAAAGCGAAGGGCGTTAGACAAAAGCTCATTCAGGATAAGCCCAATAGGCATGACCTTGTCTGGCTCCAGAAAGAACTCTTCAACATCAAGTGTAATCGTCACGTCGGTTTCAGGAGGGAATGTGCTTTCGACCGCCTCATCAATGGCTTCAAAATAATCACGACAGTTAATCTGCTCGTCGTTATCTGAATCATGAAGGGCTTCATGAATTTTGGCAATAGCGACCACACGCCCGCGCACGGCCTGCAAAGCCTGCGCACATTCCGGAGAAAGGCTGTGCATGGCCTGCAAAGAAAGCAGCGCATTGATCATATTCAGATTATTCTTGATTCTGTGGTTCACTTCCTTGAGCTGAAGCCGCCGGTCCTCAACAGTGTGCTTGAGACCGTTCATCATGGAGTTAAAACCACGTTCGACCTTTTTCTTCTCCAGAACAATCTCAACCATAGCCTTAATCTGGTCATTGGAACTAGGCTTTAAAATATAACCGTACGGATGCACCCCTTTTGCACGGTTCACATGAGCATCGTCCCCATACGCAGTGAGGAGCACCACGGGGATATCCATCGTTGTCTGAATAATGCTACAGGCCTGAATGCCGTCGATATCACCGGGCATAACCACATCCATCAGCACGATGTCCGGTTGCAGGACATTGGCCAGCCGAACAGCATCCCTGCCGCTCGACGCTTTGCCCACGACGTCATAGCCAAGAGCCGTCAGCATTTCCTCTAGCTGGGTGATTATGACGCCTTCATCGTCAACGACAAGAACTGTATGCCTGCCCACATCCATTCTTTTCATCAGTGACCTCCCTACACATCATTACCGAATGTCACGGTAATCTCTGTCCCATTGTTCGATCGCATTTCCAGGCTGCCCCCAAGCTGGAGCGTCACAATATTTCGCATCAGCTTGAGGCCAAGGGACTTGGCGTGTTCGTAATCAAAATTCTCGGGGAGTCCCGGCCCATTGTCTTTTACGCGCAACTGAACACAGTTTTCTTTCAGATTAATGAAGGCCACCCGCAATTCGTTTATCTTCCCCGAGCCTCGGAAGGCATGCTTAAATGCGTTGGACAGCACTTCACTCAAGACGAGTCCACAAGGTATTGCAAGATCAAGAGGCAGACGTATGTCATCCATCTGCTCATAAACAGGAGTAAAATCCTTTACTCCATACATTCTGGCAAGCTGCGTCATGAGCAGCTGCACATAGTCAGCGATTTTGATGTTCTCCAAGTTTCCGCAGCTATAAAGCTGGAGGTGCACCACAGACATGCTGTGAATCTTTCCCTGAAGATCCCGCATGATGTCCGACGACGAGGGGTCCTTGACCCGTCGGGCGGCCATATCCAGCAGGCTGGAGATGACCTGAAGATTGTTCTTTACCCGGTGATGAACTTCCCGCAGGAGCAATTCTTTCTCCCGCAACGAATCCCGGATACTTGATTCATTCTGCTTGGACTCCGTGATGTCGATGCTCACTCCTGCCAGATAAATTTCTGCTCCGTCCCTCACCGTGGACGCCCGCTCACGAATCCAGCGTATTGCCCCATCGCGGCAATGCAGGCGATATTCAAGCTCATAGCTTTGTGCAGAACGGTCTGCATACACGTCAAAGACACGCTCCCGGTCTTCCGGTTCCAGCGCCTCTTCAAAAGCCTGCTCCATCTTGCGAACGCCATCATGCCGCCCAAGCCACTTGTTCAGCGCAGGACTAAAATATTCAAAATTTCTGCGCCCAAGACGCGAAATCCAAAAGGCTTCACCCACAGTTTTCGCAATGAGTTCAAAACGTTGACTGCTTACGCGCAGGGCCTGTTCCATGCGGGAACGTACAACAGCATGCCCAAGCATTTTGGCGGCAGCATTCAGGGCCTCAAGCTCAGGAGAGTACCAGATTCTTCCGGCAGAAACAGCACCCAAAGCCAAAGTTCCCCACCATGCCTTTCCTGCAAATACAGGAATCAACACAATAGAGCCAATGTTTTGTTCAAGAAAGAGAGAAGATGTACGCGAAGAAAATTGTGACGTCTTGGAATGAAAAATTTCGCCCTGCATCAAAACGTTGACGATGCCGTCATTATCATCATGGTAAACACCGACATCATACTCCGTCCCTATCCGAAGCGGCTTAACAGAAAGAGCATTCCACCCTGCATACAAACTATACTTTAATACTTCACTATGATGGTTCTCATTTTCGTTTCGCAGGATAAAGACCCGCTCCACTCCTGCGGCATCACCAAGTCGTTCCAAAACCTCTGGCAGCCCAGAGTCCCAGTCCGCGACCTGCAAAAAGCGTTCAGAAGCAAAGCCCACAGTTTCCAGAACAGCATCACGCCGGAGCAGAGTCCGCTCCATGCGCTTCCGCTCAGAAACATCACGCATAATGGTCATCACCACACTGCGCCCACTCAGATCAAATGAATGGGATGACAGCTCGGCAACAATTTCCTCTCCAGAGGCATCATGAAGCCGCCGCTCATAGAGCTGGCGAGACCCTCGCACTATGGAAAATGCCCCCACGTAATGCTCCGGGTCCATCCCAAGAAGCTGCGGCTTGGTATAACCCAGCAGACTGCATGCCTTGGCATTAACTTCAAGAAAGCGTCCCGGTGCATCCTCAGAGGGGGGAGTATGCAAAAGCAGCGCATCAGAGGCATGTTCAAAAAGCATTCGAAACTTGAGTTCATTCTCTCGCAATGCCTGCTCAAAACGCTTTCTGGAACTAATGTCTGTCAGGACACTGCCAATGCCCCAGGTTTCTCCGCGCGCATCCCGAAGCGGAAACTTGGCCGTCAAAAATGTTCGTTGCCCAAGCGGGAGATTCATTGTCTGCTCAAATTCCAGACTGCGCCCAGTACGAAGAATATATAAATCCTGCTCGCGGCAGTCCCTGTACAGTGACTCAGGAATGTATTCCTGCAAAGACAACTCCGAGACATCAATATCTCGCGGTATCCCCATAAATCGCCGCCAGCTTCGGTTGACCAAGAGGATGTTCAGATCAACGTCCTTGAATGAAATTCCGGCAGGCGAATACTGCATAAACTTTCTGAGCTGCTGGTCCCGACGCTCCAGCTGGCTTTCAGCCCGCATCCGATCCGAAATATCCAAAACCAGCGTGCTGACCCAGGTTCCTCCAGCAAGAGCTGGCACAGCAGATGCGGTGACCCGAACCCAGACATAGCTGCCATCCTTTCGCCTAAAGCGCTTCTCAAGATCATAATTCCGAAGTTCACCAGAAATGAGCTTCTCATACAGTTCTTTGTTACGCCGCAGTTCGCGAGGATGCCCTACGTCAGAATACCGCAGTGCAAGCAACTCGTCGCGCGAATATCCTGTGAGTTCACAAAAGCACTGGTTCACATCCTGAAACACGCCTTTGCCATCTGTTCTGGTCATGCCCACGGCGACCCGCTCAAAGGTTGCCTGATGCTGGAGTTCCCGCTCCTGCATCAATGCCTTTGCCCGCATCCGGTCATCCTCGGCGGCAATGGCAGAGGCAATCATGGCCACCATGCACTCATCCTGATAATCAGGTTCAAAATCATCCCGAAAATACAGGCTCAGAGCACCAAGGGCCTTTTCTCCAGACATAACGACCATGCCCATGTACGTCTTTGCTCCAAACTGCTGCACAAAGCTGTCTGTAGAAGCGTATGCGCTCTGGCCCAGATTCCGCACAAGACACAGACGGTCCGCAAGACGCTGAAGAATGACATCCGTTGCCAAATGTCCGCTTGCAGGACTTTTCACGGGGGTATTGGGCGACACATTCCATCCCACCCGCAAAAAAAGCTGTTCACCTCGCAGAGAATTATATGACGCAAAGTCTGCGCCCAGGACAGAGCCGCAGAGTTCCACCAGCTTTTCAAGGTTGGTGCGATGATTTACCCCCAGTCCCAAAAGCGTCTGGACAAGATTCTCCATCCGCCGCTGGAGCGTGCGTTCAGAGGTCACATCAACGCTAATTCCAAGGCAGGCTGGTTTGTGGTCATAGACAAAGGGAATCAGACTGGTCTCAAAAATATGCCCCTTGAGCATGCTGCATTCAATGTCGACCTTGTGCCGAGGCTCATTCGAGAGCACAACCTTGCGGCTGAGTTTTGGAAACTGGCAGTCAGAATCAACACAGGGAGAATAGTCCGAGATACGGGTCCCAACCAGATGCTCAAAATTTGCATGTCTGATTTTTGAAGAATGCTGGTTCACAAAAAGGTAGCGACCATCAGCATCACAGGCAAAAATGGCGTGAGGGACAAGGTCGAGAACCTTGCGCAGAGTTTTTTGACTCTCCTGCAATTCCTGCTGAGCCTTCACCTGCTCGGTAATATCAGAAAGGAATTTGAGGATAGCAGACTGCCCCCGCCAGCGAATGCGCATAGACCGAATGCGAACCCATTTCTTGCCACTGTTTGGCGTCAGCAGCTGGGTCTCAAAATCCGGCCGGTCGGCCTTGCCAACCAGACGGGCATGATGAGCAAGGCGAACAGACTCCACGCATTCGGGAACCACAAAGTCCAGATACGGCTTCCCCACCATCTCGGAAACAGAGCATTCAAGCAGACGGGCGGCACCGGGGTTGGCAAAAACCACGGTTTCGGCATCAGCGACAAGAATTGCCTGACTCGAAACTTCGGAAAGATGAAGAAAAGGTTCAAGGGCAAGAGATTCACCATTGGAAAGGCAGGGAATGCGCTCTGGGCGCAAAAAAACAATAAGATATTTTTCTCCAGAAGCGGGGTCCAGATGCACACGCTTATCGCAGCGAAGATGCCGTTCCGAGCGGCCCCACGTCTGAAAGCAGCACAAATCATTGACGGGTTCCTCCGCCAAAACAGCCCTGTCGTGGGCTTCCATTTGCATCCCGGCCTCAGCGCCAAAAAGTTCTGCTGCGCGCCGCCCAATAATCTCATGAGCAGACCGGTCCAAAAGCTTTGCTGCCGCTGCATTGACAAAGACATATTCATACGCAGAGTTTTTCACAAAACATGGCTCTGAAAGACCATCAAACAACGCAAAAAAAATCCTGTTTTGTGTCTCAGTTGGCAGCTGAACATTCGCGTCCGCCTGCCACTTCAACCCAACTCTATCCGCGTCCTTCTGCGTGTTGTCCACTCTTCCCCCAGTGAAGACTAAACTCCCGACAAGGTGTCAAAAAGTCTCCTATTATTCTGGACCAATAGCACACAAAACGCGGCAATCACAAGCATTACATTTACAAAATCCATCGCCCCACATGCTGGACGCATTCCAGAACATATTATACAGATTGTAAGACAGAAAAAAGAGACCTTCACACCGTGCCACTGCACTTCGAGGAGCAATGCAACCCATGAAAGAACTTATTCATTTTCCAGACATGGGAACATGGTCTTTTGTTCCCGGCACCGAATCAGTTCGCATGCAGTCGTTCTCACCCAGCACAGAGGATGATGGGTGCACCTGCTACCTGTTGGAAACGCAGGACTACATTATTGGCATCGACCCAGGCCTCCCAGAGCCTCAGATTCAGAACTTTCACAGCCTGCTTCGAGATCTGATTGACGAAAAAAAACGGCCAGTAAGCCTTTTCTATACCCACTGGCGGGATGGCATTTTTGACGCATCCCTGAATCTTGGTGCCGACATTGCGCTCCACGCAACAGCCCTGTGTCACGCCTTTGCCCAGGACGACCCGCCAGAAGCACAGGAATTTTTTCAGCGTTTTGGAAACAGTACCGGACTGTTCTGTGGGCACGGCTCTGCCTGCGTCTACCGCTCACTGCTCACGCCCGCTGGCGAACTGGAAGCCCTTGCGATTCCGCTCACCGCTGATGCCGGGCTTCAAATTTATCAGACTCCGGGGCTGCAAAGCTGTGCCATCAGCCTTCGCGTCAAGCACGCCCTGTTCATTGGGAATCTCCTTGGTGAACAGGAAACGCAGGCACATGCAGGCCCTGATTCCCACATTTATCGCCAGACCCTCGGAAAAATGGTCTGGATTATTGAGCAGGCGAACGTTACAGAAGTGCTCCCCGCGTACGGGCCACGCCTGACCGCTGACGAAGCTGTCCGGCGCATGCAGGCCCGTATGGGAAAGTGACTGACTGGAGAAAGAATGAACGAATACGACGAGAATGAATATACCGAGCGCAAAAGCAAAAGCCAGCTTAAGCGGGAGATGCTTGAGTTGCAGGCCCTTGGCGAAGCACTTTGCGCCCTGTCCACAGAAATTATCAAGCGCCTGCCCATCCCCGAAGACATTCGGGCCGCAGCGCTTGAATCAAAAAGTGTCACCAAGCACGAAGCCCGTCGCCGCCACATGCAGTACATGGGACGACTGGTGCGTGAATCCAAGCAGCTTGACGAGTTGCGTGAGGTGATGAAGCGGCTGGAAGACAAACACAGTGGCGAATCCCAGCAGTTCAAGCGCATTGAAAAATGGCGCGATCGTCTTGTTGCTGGTGAGATGGACCTCATCGAGGAAATCCTTGCTGAGTATCCCGATGCCGACCGTCAGCGCCTGCGCCAGCTGGCCCGCAATGCCGCGAGTGAAATCAAAAAGAACAAACCACCCAAAAGTTCCCGCGAGCTTTTCCGTACCCTGCGGAAAATCACACAGCAGTAAACGAAAGCAGAGCACACGCTCTGCTTTTTTTATGACACAACGCCCTGCAAAAATTCCTGCCTACGCACTCTTTTCACCTGCATTTCAAGCTCTTTTTTCGCTTCATGAAAAAAGCTGTTTTTTCTGTTGCTTTTCCTTTTTAAACGTGCAAATGACAATTAAGGGTTTTGCGCGCAATGTTCTGCACTGTGCGTAGTACTCCATTAGAAAAACCCTTTTTATGGAGAGTGGAATGGCTTCTCAAAACGAAAACAAAAATTATGACGTCATTATTGTGGGCGGCGGTCCTGCTGGACTCTTTGCCGCATACTATCTTGCAGAGCACTCGGACCTCAGCATTCTCATCCTTGAGAAAGGCAAGCAGCCTCTGAGCAGAAAGTGCCCCATTGGCAAGGGTGACGATTGCATCAAGTGCAAGCCCTGCAACATCCTCTGCGGCATGGGCGGCGCTGGCCTCTTCTCCGACGGCAAGCTGAATTACATTCCGATTCTGGGCAAGACCGACCTGACACAGTTCATGCCTCTGGCACAGGCTCAGGCCCTGATTGACGAAACAGAAGAAATATACAACGCCTACAACATGGACGGTAAGGTCTACCCCACCGACATGGCGGCTGCCAAAAACATCCGCAAAGATGCCATGAAGTACGGCGTTGACCTCCTGCTTATCAAGCAGAAGCACCTTGGCAGTGACAAGCTGCCCCACTACATCAACGACATGGTCGAAGACCTCAAGAAGAAGAACGTCACCGTAAAAACTTCTGAGGAGGTCAAAGACATTCTCGCTGATGGCGATCAGGTCACTGGTGTTGTTACCAAAAAGGGCGGCTGCTACTACGCACCCAACGTCATCATGGCTCCCGGCCGTGTTGGCGCAGACTGGGTTTCCCGCGTTGTGCAGAGCCACGGCCTGAACGTGACCCAGCGCGGCATCGAAGTTGGTGTTCGTGTCGAGGTTCACAACGAGATCATGCGTGACCTCTGTGACATCGTTTACGACCCGACCTTCTTTATCCGCACCCAGAAATACGACGACCAGACCCGTACCTTCTGTACGAACTTTGGTGGCTTTGTTGCTCTGGAAAACTACCAGGACTTTGTCTGCGTGAACGGACACGCAAACATGGTTGAGAAGTCGGAAAACACCAACTTCTCTTTCCTGTCCAAGGTCGTGCTGACCGAACCCGTGACGGACAACCAGGCATATGGTGAATCCATTGGCCGTCTGGCGACCATCATTGGTGGCGGCAAGCCTATCCTCCAGCGCTTTGGTGACCTCAAGCGTGGCCGCCGCAGCACATGGACCCGCATCAACAACAGCTACGTTGAGCCGACCATGAAGAACGTCACCCCCGGTGACATCGCAATGGCTCTGCCTGAACGTATCGTGACCAACCTCGTGGAAGGTCTCGAAAAGCTGAACCTCGCTGTTCCCGGCGTTGCAAACGACGAGACCCTGCTCTACGCACCGGAAATCAAATTCTTTGCAACTCAGGTTGAGACCTCTGACCACCTCGAAACCTCCATCAAGGGCCTGTTTGTGGCCGGTGATGGACCGGGCGTTGCTGGTAACATTGTCTCCGCCAGTGCAACGGGCATCATTCCTGCCAAGGAAATTGTCCGCCGCTGCAAATAAGCGAGAACATCTCCGCACAGACAGGGAAGCTCCTATGGGGCTTCCCTTTTTTTTGATCATCACCGTGCGCCCATTGCCCCAGACTAGCGCTCCTGCTAAACTGGCGCAGGTTTAGAGGTGTCACACACCGTTTTTCTTTTTTTGCTACTGCCGCATACGGCAAAGGAGCCAGTCAGCACATGTCGCAAGCCACGCAGATTTCATCACCTGCGCTCAAGGCCCTTGTTGAGACAACAGAGAAGGCAAAGGAACTTGCCCGCGAAGAAATCAAGGCCCTGCGCAAGGACCTGCTATTTTTGGAACGCCAGCTCAACAGCAAAAAAACACCTCCACCAGATGAGGTCCCGCTGCACGACATTGTTCACGGCGCGATGGAAATTTTTAAGGCAGGCTCACTGGCCATGGAAAACGAGCGTATGCTCGCTGGCATGAAAGACGCCGTTGAGCGTTCCCTTTCTGAGGACTTCCTGCTCGGCAACGGGGCAACCCTGCTCAAGGAACCCGCCGGGTGGCACTGGATCTCTCCCAAAGGGGTCATGCACTTTCTCGGGAGCGGCGAAGAGCCGCAAAAAGCTGTCGCCAAACTCAAAAGACATCTGCCCAGAAAGCCAAAGGCCCAGCCCGGAGCTGAAGAGGCAGAAGCTCCTGCAACTCAGGACGCATAAAAAAAGCGCCGTGGCATCATGCGACGGCGCTTCATTTTTGTCTGGTGCAAACTATTTCTGCATTTCTTCAATAATTTTCTTCAGGTGGGCAGCCTGCGTTGCAAGGTCCCGTACAGAACTCATTGATTCAGTCATGGTCCCGTGTGTTTCCATTGCAATCTGGTTGATGCCCTCAGTTGCCGCCGCGATTTCCTCACTCGTGGAAGACTGCTGCTCCGAGGCCGTTGCGATAGCCCGGACCTGATCTGCGGCCTGTTCCACCATATCAACGATTTCCTGTAGCACAACTCCACACTTGTGTGTGACGTCGCGCCCCTGCTCGACCTGCACAGCCGCACTTTCTGCCCCACGAACATTTTCGTTCGCGCTCTGCTGAATTGCATGAATGGACTGTGTGACCTCACGCGTCGCATCCATTGTGCGCTCGGCCAGCTTACGGACCTCGTCAGCTACAACGGCAAAGCCTCGACCAGCATCACCAGCACGGGCGGCCTCAATTGCCGCATTCAGCGCCAGCAGGTTTGTCTGGTCCGCAATATCCTCAATCACATTGACGACCTGCCCAACATTTGTTGCCTGATCGCCAAGATCGCGCATGGATCCACTCAGATTTTGCGCCATATCGCGCAGCTCGTTGGACTTGCTCACAGCGTCCTGCACAACAGTCTTGCCATTTGCAGCATGCTCCTGAACCTTGTCCACAACCGAAGCCGCATCGCTTGCATTCCTCGCCACTTCCAGCACAGTCGAGTTCATCTCTTCCATTGCCGTTGCGACTTCTTCTGTGCGCTTCCGCTGTTCCTCTGCACCAGTACTCGACTGTTCGACCTGCGCCGAAAGCTGTTCCGCGGCAACAGAGACCTGATGTGAAACATGATCGGCATCGCCAGCAGCCCGCACCAGCACTTCGTGCTGCTCACGTACCTGCTGTTCCTGCTCCCGGATTGCCGTCAGATCAATCCACAGAGCCAGCGTCCCCAGTACCTTTCCGTCCATGTCATGGAAAGGCGTCGACGTGACGCTCACATGAAGGGTACGGCCATCAGTCCGTTCAAACGGATATTCTTTTTCAATGCGGCACATATGTTCCAGCGCCTCATCAGACACTGTTGCTTTGCTGGCATCACCAAAGAAAAATTCGCCAGCAGACAGACCATAATATTCTTCCGGCTTTCCCGTCTTTCCGAGCAGCTCGCACATTTCCTGATTGATATAGCTCATTTTACGATCTGCGCCAGTAATCGCACAGGGAATAGTCAAGCCACTGAGCACGCCCTCAGCAAAGCCCAGCTTGTTTTTCAGCTCATCAACCATTTGTGAGATGTTTTCAGCAAGCCCTCGCAGTTCAAACCGAAAATCTCCATCAAGTTCAGCCTGAAGGTCCCCCTCGGCTACGCTTCGGGAAAAGGCTTCAACCTGCATCAAAGGTCTGAATGCATAGTGGCGCAGCAGGAAAAGCAGTCCACCGCACACCACCAGCACCATCATCAGGCCAGCGCCAAGCATGACTGTCCGCATTTCCAGAGCACGCGAGGTCAAATCATCTTCATAGGCTCCAACGGCAACGTACCAGCCTGTTTCAGGCTCCTTTTGGAAGCTCATGACTTTTTTTCGGCCCTGCCATGTGTACCAGATGACCCCTGAATCGTTTTGGAGCGCGTCCTGAATATATGTGTGCTGACTCGAATCCGTCATCTCAAGAGATCTGTCGCCACCATGTCCGATCATCATTCCCCGGCTATCAAAGATAAAGCCGTACCCCTCACGGCCAACCTTCACAGGATCAAGGTATTTGCGGACAAAAATATCCCAGCGCGGATAGATCACCAGCCCGCCCTGTGGCTTTTTATCATAGTCCAGAACAGGTGTTGCCACAGCAAAGGCCAGTCCACCATCTTCTGTTTTATTAATCGTCCCAGAAAAAAAGCGTTTCTGCCCCTGTTTGACAACAGCATTCAAGATTTCCGGCTCAATTTTGCGAGTATGGCGGAGGCTTTTCCCCTCTGTATTAACACCCGTTACGATTTCGCCTTTGGCATTAAACACAAGGATGGCAGAGCATTCCGAATGCGCTTTCAGTATATCTCGGTAAGCTCGGAAAGCCTTGCTCGCGCCGTAGGAAGACACGAGGCTATTTTGCGCTGTGGACGCTCCCCCCAGGCTCTCCGCAAGGACTGCGGCATTATCAAGGTAGCTCCCAAGGAAACGCACCAGCGCTTCCTGTTCGGCCTGTGCTGTCTGGGTCCCCATTTCCACGGCAAGCGTTCGCGTTGACGTGTTCACGTACCAGATCAGCCCCCCAACAGAGGTGGCGATAACCACCACTGCAAGAAACGATAAAAACGTGTTCAGACTTTTAAACTTCACGGTACCCTTCCCTTCTGTGTGTGAAGCACTCAAATATATATTGGGTGGTTTTTTTGTTGTTAGGGGCGCTGCCCCTAAAACCCTGCAAGGGACGCTGTCCCTTGACCCTGCCCAAGGACGAGGCCCTTGGGAATCCCGCTTTCGCTGGACTATGGGGCTGAGTGGGATGAGAGCAAAGCTCTCCTCTCCATCAGCCCCATAGTCCAGCTAGTGGGCACCCAGTGCGTTCTTTTTCTTTGCGCCTCAACCCTTTCTTTCTGAACGCAAACGTTCAGAAAGAACCTGGTGGTAACTCGCAAAAGAGAAAGAAGCTCTCGACGTTATGCCCAACAAGTTTGAATTTCATTCACGCGAAGCGTGGAGGGAATTCAAACTCGATGAGGATACGTAAGGGAATCATTCCCTTACGCGGGGGTTTGGGGGCAGGCCCCCAACTTCCCCCTCCCACCCATCCAGCCCTCGCGGGCTGGGGCTGGCCCCCAATCTTCACCACCCATCCCAAAAGCCAAAAAAGGGGGCCTCCTGCGGAAGCCCCCGAATCATTATTCTTACACAATGAAGTGGCAAGCTACCCGTTTGATTGCATATCCTCTATAATATTTCTCAGCTGCTGTGCAAGCTGAGCGAGGTCAGCAACGGCCTGTGAGGATTCATTCATTGCGAGAGAGGTTTCGCTCGCGATGCTGTTCACACTTTCTGTAGCGCGGGCAATTTCCTCACTTGTTGCAGACTGCTGCTCTGCAGCGGTAGCAATAGCACTTACCTGATCGGCAGTTCCGTCAATAAGTTTTGTAATCTGAGACAAAATTTCACCAGATTTTTGTGAAACATGCTTGTTTTTTGCAACAAGCTCCGCAGCGTCATAGGTTCCTTTGACGTTTTTCTGCGCGCTATCCTGAATCTGACGGATGGAATCTGTTACTTCCCGGGTGGCCTGCATAGTCCGCTCGGCGAGTTTCCGCACTTCATCGGCCACGACGGCAAAGCCACGACCAGCATCACCCGCGCGAGCAGCTTCAATAGCGGCATTGAGGGCAAGCAGGTTGGTCTGGTCAGCAATATCCTGAATCACAGTGATAACGTCACCGACTTCATTGGCCCGCAACTCCAGATCTCCCATGCTTCCCCGAAGGACTTCGACTTTTTCAGTCACGACATTCGCCATCTCAACGGATTCACTCACAGCAGAGTTGCCATCGCGAGCGGACTGCCGAACCTGTTCAGCAAGCTCTGCGGCTGCTCCAGCATTCTGTGCAACCTCAAGAACAGTCGCATTCATCTCTTCCATTGCGGTCGCGACTTCACTCGTCCGAATCTTCTGCTGCTCAGAACCTTTGCTGGCCTGCTCAACCTGTGCAGATAATTCTTCTGCGGCGGCGGCAACATTGTTGGAAACAGCATCAGCATCCCCCGCAGCCTGCGCAATGGTGTCGCGCTGAGAAACAAGCTGCTGTTCCTGCTGCCGAATCGCAGTTAAATCGAACCAAATAGCCAAGGTTCCGAGAAGAGTTCCCTTCTGGTCATAAAATGGCGTTGAGGTCACAGCAGTGTAAATTGTCCGGCCACTGGGGAGCTGCAAAACACTTTCTTCTTCAATCTGCTTCTGCTCAACAATGGCCCGATGCGAAATGGTCTCCGCAGCCGGGTCGCCAAGAAAGAATTCTCCAGAAACAACACCAACATATTGCTCAGGTCCATGCGACTTCTCCAGATAGCTACACATTGCCGCATTGGTATAGCGAATTGTATTGTCTGGATTGGTAATGGCGCACGGTACGGTAACGCCCTTGAGCACTCCATCAGAAAATGCAAGCTGCTCCTTGAGTCGATCAAGCATTGTCCCAATATGCCCAGAAAGCTGCCCCAGTTCATCCTCAGATTCAATGAGGAAAGCCGCATCGAGATCACCCTGTGAAACCTGAGCTGTCGTCTCGGTAATGTGCTGTACTTTGCGCAAAACCTGAGCACGCAAAAAGAGCAGAACACCGCCGACCATGACAATCAGCCCTGCAACACCAAGAAAGCCAATATTGCGAAGCTGCGAAGACATGGCAGCCATTTGGGGACTGACATCCTGAACAAGCAAAAGCTGTCCCAAAACCTTCTGGGATGCGCCATGACAGTGATGGCAGGACGGGTCATTGGGGATGGACCGGGAATGAACAAAGACAGGATTTTCACCAAGGTCCATAAGACGGGTTTCGACACTGCCACCACTCAGAGCAGCCTTTGACATGCCCATAAGCGCCGGATCGCTGTAGAGTGCGCTCATGTCCTGCCGCTCAGCCTGCCCCTGCGTGGAGTACGTCACGTTGCCGCGAAAGTTTGTAATGTACACCTTGATGTGCGGATAATGCTCCGCAATAAAAGAAAACTGCTCACGCGTGCCTCTGTCGTCACCAATAACCATTGGTTTTTCAATGGCATGAAAAAGCAGTTCCGAATTCTCTGTAATGGCCTGTCCGAGACTCTCGCGGAAGTTTTCTTCCTGCCATGACGCATTGACGAGTGCGAGTCCGGTGAAAACCACCAGACTAATCCCAAGGACAAGAAGCGCGACTTTCATACTCAGCCGCTGACGGATACCTGAAAACATACTGCCCCCCAGGTTAATGTGCACCGCTGTGAATTAACGGCTTGAAACCAAAAGCCCGAACCCGCTCCTGATTGTGGCAGCGCGTGCAGTCCTTCAGCTCTGGAGTCCGACGAATGCTTGCAGGGTCTCCATCTTCGGCATGCTGTGCCCCCGGTCCATGACAGCTCTCGCAACCGACATCAGACAGCTCTGGTGTAGAGGCGTAATCCTGAAATCCGCCTTTGCCATACCCCGTGGTATGGCACTCATAGCAGCCCTGTACCTCCTGTGCAGTGAGATCAGACGCCATGACTTGTATGCTTTCCCATGACTGTGCTTTTTTTGAATGCTGTGAATACCGGCCATACTCTTCTTCATGACATTCTGCGCAGGCTTTTGATCCAACGTAATCTCCAGCCGTCGCAGCCCCTGTCATCACAAAGAAGCTGACAAGAAACAAAATTGATAGAACACATACCCTCATCAACACTCTCCATCTCTGTGTGATGCCTTTTTTCTAAAAAAAGGAAAAGAAACATCACGTGCATGAACATGTCTCATAAATCGACAAGAGAGGTCCCTGTACGCACCTCTGTTTCACAAGATTTGGTACATCAATACCCAAAGCCTGAAAAGGCCTTTTCTCCAACGAGAAAGACTGGTTGAGCATTCAAGGTGAGAATTTTACTTTCTCAGTCAAAATTTTTCGCTGCCTCAAAACTCGCATTCTATCGATGTTTTCTGAGGACGGTCTTTTGTGCAGAAATCTCTACCAGTCTGTTTCACGCTAGATTACTCGGAATGACACAGTAACCCGCATGACAGCTTGCTTATCGGCTAAAATCTCTAGGTTTTTACTCCGAAAGCAAAAAAAACTGCTAAAGCCTCAAAGAAAAATGACCGATGAGTGCATAAGTATCTTTGGAGGACCTATGGATTCGGTTGAAAAAAAGCCCAAGAAAAAAAAGGCCGCATGCACTCTTCTGCTCTCGGCTTCTCCCCATCACATCCAGCGGGACCGCAGCACACTGCACCGACTGGGTATAGAGAACACCGTGGCACAGCAGGAGATTGGCGGCGCCCTGCGCTTTTTGCAAAAGAACCGGGTCTCACTCATTATTTGTGACGAAAGCATAGGTGATTCGCACGGCCTGCATCTTGTGCGTGCCCTGCAAAAAAATACCCGCCTGAGCAAAATTCCACTGGTGTTTTCCAGCACCAACGTCAACCCGCAGGCCGTTTTGCAAGCCATTGCCTCCGGTGCTGGTGGCTACCTTGTCCGCCCGTACTCGATGGACAATTTCAAAAAGCAGCTCCGCCGGGCCATCGAAGGCAAGGTCACAGGGGATATGCGTCAAAAAGCCCGCAAGCAGACGCAGCCGGTCCAGCCTGCACAGATGGAAGAACAGGACCCCAGCGCTCCCCGCCAGATTTCCCGCACAGCACGGCTCCAGAGTTACTGCCGAAAAGGCCGCAAGTGCCTCATAGAAAAAGAATGGAATCAGGCTATTGTTGAATTCCGAAAGGCAATAGCCATTGATGACATGTTTCTCCCTGCCTGTGAGGGACTCATCGAGGCGTGGATGAACAAGGAAAACCGCGCCCAGACAGAAAAATACATCTGCCGGACCGCGGACATTTATCGCCTGAATGGCGAATTTGAGAAGGCTGCAAAAATCCTCAAGGAAAGAAGATACATCGGAAAAGACGAAGAAGCCCTCGTCGAATCAGGGTGTGAACTCGTAAAAAACGGCGACTGGGAAGACGCCGGAGAAGCGTTTCACCGTGCCGAGGAAAAAGCTCCAAATCCGCGCAGTGTCCACGCAAAAATGGCTCGCGCCTGCCAGTTTACCCGCAGGCCAGAAGCTTCGGCCATCCAGCTTGCCAAAGCCCTTGCCAAGGCTTCGGGTGGCCGCTCTGCCAAAGAATGCTTCCATCTTATCTGGGGACCAAGTCCGCGCCGGGCGCGCCCACGGCAGCGAAACAAAAAAGCCCCATCCCACAACCTTTCCACCGGCATATCAGACGCGTGGAAGGTCTTCTGCTACACTGTTCAGGCCTTTCGGCAGGAAGCCCAGAGCACATAAGCTGTTTCCACACTCCCCGGAAACAGCGCTCCGGGAAGTGCGAAACACCGCCCTACGCGTTTTCCAAAAGCTCCATTGCATCATCAACGGACCAGCCGTGATGCACCAGACCATTCATTGCCTTCACCGTCTTGAAGGTATCTTCTGCCTGGAAAATATTCCGACCAATAGACAGGCCACTTCCGCCAGCTTCCAGTGAATCTGAAACCATCTGGAAAAGATCTCGCGGACTGTCGACCTTTGGCCCACCGGCAATCACAACCGGCACACACACGGAGTCCACAACTTTTTTGAAGCTGTCGATGCTGCCTGTGTAGGACACTTTTACGATGTCTGCGCCAAGCTCCATACCCACACGGGCACAATGCGCAACAACATCAGGATCAAAACTGTTTTTGATTTTGGGACCACGAGCGTAAACCATTGCCAGACACGGGATGCCCCACTCTGCGGCACGGGCTGCTGTCCGGCCAAGATCATTCAGCATGGTTGCCTCGGTTTCATCACCAAGGTTCACGTGGACACTCACGGCATCAGCACCAAGGCGAATGGCGTCTTCAACTGTCCCCGTCATCACCTTTGCATTCGGGAACGGAGAAAGAGACGTGCTGGCAGACAGGTGAACAATCAATCCAATATCCGGTCCCTGCTGCCGATGTCCGCAGGGAACAAGCCCCTTGTGCATAAGCACTGCGTTTGCGCCACCTTCTGCCACCTGCGACAGGGTTTCGCGCATGTCGATAAGCCCGTCAACAGGACCGATTGTTGTGCCATGATCCAGAGGTACAACAATTGCCCGACCAGTATTTCGATTAATGATTCGCTCCATGCGAATAGCTTTTCCAATGTGCATGACGGCCTCCTTAAAAATGTCCATACTCGTGATTTCAAACAAAAAAAAGAGGCCGTCGGATAGTCCAACGGCCTCTATGGGTACAAGGGTCAATACGTTCGATTAGAACACAACACACCATGCACCGCAGGCCTTGCCTGTGGCGTAGTAATAATAATATGCGTAAGCGGTGTTGTGATTCTGTATCTTCATGGCGTTTACTGTAGAGACTTGCCGGGAGATGTGTCAAGCAGCTTTTCAGATTTTCACGACACATAAGAAGAGCAGGCTTTTTCGCTGACGATGCTAGAGAGCATACGGCTTTTCTTGCGAGCTTCATGGACGGGAAACTGCCCGACTGCTACAATTCAGTATTCGTCTTTTTTGAGGAGTACTGCACCATGAAAATTTCCAGAGTCATGTTTTCGGGAAGAAGTTTTTATGCCCAGCATCGTGATGGAGCTTTTGTCTGCCTCGACCGCAGGTTAGGACTCAAAGAGGCCATTCCGGAAGATCAGGTGACCCAGCTTCCCCTTGCAGTTCCGTCAAAACTTATTCATTTCGGCCCACCAGCTCCATCCGCCACCTCCCCGCACATTTCTCTTCTTCCACCAAGCGCCATCAATTCTGGACACGAAACCGTGCATATTCCCGACTGCGCAACAGTCAGTTTTGTTGAACCCATGCTTGCCGTTTTTTTTGGCAGACAATGTCACTGCATCAGCCCGGCTGACATGCCCCCATACATCTTTGGATTTTCCTGTTCGATGTCTTTTTCGGCACAAATTCAGGGCCTTACCGAAAATGAAACACTTGCAGCCCATGCCTTTGACGGCTTTGCGCCCATTGGGCCACACATCGAAACCGATATTGAGGCGCCAGAGGAGCTTGTGGCAGCGCTCCAAAAAAACGAGGAAAACGCCGTATCATGCAGTTTTTCACAGCTTGCCTATTCCCCGTATGAAGCGCTCAGCATGATTTCCTCAATTATGACAATCAATCCCGGTGACCTCATCGTGCTTGGGGACCCAAAATGGAAACAGCGCGTCCTCGAAAATGACATCATAACGCTGCATATTCCTGAAATTGGCACGTTGGAGAATTCAGTGCGTTGTGATAAAGCTCTTGCTCACGCAACAGTAACCGCGGTAGCGCCAGATCTACAGTAAGAGGGGCTTCCTGAAGAATTTTCTTCTTGCCATCTTAGCGTATTTTGCGTACAACGCCGCGATTTCAATCCCACACATCCCGAGTCGTCCCTGGGTGCCACACGAGTGTATCGTACTGGTATGGGGCGAGATTTATATGGGATGGAGGAATAAACCCAGGAGGAATCCAAATGGCTTACATTTCTATGAAGCAGATGCTGGAAACCGGTGTCCACTTTGGTCACCAGACTCGTCGCTGGAACCCCAAAATGCGCCCGTTCATCTTTGGTGCCCGTAACGGCATCCATATCATGGACCTTCAGCAGACTGTTGGTCTGTTCCGCACTGCTCATGATTTCATTGCAGAAAAAGTTGCCAACGGTGGCAAGGTTCTGTTCATCGGCACCAAGCGCCAGGCTCAGGAAGCTATCAAGCAGGAAGCAGGTCGTGCTGACCAGCACTTCATGACCAGCCGCTGGCTCGGTGGTACCCTCACCAACTTCCAGACCATCAAGCACAGCATTGATCGCCTGAAGAAGCTGGAGACCATGTTTGAAGACGGTTCCATCAACAAGTTCCCCAAAAAGGAAATCGTGCTGATGACCCGCGAAGTTGCCAAGCTCAATGACGCTCTTGGCGGCATCAAAGACATGGACAAGCTGCCCGCAGTCGCATTCGTGGTTGACCCCAAGCGCGAAGAGATCGCAATCCGTGAGTGCCGCAAGCTCGGTATTCCGATCGTTGCAATCTGTGACTCCAACTGCAACCCTGACCTCGTTGACTTCGTCATCCCCGGCAACGATGACGCTATCCGCGCCATCAAGCTGTTCGCTTCCTCCATTGCTGACGCATGCCTCGAAGGCACTGCCCGTCAGGAAGAGGTTGCTATGGCTAAAGCTGCTGAAGCAGCTGAGGCTTCCAAGAAAGAAGAGACCGCTGAGGCTGACGCCGAAGCTGCAAAGGAGAACTAAGCATGGCTATTACTGCTGCTCAGGTTAAAGAACTGCGCGACAAGACTGGCGCAGGCATGATGGACTGCAAAAAGGCCCTGACCGAATGCAATGCAGACGTTGAGAAAGCAGTCGCTTTCCTGCGTGAGAAGGGTCTTGCTAAGGCTCAGAAAAAAGCTGGCCGTGCTACCTCCGAAGGTTTCATCGGCTCCTACCTGCACTCCAACGGCAAGCTCGCTGTTATGGTCGAGATCCTTTGCGAAACTGACTTTGTTGCCAAGTCCGACAAGTTCCAGGAATTCGCAAAGAACGTTGCTATGCAGATCGCCGCAATGAACCCTCTTTGTGTTTCTCCCGAGGAACTTCCTCAGGATGTCCTGGAAAAGGAAAAAGAAATTTACCTGCACCAGGCAATGGAAGAAGGCAAGCCTCAGAATATCGCTGAGAAGATTGTCGTAGGCCGCATCAAGAAGTACTATAAAGAAGTATGCCTGCTTGAGCAGCCCTTCGTCAAAGACGACAAGCTTTGCATTCAGGATCTCCTGAACGAGCTGGTTGCCGTTCTTGGTGAAAATATCAAGATTGGTCGCTTTACCCGCATCGCAGTGGGCGAAGCTCCCAAAGCCTAGCTTTCTCAAACGGGCCGCAAGGCCCGTTTTTTTTGCCCTTTTTTTAACTTGAGACATCCGGGACAAGTCCTTGAGATGTCAGACTCATTCAACTCAGAAGGTGTAACTTATGAGCAACTTGCGCTACAAAAGAGTGCTGCTGAAACTCAGTGGTGAGGCATTGGCGGGAAAGAAAAATTTCGGTATAGATCCCGAAACCGTCAGCGCGTTCTGCCGCGAGATTGCGGAAGTCGCCCAGCTGGGCGTGCAGGTTGCCCTCGTCATCGGCGGCGGCAACATCTTCCGTGGAATGGCTGCAAGCGCAAAAGGTATGGATCGTGCCCAGGGTGACTACATGGGTATGCTCGCAACCGTGATGAATGCCCTTGCTGTTCAGGACGGCCTCGAAAAAGAAGGCATCCAAACCCGGGTACTGGGCGCAATTTCCATGCAGGAAGTCTGCGAGCCGTACATCCGCCGCAGAGCCATCCGTCACCTGGAAAAAGGCCGCGTTGTCATTTGTGCCGCTGGTACTGGCAACCCCTACTTTACCACTGACACCGCAGCTGCCCTGCGTGCCGCCGAGCTTCATACCGAAGCCATCCTCAAGGCTACCAAGGTCGATGGTGTCTACGACAAGGATCCCATGATCCATTCCGATGCAAAGCGCTTTGACCGCCTGACCTACATTGATGTACTGAACAAACGACTTCGGGTTATGGACTCCACGGCCATCTCTTTGGCTATGGACAACAACCTGCCAATCGCCGTATTCAATCTTTTTGAATCCGGAAATATTAAAAAAGTCGTCTGCGGTGAAAACATCGGAACCGTCGTCGAAGGAGGAGAATAGCATGCAGTCTGTCATGGATGATGCGAAAACACGGATGAAGAAAGCCCTCTCGGCTCTCGATAAAGAATTTTCCAAACTGCGCACTGGCCGCGCATCCACCTCTCTGGTGGATGACATTCTGGTCGACTACTACGGAACCCCTACCCCGCTGAAACAGATCGCATCTGTCGCCATTCCCGACAGCCGCTCCATCACTATTCAGCCTTGGGACCGTGGTGCATTTGGCCCCATCGAAAAAGCCATCATTACGTCTGACCTCGGTCTGAACCCGGTCAACGATGGCAAGCTGATGCGCATTGCCATTCCGCCGCTGACCGAAGACCGCCGCAAAGAGCTGGTCAAGGTCGCAAAAAAGTACACTGAAGACTGCAAGGTCGCTATCCGCAACGTCCGCCGCGACAGCAATGACACCCTCAAGAAGATGGAAAAAGACAAAGACATCTCTGAGGACGATCAGCGCCGTGGTCAGGATGAGGTGCAGAAGATCACCAACCAGATGGTTGAACAGTCTGACAAGCAGTTCAAGGCAAAAGAAGCCGAGATCATGGAGATCTAGCAGGTCTTCTCTGCCGTTTTTTTGTCTGGAACCTGCCGTCTCCGCGCTTTTGTGGGGGCGGCAGGTCTTCCAGTTCTATATGCATTGTATCGAAAACACGGAGAACTCCCCTGACACCTGAACGACTTCCCCGCCACATTGCCGTCATCATGGATGGAAACGGCCGCTGGGCCACGTCTCGCGGACTGTCCCGTAGCGATGGTCACAAAGCTGGAACAGAAGCGGCCAAAGAGTTTGTAACTGAATGCCTGAAGCTGGGTGTTCAGCATGTGACGCTCTATACTTTTTCTCGCGAAAACTGGGCACGCCCCAAAGAAGAAATATCTTTCCTTTTTGATCTTCTTGTTCGCTTTATGCGACGCGAAATGGATGCACTCATCAAGCAAGGCATCCGACTCAATATCTTTGGAGATCTCTCCGAACTTCCTTTTACGACCCGTCAGGCCATCAAAACGGCCGTATCTCTCTCTTCTGGCGGAAGCAAAATGACACTCAATCTCGCCCTCAACTATTCCGGACGAGACGATATTATGCGAGCCTGCAAAGCTTTGTGCAAAAAAAAGCTTGCCCCAGAAGCCATAACAGAACAAGCTCTTGCAGCAGAGCTGTACTCTGCTGGGCAGCCTGATCCTGATCTCGTCATCAGAACCAGTGGCGAGTTACGACTCTCCAATTTCCTGCTCTGGGAATCCGCATATTCTGAATTTTATTTTACAGAAACATACTGGCCGGACTTTGACAGTGCCGAACTGCACAAGGCGCTGGAAGACTATGCCTCCCGTGGCCGCCGTTTTGGTAAAACAGACGCGCAGCTCGCAGAGGCTGAGTCCGGCAAGAACTCCTAACAAAGACGTCATTACGACAGCGCTAGAATCATGAACAGTTCACATAAGAAACGTATTGTTACAGCCGCCGTTCTTCTCCCTGTCCTGATTTGCTCCATCGCGTTCAGAGGCTGGCTCGAAATAGCCCTGCTCGCGGCAATCAGCGTTATCGGGCTGTGGGAATTTTACAGCATGTTCTGGAAAGACGGCCGCCACAGCTGGCTCAAGATTGCTGGCGCTGGCCTTGGTCTCCTCATTCTCTGGGGTGGCAAAACCAACATGCACGGCCTGATTCTGGCAGCTCTTATTGCTGGATTCTGGGTATCCAGCCTGTGGTTCCTCCTGCGCTTTTCCAAGGCACCAGAAGCCCAGACCGAAGAAAATTCTTTTGGTATGGCCTCAGTGCTTGTCACCGGGCTGCTCTATGTTCCGGTTATGCTCCAGTTCCTTTTCAACTTTGAACGTGTTGAAATTGTCGTCGTTCTGGCCGCTGTTATGGCTGCAGATACAGGCGCATTCTACTCTGGCGCAGCATTTGGCGGTCCCAAAATCTGGCCCGTCATCAGCCCAAAGAAAACATGGGCTGGCAGCATTGGTGGCATGTGTGCTTCCATTCTGGTCTGTCTGCTGGCTGGCTGCATTGATGAATACATGCTGGCTGGTGCTGGCGCGGGTCGTCCGTGGTGGATGTGGGCCTGCCTTGGCTTTGGCCTCAATATTTCCTCCCAGTTTGGCGACTTCATCGAATCCGCAGTCAAACGCCGCCTGCGCGTCAAGGACTCCGGCACCCTGCTTCCCGGGCACGGTGGTGTACTTGACCGCATCGACAGCCTGCTTTTGGCCATTGCGACCTATGCAGGTCTGGACGCCATTTTCCATTTTTTTAAATAACGCAGACGCGAGCGTTTTTTCCGTCGCGCCATAGACGAACTTTGCTCCAAAGGCTGGATTCATGACCTATATTTCTCCGCTTACTCCGCACCAGCAGGAGGCACGAAAACTCGTTATTCTCGGAAGCACGGGGTCTATTGGCTGTAGCACCATCAAGGTACTGGCCGAGCATCCCAATCGCTTCGAGGTTCTGGCGCTGGCTGGTGCCCGCAATGCACGCCGACTCGCAGAACAGGCCGCAGCATTGCGACCTCCGTTTCTGGCTGTTCTGACTGACGAGGTTGCCGCAGAACTCAAAGCCCTGCTCCCGGCAGGCTACACTCCGGCAATTCTTGTTGGCCCACAGGCCTATGTTGACCTCGCGCGGATGCCCGAGGCAGACATTGTGCTTGCCGCACAGGTCGGTGCCGCTGGCCTTCCTCCGGCATTTGCCGCAGCCAAGGCTGGCAAAATCATTGCTCTCGCCAACAAGGAAGCTCTGGTCCTCGCTGGGCACCTGTTCCGGCAGGTCTGCCACGAAACAGGCGCAGTGATTCTGCCCGTTGACTCTGAACACAACGCACTTTTTCAGGGCATGTGGGGTCATGACTCCAAAGATATTCGCCGACTCGTGATCACGGCGTCTGGTGGTCCTTTCCGAGGCAAAAGCCTTGAAGACCTCAGGCAGGTCACCCGCGAGCAGGCGCTTGCCCATCCCAACTGGTCTATGGGGGCCAAAATCAGTATTGATTCTGCCACCCTCATGAACAAGGGACTGGAAGTTATTGAAGCCTTCCATCTCTTTGGCCTTCCGCTCGAAAACATTGATGTTGTCGTGCACCCCCAGAGTGTCATCCACTCCATTGTGGAATACGTTGACCGCAGCATGCTCGCCCACATGGGTCCCACAGACATGATGCTCCCGATTGCGTATGCCCTGGGCTGGCCCGACAGACTCCCCCTCTCTCTTGAACCACTGGATCTTGTTGCCCTTGGGCAGATCAGTTTTGAAGCCCCAGCAATGGATATATTTCCTTGCTTGCGCTATGCTTTCGATGCACTGCGCGCTGGTCAGAGCTTTCCTGTGGTACTCAACGCGGCCAACGAAATCGCTGTTGACGCCTTTCTTGGCGGCCGCATAGCTTTTCTTGATATTCCCGCTCTGGTCGAGCGTGCTCTTGAGGCTCACACCGACACCGACGTGACGAGTCTGGATGCCATTCTGGCTCTGGATTCCACAACGCGGGCCACGGTGCGCAGCTGGATCGGCAACTAGCCCCCGGTCGCACTTCTCTGGCCTTCACCCAAACCGGCCATGCGTCTTCTGACGCATCCGCCGAGGCGAGTACTATGCAAGGACCGATTGCTATTATTCTTGTTCTTGGGGCACTGATTTTTTTCCACGAGCTGGGGCACTTTTTGGCTGCCCGTATGCTCGGCATTGGAGTAAAAACATTCTCGCTTGGATTTGGCCCCAAGCTGCTTTCATACAAAAAATCTCAAACCCGCTATCAGCTGTCACTGATTCCCCTTGGTGGCTACGTGCAGCTTTTGGGCGAAAATACAGAAGACGACCTGCCGGAAGGATTCACCCGCGAAGAAAGTTTTGCCCTGCGTCCGCCACTGCATCGAATGGCAGTTGTTGCCGCTGGACCAATCTTTAACTTCATTCTGGCATGGTTCATTTATTCCGGCATCTTCATGTCGCATGGCATGGTCGAGCTGATCCCCAATATTGGTGGCATCCAGCCCGAAAGCTCCGCCGCAGTCGCAGGCATTCAGCCCGGCGACACTGTGACCGCTGTTGATGGGCAGCCTGTCCGCTACTGGCGCGAAATGGCCGATGCCATTGCTGCCAGCGAAGGCAAGGCTCTGGACTTTGAAATTCAGCGCGGTGATGAAACGCTGAATACGAATGTGACTCCGCGCCTGATGAACCGAAAAAACATTTTTGGTGAGACCATCTCGACACCGATGGTTGGCATCAGCGCGTCTGGAAAAACCATTAAAATACCGCTTGGCGTTGGCTCATCTCTCGTTCAGGGAGGCAAGCAGACATGGAACATCACCATGCTGACGCTCAAGGGCATTGGCAAACTGTTCCAGCGGGTTGTGCCGCTCGACACTGTCGGCGGTCCCATCATGATTGCCCAGATGGTGAGCCAACAGGCAAAAGAAGGTCTGGTCAATGTACTGTTCCTGACAGCCATCATTAGCATCAACCTTGGCCTGCTGAACCTGTTCCCCATTCCGGTACTTGATGGCGGACACCTGCTCTTTTTGAGCTACGAAATTGTATCCCGTCGCCCTGTTTCCGAACAGATGCAGGTCATTACAACGCGTATTGGCCTCTTCCTGCTGCTCGGTCTCATGGTGCTTGCAACATATAATGACATCCTGCGCCTGTTCACGAACTAGGCGCACTGACGATACAGAATTATGGGCAAACCCAAGACAAGCTTTCGTTTTCATCGTCCCCAGCTCGTGCTGAACGGGACCGAAGACCGTCTCCAGCTCGTGCTGGCACAGGACGGTGTTGCTGGTACGGCTCAGGAATGGACAGTTCCCGGCCGGGCCATGCAGTTTTTGACCCCCGCACTCAAGGGCATGCTCGACAGCCTGTCCCTGACAACTGCGGATCTTTCTGGAATTGCCTGTGTCCGCGGACCGGGCAGCTTTACTGGCATTCGCATGATTCTTGGCACTGCCCTTGGCATTGCCAGAGCTGCCGAGCTTCCTCTGGCGGGACTCGACTATCTGCCCCTGCTTGCTGCTGGTCCCCAGCCGCTCGTCACGGGCACCGTTGCAGTCCTCACCCATTCCCGCACGCGTCAGGTCTACCTCCAGTGCTTTACAGCACCGGATGGCACCCCGCTTGGCGGACCGCAGCCTCTTTCTCTGGATGCGGCAGGAGAGGAACTTTCCCGCATTGAGGGTCCAGTCTTCCTGCTCGGCTCTGGCCTGCGCCGCAACGCTGAGTTTTTTGCCGAGCTGGAACTCAATCAGGGCACGATCCTTTCAGCACGCTTTGACCACCCTGATCCTGATGTTCTGGCCGAAGCAGCCCTGCATGCTGAATACTCTGACGCGCCAATTGACCCGCTCTACCTGCGGGCCTCTGACGCAGAGGACAATCTGAGCTACATCGCGGGCAAGCGCGGCATCAACGCCGACGAAGCTGCCGAACGGCTTGACCGGGCTGTGCATTCCGTCACAGCACCAAGCTGTATCTCACCGATAAAGTAAAACATCTTGTACACACAAAGGCCGCTATGCATCACACATGGCGACCTTTTCTTTTTATAATTCAATATCATCTCTATCTTTAATCTTTATTTTTTCACTCTATTTCGACTTCTTCATATTTTTTTCTCTTTTTTCTTTCATTCTAAGAGACCTTTTTTCTACACAATATAAAAACACAACATCGCATAACTTGTTTTAAATATATTTTTCGATAAAGAAAGTTCTTTTGATGACGATATGACAGACAAGCGGGTGCACACTGCATCCAGAGTACTCTGGTTGAAAAACCACTTTTTCTTTCCGCCCGGCAAGGACGCCACACGCGGAGGGGACACTGACTTTCAAGGAGGAAAGGATATGTCTCTGGTCATCAATAATAACTTAATGGCAATGAATGCCACCCGGAACCTGAGTTCTGCGTACAGCGATTTGAGCACGTCAACCCGGCGACTGTCTTCTGGCCTCCGAGTCGGAACATCTGCTGACGACGCCGCAGGTCTTGCTGTTCGTGAGCTTATGCGTGCGGACATCGCATCCCTGAATCAGGGTGTGCGTAATGCGAACGACGCCATTTCACTCATCCAGACCGCAGACGGTGCGCTGAGTGTTATTGACGAAAAATTAATCAGAATGAAAGAACTTGCCGAACAGGCAGCTACGGGTACGTACAATTCCAGTCAGCGTCTGGTTATCGATTCCGAATATCAGGCAATGGCATCCGAGATCACCCGAATTGCCAACGCAACGGACTTCAACGGCATCTCACTGCTCAACGGGCATCTGTCCGGCGATACACACGACGGTTCCGACGCCACGGCAACAGGAAAGATGCTGGTCCACTTTGGAACGGCAAACAGCGCAACCGAAGACTACTACTACATCCAGATCAAGACGGCGACAGCAAGTGCTCTTGGAGTGGGACATGCAGCTGGCTCTTCTGCTGATGCATACACCATTTCCACACAGGACGCTGCACAGGGCGCTCTGGAGGCCATCACCAAGGCCATTGAAAGCAAGGATAACATCCGAGCAACACTTGGTGCCCTGCAAAACCGTCTGACTGGTACCATTGAAAATCTGGAAATTCAGTCTGAAAATCTCCAGTCTTCGGAATCCCGCATCTCGGACGTGGACGTAGCCAGTGAAATGACCCAGTTCACCCGAGTTCAGATTCAGGCCCAGTCCGCCGTAGCCATGCTGGCACAGGCGAACACCCTGCCACAGCTGGCTCTCCAGCTCCTTGGCGGTGGGTAAGCGTTCAGACTAAAAAACTGAACCACTGAAACAGCTCATAGACAGGCTGGGTCGCATGCCGTGACCCGGCCTGTTTTTCTTTCTCTTGGCACCTGACTTGCTACTCTCATTGTGAGGAACCACCACCCCGGCAATTTTTTCCGACGAGGCTCTTATGGCTGACAGCACAACATCCATCTCAGGATCATCTGGCTTCAACGTCGTTACTGACGATGACGGCAAGATACATATTGGCAAACTTGGCAACGGTACAGACTTTGACGCCATCATCGATGCACAGATGAAGGCAGAAGGCCTAAACAAAACCAAGCTGGAATCATGGAAGACCGACTGGGAGAAGAAGCTCACCACGGTTCAGGATCTCAACACAAAATTCCTGACCTACCGCAGCAACCTCTCCTATATGGACACCATGGGCGAGTTTTTGACCAAAAAGATCGGCGTTACGGACACAAATGTCCTCTCGGCGACTCCGACTACGGATGCAGAAGAAGGCATTCACAAAATTGAGGTCAATCAGCTCGCGCAAAACCATATCATGACCCAGAGCGCTGGCGTTGCAGACAAAACTGCCGAGATTGTTCCTACGGGAGGCAGCACAGAAACGCTGGAACTGACCTACGGTACTGGCGCGGATGCAAAGACAATGAAAATTGACGTTGCACCCGGCACGACCCTTGAGGGACTTGCGCAGATCATCAACAGGCATCCTGACAATGCAGGCGTTCAGGCCAAGGTTTTGTATGATGGTTCCAAGTATTACATGCAGCTCAGCGGAAAAGATCTGGGGGCAGACAACACCATCAGCATCAATGATGCGAACACAACCCTGGCTGGATTCAGCACTGGTGACTTCACAGAAATCCAGCAGGCACAAAATGCCGAGTTGCGCGTTGACGGCTGGCCCAAGGGCAGCTGGATCGAAAGCGACTCAAATGCAGTCACTGATGCTGTCCCTGGCATCACGCTCAATTTACGTAGCACAGGCACGACCTCAATCGAAATCCAGAATGACTCTAATGCTATCCTGAATCATGTTGCGGACTTCCTCGACATGGTGAACGATATGAAGTCATCCATTAAGGAACTGACAAAATACGATCCCGAAACCAAGAAAGCTGGCCTCCTTCAGGGTGACTACAGTATGTCACTTATAAGCAACCTGCTGAATGAGGTTACATCCCAGCATGGCATCGGATTTAATGGTGATACCGACGCCATTTCCACACTTGCCCAGCTTGGAATCGAGACAGACGCCAAAACGGGGTCTCCAACCTTTGGCATGCTCACTGTTGACGAAGAAGTCTTTCTGAAAAAACTTCGGGAAGATCCGCAGTCCGTCGCAGAATTTTTTGCCGCAGACGGTATCGGAAGCACAGACTCCGGTGACGTGACTTTTTCTTCAAAAATTGACGGCATCACCAAGCCCGGCAAATATGCCGTAAGCTACGACGTTGATGCGGCAGGCAACATTACCAACGCCTTTATTGGCGGCAAGCCAGCCAGTGTTAATGGGCTGACAATCACCGCCGGGAGCGACACGGATGCCAAAGGTGCGGTTTTGACAGTCAACAACCTGACTGCTGGATCGTACACGGCAAATCTTTCACTCAAGCAGGGTAAAGCTGGCGAGCTTCACGATGCCCTCACCGAGATGACAGTCGGCGAGAAGGCAACGTTTAAGGTCCTGACCTCAAACTACACCCAGATGGTGGAGAATCTGACCAAACAGATCAGTGATGAGGAAACACGACTTAAAACCTACGAAAAAAACCTTCGGGAAAAGTATAGCCGACTGGATAAAACCTTGGCTGAATATACCTCCATGCAGAAGACGCTTGACGATCAGCTCAAGCAGCTTAATGCTGGCGACTAAAAACACAGGGGAGAACGAATGCTGCGAGGCGCACAGGCGTACCTGAAGACGCAAGTAAGCACCGTTTCAAAGGGAGAACTGCTGCTTCTGCTGTATAGCGGAGCAATCAAGTTTTTGAGACAGGCAAAGATCAAGATGGCCGAGAAAGACTATGCCCAGAAAGGCATTCTTATCTCTCGGGCAATGGATGTCATTTCGGAACTGGACGAAAGTCTGAATACAGACAAGGGCGGCGAGATTTCGCAGCGCCTGCATGATCTGTACTTTTTCTGCAACACGCGCCTCTTGCGCGCGAACATGGACATGAAACCCGAATACATTGATGATGTTATCCGCATTCTCGATGGTCTTCGTGGCTCCTTTGCAGAAATTCAGGGCAAGCCAGCTCCGGCAGAAAGCGAACCAGCGCCCGCGCCACAGCCACCTGTTGAAAACCGTGCTGAAAAGCCTCAGCCCAGTGCACCAGAACAGCCTGAAAAAGCTCAGCCCCAACCCAAAGCACAGGTTCCCAAAAGCTCTGCTGCGAGCTTTGAAGCCATGCTTGGGACGGTAAAGCCGCCCACAGGGAGCGCTCAGGCAAGCCAGCTCAAACCCAAGCCCACCGTTCCCCAGCCTCAGCCTGCGGGGAAAAGTGCAGCGGGAACGGCTGGTCCCAAGTTACGCCTGCTGCGCCCAAGTCGCAAAGGCATGCCTGGCACTTATGGACCCTCTGGGAAATAATCTCCCCCAGTTCCAAAGTACGAGATAAAGTAGACACGACGCCTCTGCTATACAGAACTCCTGTTTTGTATGACAGAGGCGTTTTCCATTCAGCCCCAAAGCGCTCAAGGACGCAAAAAGCCCGCCGTTCAACACAAAAAATAGATAAGAAAATCAAACAGCAGCATCTCCTCGCAAAAGGGTGCAACCCCTTGAAAATCAACTTTTGAACAGGTATTGTGGATAATTAAATCCAAGCGAAAAAGGATTCCCTTATGAAAATAACGTGCCCTCACTGCGACTATGCCCGCGAAGTTCCTGATGATAAAATCCCAACAAAGTCTGTTCGAGCCACCTGCCCCAAATGTGGGAAAAAATTTCAGTTCCGTGCTCCAGAATTTAGCTTTGATGATGAACTCAAGCAGAACGAGACCCCACAGGCACCAGCTGAGGGCGTCAAAACCGTCAAAATTTCTTTGAGTGAAGAAGAAGTCGCAGCGGATGAACATTCTGTCGCAAAAAAGCAGCAGGAGCATGAGGACGTCGAAGACGAGCTGAACCCGTCCAAGCCCCAGAGCATGCAGGAAACAGAAGAAATCTGGGACCGCCTGAACAGCATGGACGGCGAAGAGGATGAAAACCGGGCCTACCGTGAGCGCTGGCAGGAACAGCAGGAGTTCCGCCCAAGAGAAAGCAGCACACAGGCAAGCTCTTCAGTTCCCTTTGAGAATCTCGAAGAGCATGGCTTTTTCAATGGCCTGATTGAAACCATCAAAAAAGTCAGCAAGACTCCTACGGAATTCTTTTCGAAAATGCCCCTTGCTGGCGGCCGGAAAATGCCCCTGATCTTTTACATTCTTTTGGGTGAATTTTCGGCACTGTGCCAGACCATCTGGCAGGTGCTTGGGTCCATTCTTGGCATCAATGTTCTGGTCGCGCTTGGCCCGCAGCCCGCTGGAAACTCGGAGCCTGGACCGGAATCTTTTGCCATTCTTTTGGTCCTTCCGATTCTTTTATTTCTTTTCAGTCACATCAGTTCGGGTATACTGCACGGAACAATTCGCCTGCTGCACAAGAAAAACCAGCCATATGAGGCAACGTACAGAGTCATTTGTTATTCCTGTGCGCCAACTGTTCTTTCAGTTTTTCCTGTGATAGGTGCTATTGTAGGTTCCGTCTGGAGTCTTGTTCTCACTTACAAGGGCCTGAAAAAAGTCCACGGCATGAGCGTGGGCAAAACAATCAGTGTTCTGCTTCTCCCGTTCCTCGCACTCATGATCCTGTCGATGATTGTTTCTTTCCTGATCGCCATGTGGTTTGCTGTCAACACAGGATCAATTTAGCCGTCCCTGAGGTGACGCATGTTTGATGCTCTGAAAAAACGCCTGAAAGATTTCCTGGATTCAAAAGTCCTTGAGGATGACATTGCACCCCAGACTTTTCTGGAGCTGTCCAATGAACTCCTTGAGCTTGCGGATGCAGCGTCGAACTTCTGGCACAACGAACCTCAGTTCCAGCAGCGGGTGCAGCGAATCCGCACCGAAATGGAGCAGCTTGAGTCTTTGGCTTCCAAGCCAGAATTCAAACGCCTGTCCCCACAAAAGCGGCTGGAACTGCGGGAAAGTCTGCTTGCGTCCCGCGAGCAGCTCCTTGAGGCAATGGGCACAGTTCCTGCCCCAACCTCCACTCTTCAGTAGCTCTCCTTTTTGCGGCACGTATCTTGCTGTCTTTTTTCTGTCCGGAAGCTCTCCACAAGGGCTTCCGGGCAAAACGCAGCAAGGAGTATCCCGCTTATGAATCCCCGCATTTCTGTTTTGGCCGCATGCATGGCCCTCTTTCTTCTGTGTTCCTGCGCTGGAGACTTTGATCTCTCTGGCCCCGGCACAGTCTACCTGGACGAAGAAGTCAAAAGCTCAGACGTCCAGCGTATGGTCCAGCCCAAAAACCACCCCATGCGGCCTTTGACGGCGCTTATGCTTCCTTTGCGCGTTGACCAGAAAATGCGGGACAGAAGCTACCTCGGCATGGAACTTTCCCGCATTGTCTGGCAAAGCATGCTCGAAGTTCAGGCCTTCCCAGCCCTGAGCTTTGCAGAAGATTCTGCGCTTCGAAACGACTTTGCTGCGGCGCAGTCCGTTGCCATAAGCCAGGGCGCCGACCTCATTATCGGGGGAGAAATTACTCACATTCTTGATGGCGGCACAGCAGGACAAACACAAGTTTCCATGCGCATCCGCGTGTATGACGCCACCACAGGAACACTTATCTGGTCTCTGGCACAGGCTGGCCAGATTATCCCGGGGCAAACCCGCGACTTTGTCTTTTATCGCCTGAAATCACGGCTTCCACTGTCCCCGGTCCAGACTGTTGTCGGCAGCATGGCCCAAAGCATGGGTGAAATCATCCGGGACTGGAACATGCCTCAACCCAAAGACGACGCCAAAGAATCGCCAAAACCTGCTCTCTAGTTCGGATTTTTGACACAGGTCAAAGAACCGGGGGCAGGTGTCTGGTACAGAAAATTTATGAAGCACACACATTCCAGAATGACACAGGTCCCCGGTGACGGTTTTTTCATTGAAGCATGCCGAGGAGCACAGTCCTGCCCCATGCAGGCCGTTTCGGCTCCAGAACTTCTTGAAAATGTCCAGCAGGTTTTGGCAGAAGCCAAAATCGGCGAACGACTCCGCAGCATGTATGGTGACGCCCCGCTCTTTCACCACATGCTCAAACTCTCCATCTCGTACTGTCCTAACGGCTGCTCCCGCCCGCAGATTGCCGATATTGGTCTGCTTGGCGCGGCAAGTCCCGTCCTGACCAGCTCCGACTGTATTCAGTGTGCAAGCTGCCACAGCTCCTGTCGCGAAGGTGCCCTTTCTATTGATACTGAGGGAACCGTCACGAATATCGACATGGAGCGCTGTGTTCGTTGCGGCGCCTGCATCAGTGCCTGCCCCTCCGGAGCCATCCAGCCCGGAGCCACTGGATTTCGCCTCCAGCTTGGCGGCAAACTTGGACGCCATCCCAGACTGGCGCTCGAAGTTCCTTTTATCTTTGCCGCAGAATCGATTCCTGATCTTCTTGAGCATGTCATTTCCACAATCTACTCTTCTCTTCGCCCCGGAGAGCGCTTTGCAGACTGTGTCGACAGGCTCGGCATAGACACCATTAGCGATGGTCTGAAAAAATTTTCCTGTGAGATACCTTCACAAAGCCGTAAAAAATAACGTAAAACCACAAGGTCTTGCACCGAGTCTCTTTTGGCATCCCCGCATCAGGTCCTACCAGGTTTGACACAGCCTATTTCATAGCTAAATACTAGGCATCTCAAACCCCAATTGCGACTTTGACTCTCAGTGCTGTTAGGTCTATGTTGCGGGGCATCCGCGTCGGGCACCCGACGATAGAACAGATTCATCCGCCGCCGCTCTATCCGGGGCCTTACGGCGAACCCATACGGAGGTAGTTCATGATAGGTATCTCAAAACTGTACTGTGGTGCTGTGGAAGCATCTGACGCACTGCGTTACGGCCGGGAATCCGGCAAGCTTCCTTCCCACCTTCTGCAGTTTTCCAAAGATAAAAAGCCCGTCGTGGTCTGGAATATGACCCGCCGCTGCAACCTGAAGTGTGTGCATTGCTATGCTCAGGCTGTGGACCCGAACGGTAAAGACGAAATCAACACCGAACAGGGCAAGACCATCATCAAGGATCTTGCTGAATACGGTGCCCCGGTTATGCTCTTTTCCGGTGGCGAGCCTTTGGTTCGTGAAGACCTCCCCGATCTGGCAAAATATGCCACAGAACAGGGCATGCGCGCTGTTATTTCCACCAACGGAACACTCATCACCAAGGAAAAGGCTGCCGAGCTGAAAAAAATCGGCCTGTCCTACGTTGGTATTTCCCTTGATGGCGGTGAAGAGATTCACGACAAGTTCCGTCAGGTACCCGGTGCCTTCAAACGTGCCATCCGTGGTATCGAAAACTGTAAGGCCGAAGGCCTGAAAGTTGGTCTGCGCTTCACCATCAACAAGCGTAACCAGACCGAAATCCCCAAACTTTTCCAGCTGCTGCGTGACCTCGAAGTCCCGCGCATCTGTTTCTACCATCTGGTTTACTCCGGCCGTGGTTCCGAACTGATCAAGGAAGACCTCGATCATCAGGAAACCCGCGCAGCCGTAAACCTGATCATGGACGAGACCCGTCGCTGCTACGAAGATGGTCTGGAAAAAGAAGTCCTCACCGTCGACAACCACGCAGACGGCCCGCTCGTCTACCTGCGAATGCTGAAGGAAGATCCCAAGCGTGCTGAAGAAATCGCACAGCTTCTCCAGTTCAATGAGGGCAACAACTCCGGCCGCGGCATTGGCTGTATCTCCTGGGATGGCAAAGTCCACGCCGACCAGTTCTGGCGGAATCACACCTTCGGAAACGTGCTTGAACGCCCCTTCTCCGAAATCTGGGATGACCCGAATATTGAACTCCTTCACAAGCTCAAGGACAAGAAGCAGTATGTGAAGGGAAGGTGTGCAACATGCAAATATCTGGGTATATGCGGCGGCAACTTCCGTGCCCGAGCAGAAGCCTACTACGGGGATGTCTGGGCAACGGACCCCGCATGTTATTTAACAGACGACGAAATCAGGCCGTAAGGCACAACTTCTACGCACTGCGCAGCAAGCGAGCTCTTGTCGTTCTGAATCAGGCCATAGCAATCCATCAGCGTCGCTGCACCAGCATCATGGAGCAGCGCGAGGAACTGGAAAACAAAAAGCGCTTTGCTCTTCGAGAAGAAGAAGCAGCAAAACGCCGGAACTATCACAAGATGATAGAACTTGCTCAGGGCCACTCTCATCATTAAGTCATGCTCACGCCGGGATGCGCTCTTGCGCATCCCGGCGCATTTGTATCAGGAGGAAAATCATGGACCTGCCAAAATTCCACCGGGGCCGCAGACTCCGCACCAGCACCACCATTCGGGATCTCGTACGTGAAACCGTCGTCCGCCCCGAAGACCTCATGATGCTGTATTTCGTCGTTGAGACGGATGACCCAAATTTCAAAAAGCCAATCGACGCCATGCCCGGCCAGTATCAGCTTTCTGTTGACCAGCTCGAAAAGCAGGTTGGCGAAGCCGTCGCTCTTGGCATGCGTTCCTGCATGCTCTTTGGCCTGCCCAAAGAAAAAGACGCCGTGGCCTCTGGTGCCTATGATGACAACGGCATTGTGCAGCAGGCAATCCGCCGCCTGAAAAAGAGCTTTCCTGATCTGCTCGTTGCGACCGACGTCTGCCTGTGCGAGTACACCTCCCACGGCCACTGCGGTCTGCTGAAAGAAGGCGACAAAAAAGGCCTGGTTCTGAACGACCAGACCCTTGATCTTTTGGCAAAAACTGCTGTTTCCCATGCCAAGGCAGGCGCAGACATGGTTGCCCCATCCGACATGATGGACGGCCGCGTTCTGGCCATTCGCACAGCCCTTGATGAGGCTGGCTACAAAAACCTGCCCATCATGTCCTATGCAGTAAAATATGCCTCCTCTTTTTATGGTCCGTTCCGCGAAGCAGCAGAAAGCGCTCCTTCCCACGGCGACCGCCGAACCTATCAGATGGACCCCGGCAACCTTCGCGAAGGACTTCGTGAAGCCATTGCCGACGTTGAAGAAGGTGCCGACATCATCATGGTGAAGCCCGGCCTGCCTTACCTCGACGTCCTGTATGCTGTTCGCCAGGAACTGCATGTCCCGCTTGCCACCTATCAGGTCAGTGGAGAGTACTCCATGATTAAGGCCGCAGCCCAGAACGGCTGGATTGATGGCGAAGCTGTCATGCTCGAGTCACTCACGGCTCTCAAACGCGCAGGCGCAGACCTCATCCTCACCTATTTCACCGAAGACTTTCTGCGCCTTCAGGGGAAATAAGATGACAAAAACAACCTTTGAACATCCAAAAGCTGCTCCCGGCAAGCCTGCTCACGGAGCTGGCGGCCACCCCGGAGCCTGCCCTCACGGACATGGCGCAGCACAGGACGGCACTCCGCCGCTTCGTCTGATTGCCTGGGAAATTACTCGCTCCTGCAATCTGGCCTGCAAGCACTGCCGAGCCGAAGCACACACCGAACCTTACCCCGGCGAGCTGACCAATGCCGAGGCCAAGGCTCTTATTGATACCTTCCCGGAAACAGGCAATCCCATCGTCATCTTTACTGGTGGTGAACCGCTCATGCGTAAAGACTGGCCAGATCTGGTCCGCTACGCCAAGAGCAAGGGCCTGCGCTGTGTGATGGCTCCTAACGGAACGCTCATCACTCCAGAAGTTGCCAAGACCATGAAGGAAGTCGGTATCGAGCGTGTTTCCATCTCCATTGATGGCCCATGCAAGGACACCCACGATGAATTCCGTGGCGTTCCCGGTGCCTTCGAAGCCAGCATGCGCGGCATTCAGTACCTCAAGGATGAAGGTATTGAGTTCCAGATCAACACCACCGTCACCCGCGGCAACCTTGGCATGTTCAAGGACATCTTCAAGCTTTGTGAAGAGATTGGCGCTGTGGCGTGGCACATTTTCCTGCTCGTCCCCACCGGACGTGGTGCAGAGCTTGGCGCAGAGATCATTTCCGCCCAGGAATACGAAGATGTGCTGAACTGGTTCTACGACTTCCGCAAGACCACATCCATGCAGCTCAAGGCCACCTGTGCCCCGCACTATCATCGCATTTTGCGCCAGCGGGCCAAGGAAGACGGTATCCCCGTCACCTTTGAAAACTTTGGTCTGGATGCTGTCTCCCGCGGCTGCCTTGGCGGCGTTGGATTCTGCTTTATTTCGCACACCGGCATTGTTCAGCCCTGCGGCTATCTTGAGCTGGACTGCGGCGATGTCAAAAAGACGCCCTTCCCGGAAATCTGGAAGAACTCCAAACACTTCAATGAGTTCAGAAATCAGGACTGTTTTGAAGGCAAGTGTGGCGTCTGCGAATATCACAAGGTCTGTGCTGGCTGCCGTGCCCGTGCCTACACCATGAACGGAAGCCATCTTGCAGAAGAGCCGCTGTGTTCCTACACCCCCAGAAAGGCCAAAAAGGACGCATAAATGGACAGCTTCGACAAGCAGATTCTGGACATCATTCAGTCAGATTTTCCCATTGCAGAGCGCCCCTACGCTGAGGTCGGCAAAGCCCTTGGCCTGAGCGAAGAGGACGTCCTCGCACGAATTCGTGCCCTGCGAGAAAATGGCGTCATTCGCCGCATTGGTGGCAATTTTCAGTCTCGCGAGCTGGGCTGGCACTCGACCCTGTGTGCTGCCGCAGTTCCCGAAGACCAGATTGATGCCTTTGTTGCGGAAGTCAATGCCCACCCCGGCGTCACGCACAACTATCTGCGCAAAAACCACTTCAACATCTGGTTTACCTTTATTGGTGAGTCAAAAGAAATGGTTGCCGAGGCACTGGCTGCGATTACCGAAAAAACTGGTATCCGAATTCTTAACCTGCCCGCCGAAGAGATGTATAAGATCAAGGTGGATTTCAAAATGGACAGCAGCGCAGAATAAGCGCTGGAGGAACCATGAATCGAGAATTTATTCTTTCTCCGTCACTGCTTTCCAGTGACTTTGGACGTCTGGCCGAGGAGCTGAAAGCTCTCGAAGAAGCACAGCTCAAATGGGTCCACTGGGACGTCATGGACGGCAATTTTGTGCCGAACATCACTCTGGGTGCCCCCATCATCAAGGCCCTGCGCAAGAACTCTTCCCTGTTCTTTGACGTTCACCTGATGATCGAACAGCCCGAGCGTTATCTGGAAGACTTTGCCAAAGCTGGTGCAGACCTGATCTGCGTCCACGCCGAGGCGACTCATCATCTGGAACGCACCGTCAGCGAAATCTCCCGCCTTGGTGCCAAGTGCGCCGTGGCCCTGAACCCGGCAACCCCACTCTCTGCCATTGAGTACCTCATCCCTCAGCTGGATATGGTCCTCATCATGAGTGTGAATCCCGGCTTTGGCGGCCAGAAGTTCATACCCTTCTCCATGCAGAAGATCCGTGAACTCAGCGCCCTTCGCAACGTCCTGAACCCGAATATGCTTATTCAGGTCGACGGCGGCTGCACCCCGGAAAACACTCCGGAGCTGGTGGAAGCTGGGGCCGATGTTCTCGTTTCCGGTTCTGCGTTCTTTGGCTTCCCGCCCTACGCAGAACGTCACCAGACCTTTCTCAAGGCTGCTGGCGCCCTCTAGGTCATTGCCACAGTAAAAAATCAGCGCCCCGTGATTCCTCATGGGGCGCTTTTTTATGCCTGTTTGTCTGACTTGCCGAGGAGCTGTGGCAAGAGCATTGCCAAGCCCACAGCCCATAGGGCCAGTACGGGGAAACGTATCCAGAACGGAACAAAGAACCGACTCAGCGGAATAAAAAGAATACCAGCGACAAAGTATCCAATCTGGACACTCCGGCGCTGGAACAGCTCTCGAATTGTCTTTCTCATTTTTAGCGCATCTTGTTTGCCAGTGCATTCAGTCCATACATGAGGCACAGGCCAATCACGACAAGAATAAATGCCGTCACTGGATTTTTGTAGGACCCCACAAAACCAAGGTAGGAATCAATAAGCCCTTCGAGCCGCAAAAAACGAATCAGGCCAAGAAAACCATACGTTATAAACGGCACTGCAAGCACAAATCCAAGGGTTTTAATGAAGAGCTTCAAAAAACTCATGCACTGACTCCATCACGTTTTTGGGACGGCGCGTGCTGCACCCTGCCCCTGTTTACTCATCATGGCGTATCGCCTCTGGCCGTCTCGTCTGCCCCCTCTCAAAAACCGCCAGCTCTACATTCTTCGCTGTTTGCCACCACGGATCAGTTTTGAATTATGGTAGCGCACAATACAGGCTCCCGCGATCAGTCCAATGACCGTGAACATACCCGTAATTAAAAACACTCGCGTTATCTCAGAAAATCCATCCAGCATAGCCCCTCCTCAACTCGTCAAAGCAAGCCCGTTGCCCCTTCCACAAGGCGCTACGCACTGCCACATAAAAGCTCGTTTCGCTGCATATCTATACACTGAAACACGTCTTTCGCCCAGAGCAAAGCCCTTCACCCCAGTCCTGGGATTTTCTACAAAGCTGAGAGGAGCGCTGAAATTTCTTCATTTTTTTCGCCATACATTTTTTTTGCAAAGCGCTGAATTTTTCCATTCACGTTTTTACGCGGTGGCAAATCCGGTGACGCCAAAAAATGCATCCCAAGGCATTCTACTTCCGGGAAGTGCATATCTTTATCAATGCCAGTGTACCCATTGAGAACAGCGCCAGACAGCTCTTCCCGGCGTTCCAGCTCGGGGTCCATATGCCGAACAAAAGCCAGCGTTGTCGAAGGTGACTGACTTTCATTCACAAGCCTCACTTCCCGGTTCAGGGCCTCGCACTGTTTCTGCAAATGATTATAGTTCACCGTGATATGCTTTCGCCCGCTTCCATCCCCCGCATCGATGTACTCCCCATGCAGGTAACACTCCACGGCCTGCTGTACATCGCCATACGTCAAAGACAGCATCCGGGCGTAGCGCCCCGCCCGCGTCAGGGCAAACACGGCATGTCGCTCTCCCCGGGGGCTGTCCTCCGGAACCATATGCACAAGGTGTGGCGCATTGACGCCAAGGGCATCAAAAAATTTATGAATCATCTCCTCATCATTCAGCAGAAGTTCATGCAGCAGCGCCAGCTCGCGCAGAACGTTTCTCTCCACCTTTCTCAGCCGCTCTTTTGCCTGCTCAAAGTCATAAATTTCATCTTCGAGCCGCTTTCTGGCTCCAAAAAAGTTCTCCGCAGCCTCCGAAAGCGTCTCTTTCATCAGTCCATCAGCAAAATCATCAAATTGGCTGCTCATTCTTTTTCTCCACTACGACCGCTTTGCAAATCCGAGGCAAATCCCCAATGTGATGAATATACCGCCAGTCAAACTGTTCTGGAAGCGATGCAGTCCCGGGCGCCCTGCGGCAAAGGTTCGCACGGCACCACAGCACAGCACAACGCCCAGCAGCACAAGAAATCCGCTCATGCAAAAGCTCAGCCCCAAAAGCACGAGCTGTGCCGTAAAATTTTCTCCGTTCGGGTTGGCGAACTGCGGCAAAAACGACAAAAAGAACAGCGCCACTTTCGGATTTAGCACGGCGACGATCAGTCCCTGTCGGAACAGCTTCCACAGCGGCTCTCGTTCATGAACTGTCCCCCCATTCGCTCCAGCCATAACCTTTTTCGCCCCTCCGCTCCGCAGCATCTTTAGCCCCATCCACACGAGGTATGCCGCGCCTGCCCAGCGCACAAGATCGTACGCCAGCGCCGAGTGCATCAGCACCGCCGAAAGCCCCAGCGCCGCGGCGCAGGTATGCAGCACTCCGCCGCACGCAATTGCCAGCGCAGACGCTAGCCCCGCTCCACGCCCCTGCGCCGCGCTCCGCGTCGCTACGTATATCATGTCCGGCCCCGGCGTCAGGTTCAGCAGCAGCACCGCCGCCATAAACATCATGTACTGCTCAAGCCCAATTCCAAGCATGAAAATTTTTTCCTTTTTTTTATTATGAGTCGTTGTGTTGGGCGCGCCGCCCCCAAACCCCGGCCGGGGCCAGCCCCGGACCCCGCGTAAGGGAATGATTCCCTTACGTATCCTCAGCGAGTTTGAATTCCATCCACGCTTCGCGTGAATGAAATTCAAACTTGGGTGAGAAGGCGATAAGAAAACCTCTTTCTCTTCTGCGAGTCGCCGCAATCGGGAAACGCCCACTAGCTCAAAAAAAACAGGGCTGATGGAGAGGAAAGCAAAGCCTTCATCCCATTCAGCCCTGTTTTTTTTGAGCGAGAGCGGGATTCCCAAGGGCCTCGTCCTTGGGCGGGGTCAAGGGGCAGCGCCCCTTGCAGGGTTTGGGGCAGCGCCCCAACAAAACACCACCCAACCGATAAAACCTTCAACCCAAGCGTAGCAAAAGGGACCGTGACCGACCAGCAAGGATAAGGTAGGCTCACGAGAGAGAGCTTGCCAATTCACCACAAAAGGCTGTACCGCTTCACATTACGCAAAAACGCGTAACAGTATTCTGAGAAGTGGGAGAAGCAGATGGAACTTTCGAGTATGATACAGAGCATTTTTGAACTAGCATTTCCGTTGTTTTTAATCATGGACCCGATTGGGAACGGAGCTATTTCTCTTTCGATCCTGAAAGATCACTCACCTGCGCGCCAGCGGGCAATCATACTGCGGGAGTGCATCTTTGCTCTGCTTATCATCCTGACATTCCAGTACCTAGGAGAAGGTCTCCTAAGCTTGCTGGACATTGGCCAGTCCACCCTGCGCATTGCGGGTGGAGCGATTCTGTTTGTCATTTCCATGAAAATGGTCTTTCCGCCAGCAAATGGAGAAAGCGCAGAACCTGCGGTCTCTGATCCTTTTATTGTCCCGCTCGCGGTTCCGCTCATTGCTGGCCCGTCACTGCTGGCGGCAGTCATGGTCTACGCACACCGAGGTGACACAACGACCCTGCTGCTGCCGTCTATTGTCATCGCCTGGAGCGCAACGCTTATTATCATGCTTCTTATGCCGCTGCTGTCGAGAGTGCTTGGCCCTAAAGGACTACGTGCAGCAGAGCGGCTCATGGGACTTATCCTTATACTCATGTCGTTCCAAATGCTCGAAGACGGAATAAAGCTCTTTATTGAATCGCTCGGCTAAACAGCCCTGATTACACATCATAAAAAAGCATCTTCCTTGGGCAGAAAAATATCCTGCCATTTAAGGGAGATGCTTTTTTCTTTTTCTGGCGGGTCATTTTGCGCCTTGACACTTTCTTTCTGAATACCTAGCTGAACGGGTTCGCAACGCGTCTCACGCGTTCGTCCCTCCCCCTTGACGTTTCGCATCGCAGGGAAACCTTAACCACGTCCTAGTGGATACCGCCATGAACCGAACACAAAAAATGGCACTGCTCAGCGCTGTTTCGCTGATGCTGCTTATGGGGTGCGCTGTTGACATCATGCTCGCATCCCTTCCTGATCTTGCCCGGAATTTTGCTGTTAGCGCAGCAGAATGCAAGGCTCTCGTCTTCATGTACCTTCTGGCCTACGGCGCAACACAGGCATTTTCTGGCGTCATCTCTGACTCCGTTGGACGCCGTCCTCTTGTCATTGCCAGCACACTTCTTTTTACTTTTGCGAGCTTCATCGCGCCCTTTGCAGATTCCATCACCCAACTCCATATCATCCGCATCGTGCAGGGTTTCTGCGCGGGCTGGTTTGGCGTCGTGGGGCGAACCCTGATTGGCGACGTCTTCGAAGGCCGGGAATACGACAAAAATCTTTCCACCATTGCCATGACCTGGGCCATTGGTCCCATTGTTGCGCCAACCATCGGCGGCTATCTGCAAGAATACTTTGGCTGGGAAGCAAATTTCATAGTGCTTGGCTGCATTAGTGGCGGAGCGTTCCTGTTTACACTCTTCTTCCTTCCGGAAACCCTGCGCTATAAACACGCGCTTGACGTCCGAAGCGTGCTCAAACGCTATAAGGTCGTGCTCTCTGACAAAATTTTCTGGAGCTATTCCCTGTCCGCAGGCTGGCTCTATGGACTGACCACGGCATTCGGCGTTGTGTCGACCTTTGTCGTACAAAATATCCTGCACAAAAGTGCATCCACATACGGCACAATGAGCCTTATGCTTGGTGTCGCATGGTTTGTGGGACAGGCCATTTATAAACGCTTTTTTATTACGCGAAGCGACATGGCCCGCCGACGAATGCTGACACTCAGCCAGGGGGGAATTCTTGTGCTCCTGTGCCTTGTTGCAGGACTGAGTTTTGAGCTGCCACAGAGCCTGTGGATGGTCTACGCTATTCCGGCAACAGGCTACATGGTCACAGCCTGCGCCCTGACCTATGCATTTACCAAGGCTTTGGAACAGAACAAAGAATACAGCGGTTCTGTCAACAGCCTGTACGGATGTGTGGTGTCAATTATGTCGGGCCTTGCTCCGGCGCTAGCCTCGCACATTTCCCCCTCTATCCTGACCCTGCTTGCCCTGTTCGCAGCCCTCACAGTCCTGTCCATGATCTTCCGCGCTCATGCAGTCCGCTCTGAGCAGAAAAAATATGCGGCTTTTGCAGGCTAAAAGTCATGCGTCTGCAATAATCAGTACAAACCAGTAAAAAAACAGAAGCCCTGTTCGGACACAAATCGCGTCCTGACAGGGCTTTTTTTATGCGCCACGGGCATAACGGCAATGTCTCCATTTATCAAAGCCTTATGCCTTTCTTTTTTTGCGCAGTCTGTTATTGTCACTGCACGTTTTTTCATTCCCCAAAGGAGTCACCATGAACTGCACCGATGCATATGATTCTCTTGTTTTACACATGACAGAGACCACGCAACTGGAAACGGTTGCAGCTCTGCTCGCCTGGGATCAGGGGACACAGATTCCAGTGCAGGGACACGCATACAGGGCCGCACAGATGGGCGCCCTGACCCGCGTCATTCATAAACGCAACACCGACCCCAAACTTTTTGCAGCTCTGGATGCCTGTCAGGAACTGCTCGAAAATCCAGAGGACGACCAGCAAAGCGCCAACCTGCGCGTCTGGTCCAAATACCTCAACAGAGCACGAAAGATTCCAGAACGCCTTGCTGTGGAAGTTGCCCGAAATTCCACCGAAAGCGAGGGTGTCTGGGCAATGGCCCGGCAAAAAAACGACTGGAAAAGCTTTGCGCCATATCTGGAAAAAACCGTCAAACTCAAAAAAGAAGTCGCGGCAACTCTGGATGACAGCAAAGACCCATATGACGTGCTGATTGAAGACTATGAACCCGGTGAATCAGTAGAAGAGCTGGAGAATATCTTTACCGACCTCATGGAAACAACACAGCGCATTCTTGATGCCATCCTTGGCAGCAGCGTCCGCCCAGATGCAACCATTATGAAACGGGAATTCCCGCAAAAAACGCAGGAAAAAATGGCCCGGCAAATGGTTCAGGCACTGGGCTTTGACTTTAACATGGGGCGCATGGATACCACTGTGCACCCCTTCTGCACGAGTGTTGGTCCAAAGGATATTCGCATCACTACGCGCTACAACGAGCACGATTTTGCCGAATCCTTCTTCGGCATCGTCCACGAATGCGGCCACGCTTTGTACAGTCAGGGCATCCCGGCAGAACGCTTCGGCACCCCATGCGGCCGGGCTGTTTCACTGGGCATCCACGAATCTCAGTCCCGGCTTTGGGAAAATCTTGTGGCCCGCTCCAAAGGCTTTTGGGTCTATGCCTTCCCACAGGTCCAGAAAGCCTACCCTTCACTGTCCAGTGTGGACCTCGACGCCTTCCACTTTGCAGCAAACGAGGTCAAGCCCGGACTTATCCGTACCGACGCCGACGAAGTAACGTATAACATCCACATCATGCTCCGCTTCAAACTGGAGCGGGCACTGCTCCGCGGGGAACTGTCCGTGCAGGACCTGCCAGAAGCATGGAATACCGCTATGCAAAAGATGCTCGGCATCACCCCCGAGACTGACGCGCAGGGCGTTATGCAGGATGTGCACTGGGCTTCTGGACTTCTCACCTACTTCCCGACCTACACACTGGGGAACATCTATGCATCCCAGTTTATGGATGCCGCAGAGCGTGAGCTTGGGGATCTGAATGCCATGTTTGAGAAAGGAGAATTTGCTCCACTTCTGGACTGGCTCCGCACCCATATCCATGCTCATGGCTCGCGCTACCTGCCTCGTGATCTGGTGGAACGTGTCACAGGAGAAAAGCCTTCTGCAAAGGCCCTGTGCACACATCTAAGCCGGAAATACGGTGAGCTATACTCGCTCTCTCTGGAAAATTGTTAAAAAAAATCTATGAGACGCCCTTGTCTGCAATGCCCCGTCATTTAATGATAATCATTGCAGGCAAGAGCGTAGCTCAAAAGAATAGCAGATAAAATTATCGTTTAGACTTTACTTTTCATCCCTTTTCTGCTTTATGCTTGGAGTATTACCCATGCCAAGCGGTACGCATGACCGCTACGGGAATGACTGTTCTGAAAACACAACGAAGGGGATGGCTATGCAAATGTATTCGTTGCCCAGAAGTGGCAAATCAGAACTGGTAATCACGGGGGAACAGCTCGCCAAGGTTGATGAACGGGAGCTGTATGGATTCAAGGAGTCCTGGACGGACGTTTCACTGTATAAGACAAGCTTTGACCACTATGTTCTTTCCACGTCCTGCACGGTGACAAACTGCGGACACACCGCCCTGCACTCTGCGGTCGTATTCTCCTCCGCACAAGGTCTTATGGACTACCTCAAGGTCGGATGCAGCGAGCCTGCAAGCTGCCTTGGTGTTGAACTGCTCCGGCAGGCATCGCTGGCTGACGGTGCCTTCAGTTGTTGTGGACCGGGCTGCCCTGTTCAGTTCCGCTCCTCAGCGGCCTGCACGCAGTAGTCTTGCCCCAGAACCGCTTTTCATTTCGTCGCGAGGTCCTTCCTTTCGTAAAAAAGGCGGGAGCAGCACACACGCGCTGAACCCGCCTTTTCTGAAAAGCGTCCTGTTCTCATACTCAACTACATGAGTTCCCGTCCGACCCAAAGCACGCGACCCAAAACTTCCACATTTGTCTGGTCGCCTACCGGGACATCGAGTGGTTCGTAATATTTTCTGTTGTCGCTCACCAAAACCAGCTTGCCGGGCTTGCGCTCAAGACGCTTGACGACGATCTCGTCATCCATGCGTACAGCATAAATCTTTCCCACAAGGATATCGTGCTGTGCCAGATCAACGAGGACGACATCCTCGTCCTGAAGCGTTGGCTCCATGCTCTCGCCCGTGACCCGCATAAGGCGCATGCTCTCCAGAGCACCCCGGCCACGAAGCCATGAACGACGAAAGGCATAATAGCCCACAACCTTGTCGCTGGTTTCGCTGCTTCCTCCGCCACCAGCAAGCCTTGCCTCCACAAGCGGGATATACTCATACCCGTCCTGCTGCACGGCATCCGTGACCTGCAAATCTTCGCGGACTTCGTCCTCGCGCAAGAACATTGCCCCGCGCCCAGTCTCAAGCCAAAACGGATTGAGTGAATAGGCTCGAAACAGCTTGAGCATCCAGTCCGAAGGAACCTTGTTCTTGGCCTTGGCATCAGAAATGGCCCCTCGGCTCACGCCAAGTTCGCGGGCCAGCCCGCTCTGAGTTCCCACTTTCAGAGCGTCTATCATGCGACCAATAATCTGCGCTGCACCAAAACCCGGATGCAGCTCCTGCCCAGAAAGTATCTGCTCAGAATTCGAATGTCGTGGCATTACATATCTCCCAATAACTGACCGTTGTACAATATTGAGCAGCAATTTTGTACTTCTCTGCTGGACATCAGTCAAGCAAGACGATAAAAATTCACATTTCTCCACAGAGCCTATACAGAGTTGAGAGGCTGCACATAACGCTTAACCTTGCTCTACCACAGGATAAAAAATGCTTTTTAAACTTTTTGCTGCATTTGCCATCATTCCGCTCATCGAAATTTATTTTCTTATGAAGGTCGGATCATGGCTTGGGGCAGAGGCGACCATCGCCCTTGTCCTGCTTTCTGGCTTTGCCGGTGCATGGCTTGCCCGCCAGCAGGGGACCTCTGTTCTTCTGCGCATCCGCGAAAACATGAATATGGGTATTCCCCCAACAGGCCAGCTCATTGACGGCCTGCTCATTCTGGTCGCCGGTATTGTGCTCCTGACGCCGGGCTTTGTTACCGACATCACGGGCATGCTTCTGCTTATTCCACCGGTTCGGGCCAAACTCAAACACGTGCTCCATCACAAGTTTCAGCAATGGGTCATGCAGGGTAACGTGACCATCATTCATCACAGATAAGAAAAGCGCCTCCAGCAAACATGCCGGAGGCGCTCTTTTTTTGTCGTAATTACGTCCACCATCCACACTCTCGCCCATCTCTGGGCAACAGCCGAATTCAAAACGCGCTCATGCCATACTCTGGCATACTGTGACTATTTCTTGGTCCCAAAGCTTGGGTCAAGCTTGCGGGCCACAAGGAAACCACCCTGAATGTTCTTCAGATTGGTAAAGCCCTTGGCACGCAAAAGCACCTGACTTTCGTAGGAACGAAGGCCGGTGTTGCACAGCACATAAAGTTCCTTGTCACGAGGCAGCTCGTCATAGCGGACGGGCAGCTCGTCCTGAGGGATATTCAGCCAGCGCTTACCATAGATTTCCTGCATGGGAACGGCCTGCTTTGCTGAACGCACATCAAGAATCAGGCGAGACTCATCTGGCAGCACCTCAGCGAGGAAATCGCGAGGCTCGACCGGATTGCTCAGGCCATCAATGATGTTCTTGAGTGCATTTGCTGCGGCATTCACAACGTCCATTGCCGAAGCAAAAGGCGGTGCATAGCCCACTTCCAGATTGGAAATGGCATCAAGATCAACATGGAAAGGCAGCAGAGCTGCAACAGCGTCCACACGGGCTTTCACAGCATCACCAGCAGAACCAAGGGCTTCAATGCCAAGCACGCGGCGGGTGGTCCGGTCAGCAATCAGCTTAATGAACAGCCAGTCGTGGCCGGGATAAAAGTGAGCACGGTCAGCCTGAGCAGAAAGTCCTTCCACAGCGTCAAAGCCAGCAGCCTTGGCCTGTTCCAGAGTCAGACCAGACGTCGCAACGCTCAGATCAAATGCCTTGAGGCAGAACGTACCCGTTGCGCCATCAAAGCGCTCATTGCCACCAGCGATGTTGGTGCCAATGACGCGGCCTTCACGGTTGGCAAGGGAGCCAAGAGGAAGATACGTCGGTGCACCAGTGATCTGGTTCCGAATCTCAACGCAGTCGCCACCAGCATAAATATTGCGGTCAGAGGTGCACATACGGGCATCAACAACAATTCCGCCAAACTGGCCAATGGCAAGGCCAGCTTTCTTGGCGAGAGCATTATTGGGGCGCACACCAGCACCAAAGATCACCATGTCACAAGGGATTTCACCCTTGTCAGTCAAAACGCCAGTCACACCGTCCTCGTCACCAAGGATGCGCAGCACGCGAGTGCTGGTCATGACCTTGACCTCGTTCTCTTCGAGGTGATTCTCAATCATGCGGGTGAACTCAGGTCCCATTGCCTGCGGCAGGACCTGATCGCACATTTCAACAAGAGTCGTCTCAACGCCCCACAGCGCAGACATGGCCTCGGTCATTTCCAGACCAATGGCACCGCCACCAACGACAACAGCAGAACCAACTTCACCGCTGGCGATCTGAGACTTGATGTCGATGGCCTGGTGCATGTTTGCCACGCACTTCACACCCGGCAGGTCAAAGCCTTCGACAGGCGGGACAAAGGGGCTTGCGCCAGTGCCAAGCACCAGCACGTCATATGAAATTTCGGATTCTTCGCCAGTGTTCAGATCACGCAGGCGAACGGTCTTTGCCTTGCGGTCAATGTCCAGCGCTTCGGTACCCGTCATGACCTTGACGCGTTTGTATACATCAAAGAATTCAGGGTCGCGCTTGGCGTGGAAGACTGTGGAATACAAATCTTCCGGATTGGCGATATCGCCACTCACAAAATACGGGATGCCACAGCCACCGTAAGAGATGAGTGTATCTTTATCGATCAGGGTAATCTCTGCATCGGGGTCGAGCCGACGCGCACGGCAAGCAGCCTTGGGACCAAGAGCAACGCCGCCAATGATAACGATTTTTTTAGCCATGACTTCTCCTTTGAGGGCAGACCATAAAAGGTCTTCAGGACAGACTTCTTGTCATCGAGTCTGAATGCATGGGGACACCCTTTTGGCATCCATATTGATTTACAATCCAATAATCCAATATGAAATAAGGGCAAAAACTATAACGTTTCGAGGGGTATCCATCACCGCTTACAGCTCAGGATACGCAAAACGCACAAGCGCAACAGCAAAACACAAGGCAGAAATAACAACCTGAAAAACAAGAGCACACCAGAATCCTATCGGGGACGATTCCTTGCGGATGTGGAGAAACCGGGACTGGATTTCGCCACATTCAAGGCCAACGCGGATAAGATTCAGATTCACAATACCCAAAAGGACGAGGAGGGCAGGAATGATATACTGCATGGTTCAGCTCCATTTTTCTGATGTGCGTTCTTCTGTTCCACTTGAGCCTTTGCCTCATACACTGCACTTGAAAACACCACAAGTCGAACTTGTGCAAAACCCAGTGAGGCTCTAGGATTAAAGGGCTTTTTTCCACGGCTTACAGCCGTTTCTTTTCCTTCCCTCCATGCAATGTAAATCCTTTTTTGCATTCGTCCAGAGCTTTGTGCAGAACGGTTCACGCATTGACCTTCAAGACCAATTGAGTATCTTTCTTACAACTTTTGAGGAGGATATGGTGAGTAAGTCACAAAAATCCGGCATGTCCCGGCGAGATCTTCTGTTTGGTGGCTTCCGCAAGATGCGGAAAAATGTCGAGAAAAACATTGAAGATTTTCAGACAATTCCCGATTCAGTATCAAGTGACGAAGCGCAGACGGGCCGCGACGCTTTTGTTCTTGGGAACACTGCATATGCAGCAGCCCAGTACGCAGAGGCCATTCCCCACTACCGGGAGTGCCTCAACATTCTGCCGCAGCATACAGAAGCGCGACAACGCCTTGGCTACTGTCTCTACCGCGAAGGGCAATACATTCAGGCAAAAGTTGAATTTGAACGCGTCATACGTGAACGTAAAAAAGATAATTTTTCGTCACTGTACCTCGGGCTGACCTATGCCCGGCTCGACAAACGGGAAAAAACCGTTGCAGCATGGCGTGGCTACTTCAACCCCGAAGAAGTCCGCATCATGCGCGAGCTGAATGTCCAGACGGCACTTATTGAATCTGCTGAAGACTATGAACTCTCCGTAGCCGCCAGCGACGTCGAAGACGCCATTGACATACGGAAGCAGGAACTCCTCGCCCCCCAGGACAACTGATCTGGCCCGAGTAAAGGATACCCATGCCATCCATTCTGTCAGGACTTCGAGCACGTGTGCTTCTCCTCATCTGCACGGCGGTGCTGCTCTGCTCCCAGCCAGCATACGCCGGGCATCTCATTCGTCTCCAGCTCAAGTACGCCCACAGCTTCCAGTTTGCAGGCTTTTATATGGCCAAAAATCTGGGCTTCTACGCTGAGGAAGGTTTGGACGTCCAGTTTACAGAAGGCACCCCAGGACGTGCCCCTGTATCCCAGCTCATACGGCAAAAGGCTGATTATGCCATTGCCGACACAGACGCCCTGCTTGCCTTTGCAGAAGGTAAAGACGTTGTGGTGCTTGCGGCGCTGTTCCAGACCTCTCCAGAAGTTCTGGCCATTGGTCCACACGTTGAGCTGAACACCCCTGCCGACCTACGCGGCAAAAAAATTATGACTCTGCCCCGTGCCAGTGCCCCGGTGATGGCTCTTCTGCACAAATACGGCGTCACCAGCCAAACAGCACAGTTTCTTCCCTACAACACGGCCATTGATTCTCTGCTCTCCGAAAAGATTGATGCCGCCGTAACTTATGACTCGTGGGCACTGCCCTACCTCGCGGCCAAAGGAAAACACCTCGATATTCTCTCGCCCAAAGATTACGGCATTGATTTTTATGGGGACTGCATTCTTTCCAGCCGAAAAGAAGTCACCATGCACCCAGACGAGGCCCGTGCGTTTCTCCGTGCAACCTATCGGGGCTGGGACTACGCAATGGCCCATCCTCTTGAGGCGGCGCAATACATACACGCCCATTTCACGCCCAATATTTCTGTAGAACAGCTTCTGGGACAGGAACGCATCCTGCGCTCCGCCATGATGCCTGAGCTTATTTCATTTGGTTCCATGAACCGCACCCGCTGGGAAAAAATCTATTCAACCTATGTTCGGCTGGGCTTTCTCGACAAAGACACTCCAGTCCGGCTCGACAGGTTCATATTTACGCCAGAGCAAAGCATCATAACAGCGCTGAACAAAACCTATCTGCGCATATCCTGCTTTGTCGCCGGAGCTGTTGGACTTATTCTCATTGCCCTGCTTCTCTTCAACTACAAGCTCAAGCGCGCAGTCGAAGACAGAACCGAAGAACTTCGTACCAGCCAGCACATGCTGGAAACAATTTTGTCGGTTTCGCCCTTTGCTTTCCTCATCACCAAAGGGCACAAAATCGAATGGGCCAACGAAGCAATCTCCGGCATGCTTGGCTACAGCCCGGCAGAACTCATGGGCATGAACACCTCAAAGCTCTACTGGAATCCCAAAGACTGCGACGAAATCCGTTTTAGCATTGAGTCTTCCATCAACCAGCACGACACAGAAGCCCGCGACCTCTGCTTTCGCCACAAGGATGGCACCCTCGTCCACGTGTATATTGCCGTGCGCCTCTTTGACCCCAAACATCCGGGGCTTGGTTACATTATCGCCGTAGTGGACATCACGAGCCGCAAAGCCGCAGAAGAAAGCAACAGGCTTGCAGCACAGGTCTATCAGCAAAGTAATGATTCAATCATTATCACGGATCGCGAGAACCGTATTATTTCTGCAAACCCTCGATTTACTGAACTCACTGGCATTCCAGAGGAAGAAGCGCTGGGGCAAAAGCCCTGCATCCTCAAAAGTGGACGGCATGACGCAGCATTTTATTCCGCAATGTGGGACGAAATCCATAAGAATGGACGCTGGAGTGGCGAGATATGGAACCGGCGCAAAGATGGTGAAATTTTTCCGGCATGGCTGAGCATTTCTTCCCTCAAAGATCCAGCGGGCCATACCGTCAGCTACACAGGAGTCCTGACTGATCTCACGAGTGAAAAGCGCTCTGAACGGCAGATTAGCAAACTGAACAACTATGATGTTCTCACAGAACTTCCCAACCGCACGCTCTTCCAGAACCTGCTCAAGCAGGAAATCCAGACTGCACAGCTTTCTGACAAGCAGGTCGCGGTTCTCCTCTTTGATCTGGACAACTTCAAAACCATCAATGATTCCCTTGGTATCGCTGCGGGCGATGAATTCCTCCAGACTGCCAGCCGCCGAGTCTCTCAGGGCTTTTCTGGCAAACATACAGTCGCCCGCCTTGGAAGCGATGAATTTGCTATTTTGCTCCCGTATGACCCGCAAAAGCGAAACATCACCAAGCACATCACCCGGCTGCAAAACCTGCTCGCCCCTGTGACGCGGCTCGGCAACGCCGAAGTATTTATGAGTGCGTGCATAGGCGTCTCCATCTACCCAGACGACGCAACAGGCCCGTCCCAGCTCATGCAGAACGCAGAAAATGCCCTGCACCATGCGCGTAAAAAAGGCCCAAACTCCTACTCTTTTTTCTCGGCAAAAATGACATCTATTGCCAGTGACCGAATCAAGCTGGAAGCCGCCCTGCACCGAGCACTCAAGGAACAGGAATTCCGACTCTTTTTCCAGCCAAAGGTTCACGGACAGACCGGGCAAATCATGGGAGCCGAAGCCCTGCTGCGCTGGGAAGATCCCAAGCGGGGAATTATCTCCCCCGGTGCCTTCATGAACATCATCGAAGAAGGCAACCTGATTCACCCCGTAGGAAGCTGGGTGCTTCGTCAGGGCTGTCAGGCCTGCCGCAGAATGCACGAAGCAGGGTTCCCGAACTTCATCATGGCGGTCAACATTTCTCCCCGCCAGTTCCTTGAACGTGATATTGTAGATATCGTTCGTTCCTCTTTGGAAAAGGCCCAGCTTGCGCCCAAATATCTGGAGCTGGAAATTACAGAGGCGCTACTCATCCAAAACACCGAAGACGTGGAACAGACATTGCGGCAGCTTCGCGAACTTGGCGTGCGTATCGCACTTGATGACTTTGGAACCGGATACTCCTCGCTGAGCTACCTCACCGAATTCCCCATTGATACGCTCAAGATTGACCAGAGCTTTATTCGCACCATGTGCGGTGACACCAAAAAAGAAACCATTACCCGCACTATCCAGCACATGGCCCTTGAGCTTGGCCTCACTGTGGTTGCCGAAGGCGTTGAAACGCAGGAGCAGTTCGCCACCCTGCGGGAGCAGGGACCAGTCCTTATTCAGGGCTATCTTTTCTCCCCGCCACAGCCAGAAAATTCCTTCCTTGAGTGGACACGGGACTACATGTCCCAGCAGGACAAAAAATGAATACAGACATCTCCCTCACATGCCTGTGCTGCGGAGCACCTGCCAGCATAGAAGGACGCTGAGCACAGGCTCGCGTAGTCTGCACGGCGTGCGGAATATCTTTGCCAGCCTCGGCATACCGGGAGCAGATTGACGCGTGGAAAGACGCCATCTGCGACGACGTCTTTTGCGAGGACGCGCCCAGCGAAACCGCAGGGGAACCTGCAGACCATGTGGAATGTTCTCTTCCTGACCGTGACCCTGACCCTGACCCATCGACATAAAAAAAGACGCCCAGCATCACAGCTGAGCGTCTTTCTCTTTTCTCATTATTCATCTCTGCCGAGGCTTAGTCCCGTGCCGTGGGGCGCCCTGACAGCAGTATGTTATGCGCAATGACAATCAGCACGGCAAACAGTGCAGAGCCAACACCAATGGCCGCATTGTAGAAAGGCGGAGCTGAAAGTGCGAGGCGAATAAACACCGTACACAGCGCAAGGCTGGAGTTTCTAAACACGGCAACGTAACAGGGCATGTAGACCTGAGAAACCAGCACGAGCAGGATGTCACAAAAAATCAGCACGGTGTAGAACATCGGGAAAAAGGAAAACATCCCCTGCCCCATTGCTCCAAGCGTCAGGTTGTATATTCCCATCCCTGCAAAAATCGCCAGCAAAAGCACAGAAATCGTTTTTTTGGTGACAACAAAGGAATACAGGCGTTCACCCTTGGAGCGCATCTGCACACGCCCGACGCGAACAAAAATCGCCAACAGCATAAACACGGCAACAGCTCCGGCTCCATCAGACAGGATGCGCAAAAGCGGCGTAATATCCTGCGGGAAAAGCAGCGGCTCGTGAATGTTGACCAGTTCCTTAAAACAGGAACGGAGCAAAATAAGCGACAAAATCTCAAACTGCTTTCCTACAGACTTTGAAAAAGACTGAGGAAGCACGAGGATCATCAGCACCACTTCCTGCAAAAGCAGCAGGGTAAATGCAATATTGACCGCATAAAACACATTGGTTGGCACCACATGAGACAGACCATGCGGCAAAAAACCAAGACGGTTCGCTTCAATAACGAGCATCGAAAGCAAAAAAGTCAGGACCAAAAAAATTGAGAAAATCCGCTCGTAGCGAAGGTTCTCCCAAAACGCATGAAATATGTCGAAAATATTTGCTATCGGCTCCAAGACTCGAATCATGTCAGCGGCTCGCTCTCCATCTGCTGTTTCATAAAAGCGCAAAAGCGCGCATCTGCCGTTGAGATATGGGTGATGAACCAGGTGCTTGCATAGGCAAGCAGACGGCGAAACACATCCATATCCCCATCAAAAAGCCCGTCGGACAAAAAGTCCGCAGCCTTGAGCTTGCATTCCATATGCACCTCAACGTGCTCCTCAAGCTCAGGGTAGGCATATCTCGTCATATACTGTTCTTCGGTTTTGAAGTGTTTTTCCGTAAGAGACGAAAAATCCTGCACTGCTTTTTGCAAAAAATGAATATCCTGCTTTGCGTAAGCGTCCTGCATCAGGCGAATAAAATGTACCAGCTGCCGATGCTGTTCGTCTATACACTCCACACCAAGACCATATTCATCCTTCCAGCATATTTTTGCAGACATCAGTTCTCCTCCGGTACAGTTCAAAATTCTGCACCCAACCCTTCATAATGAGCCTTTCTGGGCTTTTCAAGCAGTTTGTTCTGGTTCAGCGGCCCCGCCCCCTGCAAATGCCATAAAAAAAGGACACTCTCAAAATGAGGTGTCCTTTTTTTGTGCCCTATCAAAACGTGCTAGGAAACTTTCAGCATTCCAAGACGCTTGTCGTGGACGCGGCACAGCCATGTCAGTTGCTGTGACTCAGAATCAAAGCAGGCACGGACATCGTGAGAGGTTCCACAAACGTGGCACACCGAGGGGACGTAATCACGCGTAAAAACGCCGTCCCGGAGCAAGGCTTTGTGAAACATTGAGATAGCAACAGCTCTGTCGCTTCCCTTAATGCTGTTCAGGTCCCGCTTACTCAAGGTGCCAAGATCAGAAACACGCACAGATCCAGTCTTCTGGCGCTCAATTGTGATGTCTTTCCCCTGAAAACGCATCGTCACGGGTTCTTTCCACCGGCAACAAATACGTCCCCTATGCCTGTCGTACAAAAGTGTCATCATATATCTCCAAGTGCGGCTGCCCGTGTGGGCTGTTCCTCGATCATCCCAGCCTGTCCATGCCGCAAGGGCACACTGGGAAACGCCTACTTTTGTGTGCAAAAAATATCAGTCTTGCGCCTCTATAAAAACTCTTGCGCAAAGAAAATGATTCAAGATATGCACGGTCTTGCCTCATTTTTTTGAAGTTTGCCCGAAATTGCGCAAACTTTGATTGTACAGTCAATCAAACTCGAAAACCTGTCAAGTCTACAAAGCTCCCTCTATTACTGGCTTTTAGAGAGTTTCTTGCTCTCTGTCATGCTAGCTTGTGCATAAAAAAAGACTGAATCATCACAGAGATACAGATTCAGTCACAGATGTTTTGCTCTTTCACAAAATATTTTGTTCATGTGAAAACTTTCATCAAGAAAGTCCCGCTATCCTTGAAATTTCACAGGTTCCCATGTGCAAAATTATGTCATCTACCTGACGTCATCTCGCAGACAGAACGAATTTCTTAAACGCCTCTCATCTTTGCGCATTTTTTTCACAAATTTTTGAAATTTCCTTGCCTCACCGAAAGATTCTCGGATTGTGGCCCAACCAGAGAACCAGCCTGATCGCGATCATATTTTTATCAACAGAAAAATCCCAGATTTTCCCCTTCTATTCCAACTACATAATCTTCATTTCTCCAGCCTGTTTCTCTCCATTTCCCTGCATGACTTCTGGCAACGGAAAAACGATAATCGCCCGCGTCCCACCTTCTTCCCGGTTCTGAATCAGGAGTTTTCCCCGCAGCTGATACGTGACAATATTATCAAGAAGTTTCAGGCCAACGCTCGCATGTTTTCCCAAGGAAAAGCCCTCAGGAAGCCCGTTTCCGTTATCTTCCACCCGAATCTCTCCCTCCGTTCCTTCGGCTTTCAGTTCTACTCGTATTTCACCAGAAGCCCGGTCGCTAAAGGCATGTTTCAAAGCATTGGCAAGCAGCTCATTGAGTGCAAGTGCACAGGGACTCGCCGTCTCCAGAGGGAAAAGCAGCTCCTGCAAATCATAAAGAATGGTGACATGTGGCATGGCATACAGCGACACAAGGCTTTGCCCCAGTTCCTCGACATAGCTGGACAAGTCTATGGAATCAAAGCGCTCACTCTTATACAGCTGGGTATGCACAAGGCTTATACTCTGAATCTTTGCCCCAACATCCCGCAGCACATTTTTTGTTTCTGGCAGCTCAGCCTGTCGCTGAGACATATCCAAAAGACCAGAAATCACTTGCAGGTTGTTCATGACCCGGTGGTGAATTTCCTGCAAAAGGCTTTCCTTTTCTTTCAACGAGCGCTCAACACGGGTCTGCATTGTTTGCCGTTCCAAAATTTCCTTTCGCAGCTTTTCATTCGACTCCCGAAGCTGAATCATTCGCGCTTCAACCTTTTGCTCAAGCTGTCCGGAGTGCTCTTTCAGCTCTGCCTCAAGCTTCTTCCGCTTGGTTATATCTACAGAAACACCGAGTACGGCTTTTCTCCCATCAAAGGTAAACGGAATCTTCGTTGTCTCAAGTCGAATAACCCGGCCATCTGAACGGCGAAAATTTTGCTCCATTGTGACTTCCTGCTGCCCCGAACGGATCACATCGCGATCAGTATCAACAAGTCGCGTCACCTGTTCATCTGTCGGCCCTTCAAGCTCGGACTGGAGCCGCCCCACCACATCCCGGTGCGTCAGGCCATACAGATCTGCCAGCGTTTCGTTCGCCAGCAAGAACCGACTGTCTTTATCTTTTGCAAAGATACACACCGGAGCAAGATCCATAATTTTATACAGCTCCTGTGTTTTTTCCCGCAGCGCCTTTTCTCCCGACTTTCTCAACCGTCGCTCACGGCGGATACGCCGCTGTTGCACGCTATACAAAGAAACCACAAGAAAAAACAAAAAGACCGTAACTCCCATATACAGGAGCACAGTCGATGAAACGTCTGGAGATATTGAACTAAAAACAAGAGCGGCAATGGGTTCTGCACCCGTACCATAAATAGGCAAAGCAATACTGGAATGCCGGACGTTTCCATCTGCGTCAGACCAGCTTGCCCGTTCTCCAGTCTGAAACACGTTTCGCTCGTTCTTTTCCGCCTGCTCCCCCAGCTCTTTCTGGTCTGTTGAAGCAACATAAATGAGCTTTCCGCGTTTATTGGGTGCCAGAATATGGATTTCCGTGACGTTACCGCTCGCTCTATGCAGTCTCTCAAGGGTGGGCTGCAATAGTGGCAGCTCCTCTGGAACCATAGATGTTTGTGTGATGTCTTGCGCAAGGCTCGCCACAATAGCCGCCGCCCCCTCAACCTTGCTCCGCTGCTCCTGCTGCAACAAAAAATACACTGTCGTCATTGCCAGCGTCAGGAATATCGCCAGCGTAATAATTACAGAAAAGCTCGGTGCGCATGTATTCTCAGGACAAAATGAAGGCGGGAGGCACCCTTTTTGACATGTATCTTTTCCCATACGACGCTCCGAGATGTTAAGTGTATTCTTTATGTAACGACATAAATTCCATCACAGAACAGAATAAACGAGTTTCGCCACGAGAGCAACGAACTCCGCGAACTCTTTCGCTCAAAGACAGCCCCTTCACAGCTTTTCTTTCACTTCTAAAAACTCTTTTGCTATCCTTTTTTCAAATATTACACGAATGGAGGTTTTCTCTCATGATGCTTCCCGAAGAAGATGCAAAAACAAAAATCTGTCCGTTCCTCAAAACTTCGGACGACAAATTCCGCTTTTGCAAGGGCGCTGAGTGCATGATGTGGCGCTATCGTTACGCCGACCGAAAAGGAGAACAGGACTCTGGATACTGCGGACTCGCAGGCAAACCCGCCGGAGCAATCTAAAAACAAAGACCCCAAAGCTCTCGCTTCGGGGTCTTCTTCTCGTCGTATTCTCACTTCTTGCGCTAACGCGTTTCTAAACTCCAGGGATGTGTGAAAATCCAGTCTCCACACAACAGCTCACACGGAGGAAGCTCCTCGTCCGTGAGGCTGTCCTCTGCTTTCTGTTCCTTCAGCTCTTCTGGGCTCAATGCAACTGCACGTGCAGCACATCCAAGTCCAAAGGGCGGAAGGAACGAATAAAAACGTTCGTCTGAAACTGGAATAAACTTCCCGCTCAGTCTTCGGCATATCGGACACGCCTTCGCAGGCAATGTCAGCTCCAACCGAATTCCCGCAAGCGTCGGATCTCCACTCTTCGCCCGAGCAATTATCTCCAGCGTTCGGGTTTTCCTCTTGTCATAGCGGTCCAGAAAAGCCTGAATGTCGCCAGGATTGGCATCGTACTCCTCAAACATACACCAAATGACCTGTCCACTTAGTCTCCGAATCAGCGGATGGCATTCGACCACTTCCGGTGTCACTAAATCTGGATTATGCATCTAACCGCTTTACTTCGATTTTACTCACCAAGCAAGAACATAAAAGTCCAAAAATACTGATGATGAAGAATTTTCCCATGGTACTCAACAACTCAATGCGCTGTTTTTTCTCTCTCTTCTCTCGCCCCCTTCACCACCCGCATCTTAAAATGAGCAAAAGCCCTTGACTTTATCAATCACTGCCCCCATTATACTTATAAGTGATAAGGATTTTATCGTGAATATGTAGAAAACTACGACTACTCTTCACCTTCAAAATCCCCTCCAACAACGAATTTGTGGTTGATACCCTGTCTCAGCGTAACATCCAACCCCGTCGAGCTATCTGCACGCCTCGACGCAACTCTATCTTTTTACAAGGTGTTCGTTGTTAGGCAACCTGAAAACAAACTCCCAACCTTAGCGTTAGGTTATTTGTATTCAGTCAACCTGAAAAGGCATCTCCTCCCCCCCCATCTGACGAAGAAAACGTCCGGTGGGGGGCCTCTTTTTTGGGGCTTTTGTTATATTGGGGCGCTGCCCCAAACCCTGCAAGGGGCGCCGCCCCTTGACCCCGCCCAAGGACGAGGCCCTTGGGAATCCCGCTTTCGCTCAAAAAAAACGGCTGAATGGGATGAAAGCTTCGCTTTCCTCTCCATCAGCCGTTTTTTTGAGCTAGTGGGCATTTCCCGATTGCGTCTTTTTTTGCCTTTTCCAGACCGCACTTATTCCTTTTGAACGCCAAAAGGAGTTCAAAAGGAATGGTGGCAACTCGCAGAAGAGAAAGAAGCTCTCGACGTTATGCCCAACAAGTTTGAAAGCCGTCCAAGCGAAGCTTGAACGGCTTTCAAACTCGATGAGGATACGTAAGGGAATCATTCCCTTACGCGGGGGTTTGGGGGCTGGCCCCCAATCTCCCCCACCCACCCATCCAGCACTCACGCGCTGGGGCTGGCTCTTCCATCTTCACCTACGCTTTGCGACAGATCACGAGATAGAAAACGCCAACACCGACGGCGAGGGCGAGACAACCTGAGAAATAAAACACTCCACGCAACCCGAAGAGCGCATAGGCACCACCCATGATAAGGGGACCGAGCGTCTGCCCCAAGCGGAGTACCATACCGTTAAGGGCCATAAACGCACCGCGCTGCTCAGGCGGCGCAAGGTTGGCGAGCATGGTGTGAACGTTGGGGATATTGAGAGCCTGCGCAAGCCCAAAAATCATCACGGGGATAACCATTGTTAACTCACTGGGCATAAGCGGAATGAGAAAGGCGGATAGCGCATAAAAACAGAAGGCGGAAATCAAAAGAGCTTTGGGATTAAAACGAGTGGCAAGCCGCGCAAGCTGAGAAGAGACGAGCGCAGAGACAAGGCTGGACGAGGCAATGACGAGACCTGTTCCAAAAGAAGACGCCCCGAAATGCTCATGAAGATAAATGGGGAGATAGGAAATGATAACGCCATATAAAATAATGAAGGTCGCAATGGTCGTAGCAAAAAGCCCGAGAGGCTCTGGGTTGCGCATCTGACGCAAGGCGTTCTTCATGTACTCCATGAACTTCCCGTTGCTCGCAGGCTGCACCACGTCAAGGTACTTCATAATGAAAAAGGCAAGAGGCGCGGCGAGAAGCGGCAAAAGAAAAGGGAACTGCCAGCCAAACATCGCGAGCGCACCACCAAGAAAAGGATAAATCGTGGTGCCGAGGGCGAGAACACTGGCATTCAGTCCCATAGCCTCCATGCGCTGCTTCCCGGTGTAGAGATCACTAATGAGCGTCACATTCATGGATCCGAGGGCCGCAGCACCAACGCCCTGCATAAACCGAAAAAAGAGCAGAATGGGGAGGCTGGAACTCAGTCCACAAAGCGCCCCAAACAGCGCAAAACACAGAAGCGAAGGAACAAGTACAATCTTCCGCCCAATGCGGTCGGCGAGAATGCCCATCACGGGAGTCAAAACAACACCGGGAAGAGTGAAAGCCGAGACCAGCCACCACGCGTGCCCGGGAGTGACATCCATGGCGGAAAGCATCTTTGGGAGCGCGGGAGCGATACTGGAAACGCCCATGACCGCAGTCAGAGTCACACAAAAAATCATTTGTAATTCTTTGTGCCGATAAATTTTGTTGAAGCCGGAAACGGGCTGAGTCATGCAGTTTCTCCAGTTCGCGATACTGGCGCGAAGAAAAAGGCGCCTGCACACTACAGACGCTCAAAATATACCGTAAAAGATCTAGGAAGCACTCTGCGTTGCCGCGAGAAACTTCTCAAGAAGAGCCTTGGTTTCAGGCTCCTGATACATAGGAAGATCCTTGAGGGGCAGGACCGCAGAGCGAAATGACTCCACGTCTGGATGCTCATCAACAATCATCCCAGCTTTTTTCAATTTGGCAAGAAAATCAGCAAGCTGAGTTCTGTTCCAGTCCCGCTGATACACGGACGCATCCTTCATGCAGGAGCGGAGAAGCTGCTGATCGTCTTGGGGCAGATTCTTGTACCAGCCAAGGTTCGCGATATCAATATGAGCAGAATAGACGTGGCCGGTAAGGCTCAAATACTTCTGCACCTCGTAGAGCCGGGAGGTCCATGTCACCCATAAAGGATTCTCTTGTCCATCAATGGTGCCCTGCTGCAATTCAGAATAAATGGGCCACCCCATCGGGGTGGGGTTCGCACCAAGCGTGCGCCAGAGTTCCTTGTGCAGGGTGGACTCCATAACGCGAATCTTGAGTCCCTTGACGTCAGCGACAGAATGCACGGGGCGCAGATCGTTTGTCAGGTTCCGAAACCCATTCTCGGAAAAGGACAGTCCCTGAAATCCTGCACGGGAGAGCAAAGCCAGGACTTCGTCGCCCAGCGGGCCATACAAAACCGAGTCAACCTGTGCATAGTCCCTGAACAAAAAGGGAAAGCTCACGACCTTGACCTGCGGCACAAAGGTGTCAAAGGGGCCAAGCGTAACAATGGCCATTTCCACGGCCCCCATCTGCACCTGCTGTAAGATCTCAGTTTCAGTTCCGAGCGAGCCGCTGTGAAAAATCTTCACCTCATACTTGCCCGCAGAGCGATCATGCAACAGCTCGGCAAATTTTTCTGCCGTGATGTTCTGGGCCGAACCTGGCGGTGTAACCAGCCCAAGCTTGATGACCGTTGCAGCCTGCGCCGAACTCACAGTCCCGCAGAGCAACGCACAAAAAAACGCGACACAAAGGAGATTTAAAAATATCCGTTTCATCCTCTTTTTCCTCGCAATACGGCACAAACACACTCTTGCGCCTTGTGACGAACCGCCCCTCTAACACTGAGGGAACGCTTTCTTTGGGGTACACAGAGTCATCACAAATGAAAAGCGGAACAGGAGTGGGTGATCGGCGAATACTGGACGCTGACAGAGCTTGAGAGACCGCCCAAAATCAGCAGCCTAGTTGACGTGGTGACGCACAGAGCCTACAATTTACTTTACCCTGAGTGCCCTAAATATTGCACAAAATCCCGGAGAAGTCCGGTGAGCAAACAGTATTTCCAGATTCTGGAAGCTGAAAAATGGGGTGCAAAAAGCACAGGACCAGCAGCAAAATTCCCTGCACAGAATTTTGCGTACCCTGAAGCCAACAGGACAAACGAGGGGAAGACTATGGGACTGACCGTCAACCTGAAGCGCTACAGATGTAGCGGCTACCTTGGGCAGTTCAAACTGCTCGAATTGATGCTGACCATAGAAGAACGCTCCTATGCCCTAGAAGAGGCCGAGCTGTCGGATGTTTTTGCGGAAGAGCCAGAAAAGAAGCCGCTCAACACAACTCTGGCCGAAGATGTTCCATGGCGCAAAAAGAGCCAGCAGCATGGAAGCGTCGCAGTCTGGCGTGGAGTGCGAGAGCAGAACTCAACCCTGCTCTCTTCACTGGCGAACAACTTGCGCCCGGCCCTCGGTCCGGGTGGAAGCTGCGGAGGCTTCGGGCTTATCGACAAAAAAATCTAGTCTGCGGAACCCGCCATTTTCGTCCGCACAGACTCAAGCTTCTGCGTCATTCTGGACGCATCGCCCTTATTGTAATCCACTTTCAGATTCAGGCTAATGCGCTCGCTGTCCTGCTCCAAATCTTTGAAACAGGCAGAGACAACTGCCATAACCTCGTCCCAGTCCCCTTCTATGATGGTGCCCATTGGGCCAAAAGAACAGACCAGACCGCTCTTTTCAATAATGGCTACCGCACGGGCAACGAAAGGACTCAGATGCACGCCTTTGTCCATTGGGAAAATCGTCAATTCTGCCATAACACTCATGAGTACCCCTCCATAAAAGAAAAAGCCGCCGGAAAACCCGACGGCCTGTTTCTTACACTATTTGCCCCGCATCTGGCGAATCTGCTTCATCACCAGTTTTTGCGCAGCCATACTTCGCGAGCTTCGCAGCTCCTTGAGTTCTTCCTCAGTCACAAGGCGAATTGCCTCGGCCGGGCAGACCTCTTCGCAGGCCGGGCCAAGTCCCTTGCGCCGACGCTCGGCACAGAGGTCACACTTGGTCACAGGCACCACACCACCAGCATGATACATGGCCATAAACGGACAGGCATCCATGCACTTCATGGAGCGGCAGCCTCGGCACAGCGAGGGATTGTGCAAGACAACCCCGTTATGGTCACGGGTAATGGCCCCAGAGGGACACGCCTTGACGCACTGCGGGTTGGTGCAGTGATGACAGTACAGGGGGAAAGCAAGACCTTCGTCTGTCTGGGTCATCTGAATTCGGGGGGTACCATGCAAAAACTTGCAGATAGCCTCACAGGATTCACAGCCAATGCAGCGGGAATAATCCACGTACTTTTTGAGGACGGGCTGTTTTTTGTCTGACATAAATTTCTCCGTGAGCCGAGAACTACCTAGTTTTCGGCAGTCCAGTCCAGCCACTCTTCAAGGGAGCGGGCAGCTTCCAGCCCGCTGGTCACAGCCCAGCCAATCTTGCTTGGACCGTTCAGGGCATCACCGGCAAGAAACACACCGTCAAGCGGGGTCATGCGCGGCCATGCGGTTGCCTGACGGCGTACTTTCATCAGTTCGGTATGATCTGCATCCGGCACGGTAGGCACCTCACCCACGGCAGGAATAACAATATCCACATCCAAAACTTCTGGCGCACAGTCCATCGGCACGGGACTCCGACGTCCCGAAGCATCAGGGTCACCCAAACTGCACTGGATGAACTCAAGCCCGCAGACATGCTCTTCACCGAGCACCTGTGACGGCATAGCGAGTTCTTTCCAAATCAGTCCGCGGTCCTGAAGCAAAGCAATTTCATACGGGCCAGCCGGAGCTTCATTGCTCGTTCGGCGGTACAGCATATACACGGTCTCGGCATCGCCACGCAGGGCGCAGTCCGCAGCATCGACAGCAGAGAGTCCGGCACCGATAACAGCAACCCGTTTTCCCTTGACGTCTGAACGAGTGACATCTGCCCCAGAGGACTTGCCTCGAAGAGGGAACAGGAACTCAAGCCCAGACAGGACTTCCGGCAAATCTTCGCCGGGAATATTGAGTTTGCGTGAACGCCAGGAGCCAGTGCACAGGAGCACGGCATCAAAATCCTGACGAAGCGCATCAAGCACAACGGTCTCCTGAACGAGTTCATCACCTTCATCGTGTCCGGTTTCGTCAGCAGCGACGACCTTCACGCACGGGTGAAAAACAACCCCATATTCGTTCTGAAGACGCTCAGCGGCCTTTGCGGTACGTTCAACCGGCAAGCGAAAATCCGGAATTCCATAATACAGCAGCCCACCAGCCTTTGGCAGTTTGTCAAAGACTTCTACATGGTACCCCTGACAACAGAGATACCCAGCAGCGGCAAGTCCGGAGGGTCCAGCCCCAACAATGGCGACCCGGCGTCCATTGGACGCTGCCGGTGCGCTGCGAAACAGCGCATAGTTCATGCCTTTCATCATGACGCTCTATCCTTCTCCTACTTCTGCCGGGAAAAATCGCCCGGCCCGATGGAATATTGTCATTCCTCGCAACTTGTAAAGCGACAAAAAGCTGCGTACGCATAATTTTATGCAGCAGTCATGAGGAAACGCATCCCATACAGGGGCGTAAACATGTGAAAAGCCGTTCACGCCACCCCTTTTTCTGATTCTTTCTATTCCTTAGTAAATTGATACGGATTCAGAAAGGAAAAAGGCATGTTCTTTTTTTAACGTGAACAGAACACAATATTCTGCATACAGAGAAAAAGAGAAAGTCCTTGATGACACAAGGAAAACAGCCGCTCCAGACCTCTTTTCTGAGGGCTGCACGGCTGGGCTACACTATCCGTCAAAAGCCCCATGTGGTCTGACCATTGCCATATTTCGCATGCGCCCATAGAGGCATTTTTCACTGAACACACAGAGATTACAGGAAAAGTCACCGTAAAATGTCATCCCGGAGACACGAGGCTCCTCTTGCTATGAATGGTTTATTTAAAACAGCTGCCATCTTGAGCCGCATTGCAGAAAAACTCGGCGAGCTTCTGCTTCTGCTCTGCGGTGTTGGGATGGTGTGTGATATCAGCTTGCAGGTCTTCTTCCGCTACGTGCTAAATGATTCGCTTTTCTGGTCGGAAGAGCTAGGCCGAATTCTTCTTGTCTGGCTGACGTTTTTTGGCGCAAGTGTGGCGTACAAACGTGGTGCGCACATCGGTGTCGACGTGCTTGTTTCCCGCTTCTCTGCCCCTGTCCAGCGAATCCTGCGTGTTTTCTCGCATCTAGTCTGCCTCTGCTTTTTTGCTGTCATCCTGTTTTATGGCACCCAGTTTCTGGGTTTCCTTAAATTTCAGAGCACGACAACACTCGGCATCAGCAAACAGCTCCCTTTTTTGACTGTTCCAGTCAGCGCGGCTTTCCTGCTACTCCACGGGCTGTATTTTCTGCTGCGTGACCTGCGAGGCAAACAGGCATGACCACGCTTTTGCTTCTTTTACTCGCCACGCTTTTTCTGCTGAATGTTCCCATTGCCATGGCCATTGGCGCAGCCACCATGCTTGTCTTTGCCCTGAGTGGCCCGACAAATCTTATGGTTGCCGTAAGCCGCATGTATGCAGGGGCTGATTCTTTCCCGCTTATGGCTGTTCCGCTCTTTATGATTGCCGGTCAGGTTATGGAGGCTGGGGGCATATCACGCCGCCTTGTGGCCTTTGCAGAATCTCTTGTCGGCTGGCTCCCCGGCGGACTGGCGGCAGTCTCCATTGTCTCGTCCATGTTCTTTGGTGGAATTTCAGGATCTGCCGCCGCAGACACGGCCGCAGTTGGCGGAATGCTCATCCCTGCAATGGCCCGCAACGGCTACCCACGCGGCTTTGCTGGAGCCGTACAGGCCGCTGGCGGTTCTATCGGCGTCATTATTCCCCCAAGCATCCCTATGATTGTGTTTGGTTACCTTACCGGCGCCAGCATAGGGAAACTCTTTGCTGCGGGGATCCTGCCGGGAGTGCTCATGGGACTTTCACTCATTGGCATGACAGTGCTTCTCGCCAAGCGGCAGGGACTGGCCGCTGTCACCGCACCTGAACCTTTTTCTGCCCGCAAAATCCTCAGCACAGGCCGCAGGGCAGTCTTTGCCCTTGGTGCTCCGGCCATTATTCTTGGTGGCATTCTTGGCGGAGTTTTTACAGCAACGGAATCCGCTGCCGTAGCCGTTATCTATGCCCTGTTTATTGGCTTTGTGGTCCATCGGGAACTGCGCCTCAAAGCGCTCCCCAAACTCTTTATCAACGCCTCCATCACCGCAGGCGTCACCATGTTTATCATCACGCAGGCCACGGCATTTTCCTGGCTGCTGACCATTGAACAAATTCCCCAGAGTATCAGCGCAGAACTCCTCAGCTTTGCACATTCTCCAGTTGCTCTGCTCCTGCTCCTGAACCTCATCCTCATTATTGCAGGAACATTCGTCGAAACCACAGCAGCCCTTATCCTGCTTGTTCCAGTCATGACGCCGCTCCTTCCCAGCCTTGGCATAGACCTGATTCACCTTGGCGCTATTGTTGTCACCAACCTCGCCATTGGCATGCTCACCCCGCCTATGGGCATTTGCCTGATTGTGTCCTGTGGCATTGCGAACACAAGGCTTGCAGACATCAGCCTTCGGGTTCTGCCCTTCCTGCTGGTGCTCCTCGTGGACCTGCTGCTTATCTCATTCTGGTCGCCACTCACCACCTGGCTTCCAGCCCTAACAGGATAAGCTCAAAAGAATTTCCTCCGCCCAGAGTTGCCTTTTTCCCGGCTTTCTGGTCCTCTCATTGCAGGGACCCCTCTTCCCTATACCTGCAAATGTCGAGGTGAATATGGATGACACACATCGGGGCGCAGTGCTCCTTGTTGATGACAACCCTATCATCTGCCAGTCTTTGGCTTTTATGCTGGAAGACGAGGGTTTCACCCACATCTTTCAGGCCTTCACTGCCGAGGACGCGCTTGCTCTTGTTCAGGAACACCGTCTTGAACTCGCCTTTATGGATGTCCGGCTCAAAGATGCCAACGGCCTTGAGCTGGCCAAAGATATTCGGGAAATCTGCCCACAGCTTGATATTGTGTTTATGAGCGGTGCAGGCAGCCGGGCCGAACTCCTTGAAGCTGTTCAGATTGGGGCGGTGGACTACCTGCTCAAACCCTTCTCTCCAGAACTGCTGAGCCTCACCCTGGACCGTTTCACCAAGCGCCGCGCTCTGACCCGGCGGGTTCATGCTGCTGAGCATCGCCTTGGTGAAATTCTCAAAAACATCCCTTTGCTCGTCTTCCAGCTCGACAAAAATTTCCAGCTACGGTTTATCAATGACGCCTGCAAGCACGTTCTGGGAGAAAGCGTTCCCACGACCCCAGACACCAGTGACTGGTTTATGCAGCACGTGCACCCAGAAGAGCGCGAACGAATTTCTGAACTCCTCCGTACGGCCCTGCACTCCGAGACACCGCGCACAGCCGAGTGTCGCCTCATCCACCACAACGGTGCAGAGGTTTACGGCTACATCAAGACCCTGCCAGCGCTCCCCTCAGAGCTGAATGGACAGGAACCACTTGTTGACGGAATTTTCATTGATATTTCTGAACGGGTGAATCAGGAGCGCAGTACCGTACAGCAGGAAAAGCTCAAAACCGTAGACGCTATTTCCTCAGAAATGGCCCACGAACTTCGCAACCCGCTGATGACCATTGGCGGTTTTGCCCGGCGGCTTCTGCTCCGCTTCCCAGACCTGCACGAAGCGCAAATTATTCTTCGGGAATCAGAACGCCTAGAGCACCTTCTGGACCGGATTAAAAGCTATCTGCAAAAAGAACAGGCCGAAAACCTGCAAAAAGTTTCTGTCCGCGACGTGCTTGAACGGAGTATTCACAACCGCATTCTCCAGCTGGAAGGTGCCGGGCTGACGCTCGACATTGCACATGCCCCAGACCTGCCCTCCGCGATTGCCGATCCGCAGGGCCTCCAGCATGTCCTGGAAATCATGCTTGGAGATGCCAGCCAGTCGCTCATGGATGCCGGAACGCTCGTTATTCGAACGCAGGGAACACAGGACCGAGTGGACCTCACTTTTTCCTATGCACTGGAAGATTTGCGCCACATCAGCCCGGAGCGGCTCTACCTGCCCTTTGATGAAGGTGGTTTTGGACTACCGCAGTGTACAACGCTCATTCGCGGAATGTGTGGTGTGATGCGGATGGAACGAAAAGAAGGGAATGTGGTTTTTACCATTTCACTCCCCGCAGAGACAGAAAAAAAACACGCAGAACCGACCACTTGAGTTCAGAAGCCGTTTGTATATACTTTACAAACTTTCGTCTGAACCCTGAATTGCTACTGAGACAGATATGTCGATTTATCCACAGATACTTGGAATATACTCTCGTAAGACTGAGTCGCAGATTGGTCTTGGAACAACACAGGATCATCATCACAGCAAAACGTACTGGTATGCTGTACGCAAAGGGGACAACCAATTTTGTGTCCAGCCCCTGAACGCTCGTCATGTTCCATCCCGGCCCAAAACGACCCTGAACAAAGCTGATTTTCTCATGGTCTTTGAGCCTGAGCCGAACTATTACGAACATCACACAGCCCCTGCCCTGCGCTCACTTGTCGCCAAAATTCAGGACGGCAAAGAGAACTACAAGCTGGGTAATCTGGATGCCGCTGAGCGCGCATTCCTCAAAGCGCTGCTCATAGATGAAGACAATGTCGAAGCCAACTTTGGACTTGGGCATATCTACATCGACAAAAAGCAGTACAAAAAGCTCGAAAATGCACTCAGGCATCTGCTGCACATGGATGAAACTTTTGATGAGGAGTGTCGTCAGAGCTTCAATACCTTTGGCATTGCCCTACGCAAAAACGGACTGCACAAAGAAGCCCTGCGCTACTATCAGCGAGCGCTTGAGTTCAATCTCTTTGACGAAAATCTTCACTTCAATATCGCCAGAGTCTTTTTTGAACTCAAAAACAAGGAAAAGTGTCTCGACCACGTCCAAAAGGCCCTGACCCTTGCGCCTGACCTTGTGCCTGCTCAGAAGCTTCTGAAATACGTTCACAAATATGGCGTTGAACGTGAAAGCGTCAGCTCCTGATTTTTCCGCCAATAGCAGCGCCCTGCAGCATATTACTCTGGAGGGCGTTTTGCGTATTGCTCTCTAAAAAAACATCCTGTTATACTGCGCTGGCCTTTTCATTTTTGCCCCGGTGGAACAATGAAATATTTTTCGCAGTTTACACAGCTTCCTTTTCTGGATGAGCTGAGCACGCTCAACAGGCTTAACGGCAACACCGTCATGCTTCAAGAGCTGTATCAAAACGCCATGCGTGACCTTGCCCTGCATCTGGATCGATTTGATGCATCCATAGACAGAGGGGACTCCAAGGCCCTGCTTTTTGAGGTGCAACACATTCGCAACTGTGCGGCAAGCATTGCTGCGACCCAGCTCCAGTTTGAAGCGGAACAGCTTGAAAATCTGCTCCAGAATCACCAGCCTTTGCGTTCCGGCATGGCCGAAGGCTTTTTGCGTCAGGGCCTGCATACTCTCGAAAGCCTTGCGCACTCGCTCAGAGTTCTCTAGGTTCTGCTCTCACGCATACGCAAGGGAGGACCGCATGAGCGACGAAAAAGAAATTTCCATCAATCATATCGCCTGCTCCGGCTGTATGGGCTGCGTCGAGATGCACCCTGAGCTGTTTGAATGGGACGAGGTCAACGAAAAGGTTGTCCTCAAAAAAGAGAAAGTCAGTGCAGACGAAATCCACGAAATGCTGTCCCTGTGCCCACAGGACTGCATCGAACTCGAAGACTAAAAAAGCCGCCCAATGGCGGCTTTTCTTTTGCATTGCGCTCGCTTTCTGCTCACGTTTTTCCTGCACCCTTAGTCTGGCGCATTTTCTTTGCTGGACATCTGCCCAAGCTTCCCGCCACGCAATCCGTCCTCTGACTCCGGAGTACAGCTTGCGCAGCAACTCCCATAAATAAACTCACTGTAGGCGTACAGTATTCGCCGCTCTGCGTTCAGCCGTTTCTCAGAATAGGTCTGCGCAGGGTGCTCTTTGGCCAGCTCCTGCACGTAGGAATAGCGAGGAAGCGCCCGCTCGTCCCGAGCCAAACACTCCCCTGTTGCAGTCTCATACAGATACGCAGTTTTGGAATCTGTCACCGCAACCAGCGGCACAGCCCCCTGCGTAAAAATTCTGGCCGTCGCAATGACTTCCCGGTCATAGGTTCCGGGTTGCCCAGCGACAAAAAAAATAAGGAGAACAGGACTGCCGTGTTCATCGGTGACAACAAAGTCAACCATACGGCAATACTCTTCTCCTTTGACAGGAAACACGACAGGAACACGCGGGGTCAAGGATTCTCGTGGGTATCCACGCTCCTCAACAAGCATACGGGCCGTGGCCTGACGAAACTCCTCGTATGAGGTTTCTTCAAGCTCCTCGCCTGTAATGTAATCCTGAACCATTCTCCCAAGGGACGTTTCGTGCATGAAAATTCACCTCTTTCATGCCCGCCCGTCCTGTCGAGTCTAGCTCACAACTCCGCGCTCGGCGTGCTTGGGAGCTTTTTTCTTTTTGGTATCCACAAAGATATCCCACGACAGCAGCTCTTCGCCAATATCCTCATTCTTCTTCATGGCACTCGCGAGGAAGCGATAGCCCGGAATGAACTTTCTGGACCGGGCAAAGAGCACACGGACAAGCACATACATTGGAACAAAAACGAAATTATTGCCGACAGTATCGCCAATTGCGGGAATGGTAAATGGAAGCTGAAACGCAACATCGCCAAAACGGAACACCATCCAGCTCATAACAAAAGGAACGGGCCACAGGCTGGAGGCAAACAGGGCAATATGCGAGAAAAAATTCTGACCAAAAGCTTCGTTTGCAAGTGAGTTACACGCCTTGTAGCTCCGCTTGTCTTTTTCACGAATGGCTTCAACAGACAGGTTGTGATTATGAATCATGTCTCTGTTCAGCTTCGCAAAGTGCTTTCTGTTCACGTAGTACACGCCAGCAAGCGACAGCTCACCCAAAAGCGTACACGCCAGAATCAAGAGCAGCATGCCAAGAAAATACGCATAGACTGGCGGCACTGGCAGCTTGAAGAAAAACAGAAAAATGGGATCAAAGAGATAATTCAGACGGTCGAATGATTCGAGCATCACACCCTCACTTACGGCTTTGGTCTCATCTCCTTCTTTCAGGAGATGTTAAAAAGGGGCTGGCCAGCAGCGCTGCCAGCCCCGAGGAGTCTTATCGGATAGACCGACTTAGAAGGGAGGCAGGATGCTGAAGCCAAGGAAGCCCTTGGAGCAGTAGCGCAGACCAACGTACAGAGCGAGTACGATGAAGAGGCGCTTCAGCCAGACATCCGGGATGTACTTGGAAGTACGGGGTCCAATCATGGACCCGATGATGATACCGATAAGCTCGGCACCGATCAGGCTCCACTGAACCGGGGTTCCCTTGAGGATCATGTAGGAGGCAATGGAGTTTGCCATACCCACGAAAACTGCGAGGGAAGAGGTACCAGCAACGAGGTACATCGGCAGACCTGCAACGGAGGTCAGGAACGGCACCAGCAGGAAGCCGCCACCGACACCGAGGAAGGATGCCAGAGCTGCGATGAAGAAACCACCAATAACCGGAACGAGCGGATTAAAGTGGAATTCAACACCGAAGAAGGTGAATTCGCAACGAGTCAGGGAGAAGGACTTCACCTTAACGCCCTGAGCTTCCATGTCGACGTTGCCAGACTTGATGCTTGCTTCGAATGCTTTTGCAGCAGCCTTGGCTTCACTCTTCTTGGACTGTGCCTTAGGCGTCGTCTGGTAGTAGAGGTAGCAGCCAAGGAAGAGAACGAAGAGGCCGAAGAATCCAAGGTAATCCTTCAGGTTAATCTTGCCAGCAGTCAGCCACGGCACCAGCCAGGAACCAGCAACAGAACCCACAGCCAGAGCGATGCCCAAAGGAGCAACCAGACGGCCTGCGCGGTAGTAGTTGAAGGAACCGATAGCAGCGGAGCAACCAACAAGCCACTGGTTCGATACACGGATGGAGTCAGTCACGACCTTGTTCATGGTCAGCTCTTTACCAAAGCCCTTGGCGTAATCACCAAGGCCGTAAATGGTAATATGACCAACGCCGGACATGATGCCACCAAAAGCACCAACAGTAGAGAAAATCCAGCCAACCCAGATGGCCCAGATAACGCCGATAACGACGTTCAGGTCAGGTGCGCCGGGGATTCCGAGGTATCCCTTGGCTGCATTGGGATCAATCTTGTCGGCCTGAATTGCCTGAGTGATAGCGTCGCTCAGGCGGTCTGCCCATGCAGCTTCCTGCGTAAACAGGACCACTGCAACTGCTGCGAGTACGAGCAGTACGTGGCTCGATTTAAATTTCACAGTGCCACCCTCCTTAAAGGTTCGGTAAACATTGACAACTTAACGCATAACGCGCTTGAGAAGAATCTTTTGTCCGTGACGTTCACGGGTCCTGTGCGATGCTTCATTTGGTCGCACAAACTCCAGAGCATGGGTGGTGCATGCGGTGACACACGCGGGATCAAGCCCCTGATCCACGCGGTCCATGCACAGATCACATTTCATTACCTTCCCTGCGGCCTCATCCCACTGAGGAACATCCCACGGGCAGGCAATAATGCAGGCTTTGCAGCCAACGCATAAATCCTGATTCACATAGACAATGCCGTCGTCCCGCCGAATCATCGCTTCGGTCGGGCAGGCAGCAACACACCACGGCTGTTCACAGTGGAAGCACGGCATGAAAAGATTCATCATCCGTGGCTTTCCAGCCTTGTTCAGGGGTCCAACGGTGATGAGCTGCCCAAGACGTGCGCCTTCGGGAACCCGGTTGTATTGTTTGCAATGTAATTCACAAGCATTACAGCTAATACAGCGATCCTGATCCATCTTAATGATGTATCTGCTCACAGAGCATAACCTCCCGTCTCCAGACTCGGCCCGATAACCAAAGCCAGACGCGGAAAAATAAATCCTGCACAAATCGTAGGCTTTGATGTAGTGGGTTAAATCAGTTGGTGAATGAATGGTCAATCACGTTTCTACCATATGTGATTTCTTTCACATGCAAGAAAAAAAGCTTTACTTTTCAGTGCAAACCGCAATTTGCCTCAGTTCCGAGGGAAACACTCCCTGAGACTTCTGTCCAAATTTTCAGTGACACTCGGCACATTTTCCCTCCTCAAAGCCACTTTTCGCCCACTTTCCACCCCGTCAGCTTGACACTTTTTTCATAAGCGCCACAGCATTTATCGCCATGCGTTTTTTTCACGCAGCGACAAAAACTCTGAGAAACTGAGCATTTTCCTTTTTACCACAAAAGAAAAAAAGGAGCGACCCGAACCGAGCCGCTCCTTTTGGACTGAACCACCATGCGCCGCAATTACGGCAAGAGGTGCTGCCCCGCCAGGCTTGCGAGGTCAAACACAGGACCAGGAACCATTCCAAGCAGGAGGATGGCGGCTGCAAGAACAGATCCCCATACCCTACTCATGGCACTGACAGGGATATGCGGCGATTCCTCCGGTCCTTCTTCCTCTGCGGTATAGGCATGACGCACAAGGCTCAAATAGTAATAAATAGATATTGCAGCGTTCACCGCAGCGACAATCACAAACCAGTTGTAGCCGTGATTCCACGCACTGGTGAACAGGAAAAGTTTTCCAGTAAACCCGGCCGTCGGTGGCAGGCCCACAAGGGCAAATGCAGCAACAGCCAAAACCAGCGCCATCACCGGTGCCCGCCGGGATAATCCATTCAGATCTTTTAGCGCAATGTTCTCTCCGTCCTGCGCGGTCTTACACACCACCCAGAAACAGGTCAGGTTCATCAGGATGTACACAAGGCTGTAAAATGCAGCCGAAGCCAGACCATCTGCCGTCCCGGCCACCAGCCCCAGCATAATGTACCCTGCATGGGACACACTGGAGTAACCCAGCATCCTCTTCACGTCTGTTTGCGCCAGAGCCGCAAGGTTACCGATCGTCATGGAAACCGCACCAAGCACGGCAAAAATCATTGTCACGGCCATTCCCGGCTGAACAAGGGCAGCCAGCCGAACCAGCACAACAACAGCGCCAAGCTTGGGCAAAGTCGCGACGTATGCCGCGGTTTCATTACTCGCCCCTTCGTACACATCCGGACACCAGAAATGGAACGGGAACAGTGCCAGCTTGTAGAACATGCCCGCAAGGAACAGCGACAGGCCGACAACTGCAAGCGGATTGGACGCCCATGTCCAGTCAGCCGAGGCAAGTTCAGACAGATAGCTCGAATGCTGGGCGGCAAGGATGAAGCCCAGTCCATACAGCGAAATGGCCGTCGCAATAGCACCAAAGAGAATGTACTTAATGCCAGCTTCTGCAGCTTTTCGATCCTTGGCCCGCACCGGAATAATGGCATACAGCGAATACGAGGAAATCTCGAGAGCAATATAAATCGTGATGAGTTCTACGCTCGACGCCAAAAACATCAGACCAAGGGCAGAAAACGCCAAAAAGAGGAAATAGTCTGTTTCCTTTTCCCGCTCCAGCGTTGGCTGACGCGTGGCGTTCAGGGTACCAATGAAAAAGCCAATACTCACAGCGAGTTTAAAGAACTGCGAGGTGGCATCAACAGAGTATGCCCCGTGGAACATTGTTCCCTGGACGTGCAGAGAAAAGAACGCGACTCCAATCCCTACAGCCGCGCCCCACGGCACCCAGGAGGCATCGTTACGAAAGGTCTCAAGCTTGCTGATGCTCTGAAAAAGCAGCACCAGCAGCAGGAGAATCTGAAAGAGTTCCGGCATAAAAAGCTCAGGATGAATGGACACGGTCTTCTCTCCTGTTGATGACTTTTGCACCCCTGTCCGGGGACCAGTTCCCGCCTAGCGCAGTTCACCTTCGTCCGAAGCCACAAGCTGTGCCAGCTCTGGGGCAACACGATCCTGCAAGCTCGTGCTCTCAGAATACATCTCACCAGATCGGGCATGGAAATCTTCCAGCAACCTGTCAATGGATGGGTCCAGCACCTTGAGGAAGATTCCCGGAGCAAGTCCGATGTACAGCACAAAAACTGCCAGCGGAGCCAGATACAGCCACTCACGCATATTGAGATCCCAGAAATGCCCCTGCGGAACAGACGATGGCTGCCCCCACGCGAGCTTGAGGCCAAGGCGGAGCATGTACGCCGCAGCAATCAGGGCGCCGGGAATCGCAATAGCGCCAACCCAGTAGCTGGAGCTAAAGGCGCCAATGAGTACCAGCGTTTCGCCCACAAAGCTGTTCGTTCCGGGGAAACCAAAACTGGACAGCGTAAACAGCCCAAAGAAAAACATGTAAATCGGCAGGAACTTGCCCAGCCCAAGATTATCGGAAATTTCACGACTGTGACTGCGCTCATAAATCGCACCAACCAGCATAAAGAGTGCGCCCGTGGTAATGCCGTGGTTCAGCATCTGGAGCATCGCCCCTTCCACGCCCCTGCTGTTAAACAGGAAGATGCCAAGGGTTACAAAGCCCATATGCCCCACGGAGGAATACGCAATCAGCTTTTTCATGTCGTGCTGCCCAAGGGCGGCCAGCCCGCCATAAATGATACTTGCCAGAGAAATGGCAATCATCATTGGCGCAAAGTAATCGCTTGCCGCTGGCGTCAGGGGCAGACAGAACCGCAAGAATCCATAGGCACCCATTTTCAGCAGCACAGAAGCCAGATACACCGATCCCGCAGCAGGAGCTTCAACGTGCGCGGCCGGAAGCCATGTGTGGAACGGGAACATGGGGCACTTGATGGCAAAGGCAAGAGCCATTGCCAGAAACGCCCAGAACTGGAAATGGAACGAATACTGTGTCTTCATCAGGTCTGGAATAGAGAAGGTTCCGGCCTGATGATAAAAGGCAACAATTGCTACGAGCAGCAGGGTTGAACCTGCCATCGTGTAGAGAAAAAACTTGATGGATGCATAGCGCCGACGTGGCCCGCCCCAGACTGCAATCAGCAGGTACATGGGGATAAGCATCGCTTCCCAGAACACATAGAACAGGACAAAGTCCATTGCGACGAACACGCCAACACAGGCCCCAGTCAGCATAAGCAGACAGACGTGAAATTCCTTGGCCCGTTTCGAAATGTAGGTCCAGGAACACAGGGTACACAGAGGCAGAAGCGCAACAGTCAGCACAACCATAAACAGGCTAATGCCATCCACCGCGAGATAATACTGGAGATTCCAGCGCGCCACCCACGGCACCTGCTCCACAAACTGCATTTCCCCGGTTCCAAGCTGGAACCCCAGCAAAGGAAGTGCAAGGAACATTTCGACAAAGCCAGCACCAAGCGTCAGCCAGCGCACGGCCCTGTCGCAGCGCACCAGAAAGAGCACCAGGGCCATCGCCAATGGGAAGAAGATCAGAGACGTAAGAACCGGATAGCTCGTCATAGATTCCGCTCCGTTCTCCGGGCCTTATCCCCGGAACCAGATTACAGCGAAGATGCCAAGTCCAAGCAGCACAGCCAGCGCAAGATAGTCCTGAATGCGCCCTGTCTGCGCCTTTGCCAGCCCACGGCCAATACCGCGCACGCCATAGGCCGTACCATCCACCACCCCATCAATGGCCTTGACGTCAAACTTGCCAGCCAGCCACGCAAACGCCATGAGCAAACGCAGGCCAATCACCCGGTATGCCTTGGTCCACAGGCTATCCAGCACAGAAATCGGCCAGCAAATCAACAGCAGACCAAGCCGTCCAACCATGCGGTATACCCAGTCGAAATCAAGGTTCCGCGAGGGATGGGGGACAATAACCCGGCGCATGACGTAAAAGCCAAGCCCGGTAAAGCCAAGCAGCATAAAGGCCTGCACAAGATTCCATGCAGTGTATGGCGTAAAACCAATATCAAAGGACGCAAGTGACTGTGCGACCTGAGGCAGTCCATGCCCAGCCTCGGGCTGGTACGGCAGCAGCGCATACAGCATCTGCGGGAAAACACCCATCAGGAAACACAAAGCGCTTCCGCCAAACATGGCAAGATACATATTCAGGGGAATAGGCCGGATCTCCCTTGTCTTGTCTTCTGGCTTTCCACCCCAGAAGGCAAAGTATGGGAGCTTGATACCGACAGACAGGAAGGTACCAACCGCCGCGATTTCCATTCCCAGCGCCAGCAGCGGATGATGCGCTTCTGCGGCACCGGCAATGGTGATGTTCTTGGAAATAAATCCGTTGAAGAATGGCATGCCCGAGATGGACAGCCCCGCCACCACATAACAGAGCACAACCAGCGGCATCCTTGAAGCCAGCCCGCCAAGCTCGGACAGCTTCGCCGTACCAGTGGCATACAGTACAGTGCCCACGCTCATAAAAAGCAGTCCCTTATACAGGATATGCGCGTACGCATGTGCACAGGCTCCATTCATGGTCATAGCCGTACCAATACCAATACCCGCCACCATGTATCCGACCTGCGAAACAATATGGTAGGCCAAGATTCGCCGGGCATTGTTCTCGATGGTCGCATAAAAAACGCCATACAGCGCCATGATGACACCCGCATATGCAAGGATTTCCCAGGAGCAGAAGGCCCGCGCCAGCACATACACGGCTGTCTTGGTGGTGAATGCACTCATGAAGACTGCACCCGTCACGGTTGCTTCTGGATACGCGTCTGGCAGCCACGCATGCAGCGGAACCACGGCGGCGTTCACACAGAAGCCTGTCAGAATCAGCCAGTCATAATACTGGGCCGAAGCCGGATCGATAGGCGTAAAGGCAAAGGTGCCAATGTCACAGTAGCGCAGAAGCATTCCACCGAGCAGGAACAGCCCGCCCAGAGTGTGGAACAGGAAATATCGGAAGCCAGCCCGTGTTGAAACGTCTGAGTTATTCAGCCAGACAAGGAAGGTGGAGGCCACGGACATGACTTCCCAGAAAATAAACAGCGTAAAGTAATCGCCAGCAAACACGCAGCCAAAGGCTCCGCCCACATAGCAGGCTGCGGCGATATGCTGATATTTATCCTTGAGGTGAAACGCAAAGAGAAAGCCCAGCAGGGATTCCACCGCAAAGACGTGTGCAAAGATCACCGAGAGCTTGTCCACTCGCCCAAGGGTAAGCGGCTCATCGCCCCAGAGGTAAAAAACGTGTCCATATTCTCCGGGCTGCATCAGAAGCACACTGGCAATAGCCAGAACCGGAGCTGTCAGGAGTAACCATTTCCAGCCGCGCCGGGGCCAGATGACCAAAAGCGCAGCCATGCCGAAGAACCAGAGTGCCGGATGGAGAAAACTAGTCCCTGTCATAATAATCCTCGGGCTTCTTCAGGATGGGAAAAAGGATTTTCTTGAGCACCACAGTCATGAGCACCGCAAAACCAAAGCCAAACACGGCCCAGAATCCCGGATAGGCATCATAGCCAAAGTGCGGGTGGTGCGGCCGCAAAAAGAGGTTCAGCACCAGCAGCAGGCCCAGCACCACGAACAGCGCCTTTTTCCATGCGCCAGCCCGTGCCCTTTGCCACGACAGCCAGTTTCCCAGACGTTCACCGAGCATACTCAGTACCCTCCAAAAATCGCGATGAAGTTCATGAACAGCTCTGGATACAGGCCCAGCAGCACGCTGACCGCAGCAGTCAGACACAGCGGGAGGACCATTGAAATCGGGGCCTCATGAAGCGCGGCAAGGTCTGCCTCACTCTTGGGCTTGCCGAAAAATGCCTTAAAGCTAATTGGTGCGAAATACCCCGCATTCAGGAACGTAGAGAGCAGGAGCGCACACAGGATCACCATGCGGTTAATATCAATCGCACCCTTAATCATGTACCACTTGCTCACGAAGCCACAGACAGGTGGAACGCCAATCATGGACAGCGAGGCAATGGCAAATGCGCCAAAGGTCCACGGCATCTTGCGGCCGTACCCGTTCATTTCACTAATGTTTCTGGTCTGCGAGACCACGAAGATCGCACCAGCACCCATAAAGAGTGTGATCTTTGAGAAGGCGTGATGCGCGATGTGCGCCAGACCACCCTGCACAGCAAGCGGAGTGAGCATGCACACGCCAATCACGATGTACGAAAGCTGACTGACTGTGGAATAGGCCAGCCGAGCCTTGATGTCGTCCTTGGTCAGGGCAATGAGCGAAGCCGCGACAATGGTGAATGCCGCCACATACGCGGTGGGGATTCCCAAAAAGAGTTGATCCATCACCGAAACGCCAAAGCCCGACAGCACAATGCGGGACACCGAGAACACGCCAGCCTTAACAACGGCCACAGCGTGGAGCAGCGCCGAAACAGGCGTCGGAGCGACCATCGCCGAGGGCAGCCAGTTGTGCAAAGGCATAATAGCGGCTTTGGCAAGGCCCAGAATGTACAGCACATAGGTCACCGTCACGGCCGTAGGATGGGCCGCAACAACCTCAGGCGGGAACATGCCGTGCATCACGTCGCCCAAATGGAAATCAAGGGTTCCGCACAGCACGTAGGTCATAATCATGGCCGGAAGCAGAAAGAGCTTCGAGGTTCCCATGAGGTACACAAGGTATTTTCGCGCCCCGTTAAATCCTTCCCTGTCCTGATGATGGGCAACCAGCGGATACGTGAAAACAGTGATGATTTCATAGAACAGATAGAGCGTAAAAACATTGGCGCTCATGGCCACGCCCACTGCTCCAAAAATTGCAATGGCAAAACAAAAATAATAGCGGGTCTGCGCATGCTCATTCAGCGAGCGCATGTACCCAATGTTGTAGCTCGTGACCCAGAACCACAGGAAGGTCGCGACCAGCCCAAAGATCAGGGTCAGGCCGTCAACACACAGCTTGACCGAAATACCTTCGAGCAGGCGAAAGGTTGTCAGGGTCCAGATTTTCCCGGCCATAACCGCCGGAATAAAACTCAGCATGCTGCAAAACGCGACAGCAGCAGCGACAAAACTCACGCCCTCTCGCCAGTTCTGATCGTGGCGCATAAGCCAAATCAGAAACGGTGCAAAAAAGGTCGCAGCCAGTGGAATCAGCAGGCGATAGCTCTCTATGAACTCCGGCATGTGCCCTACCCCTTGAGATCCGAGATTTCCCGACTGGCGTCACTGCCAAAGCGCTTGACCACGACCAGAATGATCGCCAGCACAAGCGTCGCCTCGGCGGCGGCAAGCCCCATGACCAATAATGTTGCCAACTGCGACAGCGTCGCCGATGCTTCAGTCAGCTGGCCCGCAGCCGTAATGGACAGGCCCGCACCGTTGAGCATCAGTTCCACGCAGATCAGCATCCCGACAAGTGTTCGGCGGTACACAATGCCGAACAGCCCAATTCCCAAAAGTCCGAGTGCGACAAGCTGGTACAGTACGAGATTGCTCATCGTCCAACCCTCCTCTGCCAGGCCAGGAGCACAGCGCCAATCATTGCAACCAGAAGCACCACAGAAATCAGTTCAAAAGCCAAAACATAGTCTTGAATAAGCGCCTGTCCCAATGCCTTGATCGGAACAGCCTCCGGGGTGCTCAGGCTTGGGATCTGCACCTTGAGGCAGACCAGCGCCAGTATTCCAGCAGGCACGATGCCACCGAGCATGGCAAGCAGCCACTGCCCTGCTCCGCGATGCTCCCGCTCAGTCGAATCCGCAGGCGCACGGGTCAGCATGATGGCAAAGAAAATCAGAACAACAACTGCTCCAAGATAGATGAGCAGCTGCATGAGCGCGACCAGTGGCGCATTCATCACTAAATAAAGTCCGGCCACGCCAAAAAGCGTCAAAATCAGCCCCGTCATTGCCCGAACAATATTTTTCGCAATGACGGCTACCAGCGCCCCAAAGAACGCTATCAGCACGTAAAACACGAAAAACAGCTTGGCGAGTAGTTCTGTATCCATGAGATATCCGGCCTTCCTGAACTTATGCACTCACAGTGCGTTGCTCTCAGTCTTTCCGCTCTCCATCCTGCGCCTCAGCCTCTGGAATTCCGGCCTGCCTGCGTAAACGCTCCAGCAGGTCGAAATCAAATTCCTCTCTGGAAAAGCCCGCGAGATACGCCTCACTAGAAAAACGAATGGACTTGACCGGGCAAACTTCCACGCAGGTTCCGCAGAGGCTGCACAGGTTATAATTCACTCTCCACCGCGAGGGTGTCTTGGCGGGTTTTCCTGCCGGAGGCGTCTTTTTCTTTTTCACCTCGCCCAGCATTTCTGCTGGTGCATCCGTCTCTGGCGCAGGCTCAGGCTTTGGTTCTTTTTTCCGAACCACGGTGATGCAGCTGGACGGGCAACTCGTCACGCAAAGCATACAGCAAATGCAACGGGGGACGCCGGGGTCCTTGGGTTTGCCCACCAGTTCAATATGTCCATGATAACTGTCGATGTTATCCACGGTTTCGCGCGGATAATGCACTGTCAGCTGCGGACTGACATAATTCTTGCCCGTGACCTTGAGGCCAACAGCAAGGCTCCACAGCCCCTTGAGCGTCTGTCCAATCTGTTTCGCGGATGTGCATGCACTCATTGTCTTGCTTCCTTCCTTTCAAAAAACCGCCACTCAAAGGCTAAACCAGCTTCACCACAATCGCCGTCACCAAGAGATTCAGAATGGCCAAAGGAATGAGCCACTTCCACGCGATATTCAAAAGCTGGTCAAAACGCACACGCGGATAGGTCCAGCGGAACCACATCATGACAAAAATCAGGGCATAAACCTTGAGGACAAACCACCACGGGCCATCGAAAACTGGCCCTTTCCAGCCGCCAAGGAACAGCGCCGTTGCCACGCCTGCGACCACAATCATGTTGGCGTATTCCGCGAGGAAAAAGAGGCCAAACCCCATGCCTGAATATTCAGTATGGAAACCACCGGTCAGCTCCGACTCACCCTCTGGCAAGTCAAAAGGTGCACGGTTTGTCTCGGCCACAGCACAGATAAAATAGAGAACAAAGGCGACAGGCTGTGTCATGGCAGCCCACTGCCACGGCCAGCCACCCTGCACCTCGACCACCTCGCTCAGGTTCATGGTTCCGGTGACCAGCACCACAGCAACCAGCGCAAGCAGCATAGGAATTTCATAGGCCACAGCCTGTGCCAGTGCACGCGCGCCACCAAGCAGAGACCATTTGTTTTCTGAGGCCCAGCCCGCCAGACACAGCGACAGCACGCCCATACCTGCAAAGGCCAGAATCAAAAGAATGCCGAGATTACTTTCGTGTGCGACCCACGTTTCACCCCACGGAATCGGGAGCAGCGTGACAAAGACAGGCAAAAAGGCCAGCACCGGAGCCACCCAGTACAGAATCGGATCGGCTCCATCAGGCCGCACAAGCTGTTTGGCAATGAGCTTCCCCGCATCAGCCACGCTCTGGAGCAGACCATGCGGACCGACTTCAAAGGGACCAGGGCGACGCTGGAAATGCCCGGCGACCTTACGCTCCATCCACACGAGCAAAAGCGCACTCAGGCCAATAAAGGCAGCAAGGCCAACCAGACCGACCACAACGCGGAAAAGTTCCAAAGGAACGCCGAAAATCATTGAGCCAGTGTTCATCGGTCGATCTCCGGAATTACAAGGTCAAGGCTTCCCAGTATGGACACGGTGTCTGCAAGCAAAGTTCCCTGAGCAAGTTCCGGGAAGAGACTCAGATTGCTATACCCCGGGGCACGTAAACGAATCCGGTACGGAGTTTTGCTCCCGTCACTCATGACATAAATGCCGACCTTGCCGCGCCCGCCCTCTGTTGCAGCGTAGCACTCGCCCTTGGGCGGCTTGAACGTCGGCTTGGGGGCCTTCTTGGCAATGTGCTTGCCTTCGGCGCTGGGGAGCTGGTCCAAAGCCTGCTCAATAATGCGCATACTCTGTTCCAGTTCATCCATCCGCACCATGTACCGCGCCATGGCATCCCCTTCCTGATACACAGGAACATCAAAATCAAAACGGTCGTACACGGAATACGGTTCGTCCCGGCGACAGTCATAATCAATGCCGGAACCCCGGGAGACAGGTCCTGTCGCACCGTAACGCCGACACATGTCCTGATCGATGATGCCGATACCTTCGACACGGTTTCGGAAGATGACATTGTCTGTCACAAGATCTTTGTACATGGGCATCCGCTTGCGCTGATACGCAATGTAATCGCGGATGCTCTGCTCAAAGTTTGGGCCAACGTCAGCCCGCACCCCACCAAAACGGTGATAGCAATACGTCAGCCGGGACCCTGTCGGTTCCTGCAAAATATCCTGAATGATTTCCCTGTCAGCAAATGCGTAGAGAATGGGGGTAAATGCCCCAAGGTCGAGAAGATATGCGCCCCACCAGAGCAGGTGAGACTGGATGCGGTTCAGCTCTGTGCTGATAACCCGCAAATATTCGGCACGTTCCGGGACTTCGATCCCAGCAAGGCGCTCAACAGCCAGCACATAGGTGTGGCCCCATGCCATGGCATGCAGATAGTCAATGCGTCCGGTGTTTGGGAGGAACTGCCACCATGTTTTGGTCTCTCCCATTTTTTCGTGCATTCGGTGGATGTAGCCCAAGACTGGCTCTGCCCGCCGTACATACTCCCCATCAAGCTCACAAATGATGCGCAAGACACCATGCGTGGAAGGATGCTGAGGCCCCATGTTGATAATCATGGTATTTTCTGCCGCACCCTTTTCAAAACGCCGGGTGTACGCATCACCCTGAATCCGTTCTTCCCATTTGAGCATAAGGCGTATCCTTTTCAGCTATGGCCCGGCTGACCCCGCCAGCCTTCCTGTTCGCTCACCTCTTTTGCGCTCACTCAGCTGGAGCAGCATCCTCCGCATCACTCTTTTCTGCCTTTTGCGCCGCTTCTGCCGCTTCTGCCTTTTGCGCCGCCACCTGTTCGCTCATGGCCTGAGCAAGCGGGTGGTCAGACTTGCAGTGCACCACATCAGAAATGCACATGATGTCGAGCAGTCCAGACAATTTCTTCTCTGGCTTGAGCAAAGGCTTTTCCGTCATTTCCTGCGGCAAAAGCAGTCGGAGTGGATTCGGGTTGTCGGTGAACTCTACAGGATAAAAATCCATACACTCGCGCTCGTGCCACTCGGCACCCTGATAAATGTCTGCAATGCTGGGGATCGTGGCGGCATCCTCCGCCAGAATGACCTGATACGTCAGTCGGTGATGCAGCTCATAGTGCCCAAAGTGATAAAGCACTCCAAAGCCTTCTTTTATGTGCGTACAGGTCACATCTTCCAAAAAGTACCCTTCACGATAGGCCCGCCGGACCGCAGCCCGAAGCTGAGCCTTTTCCAAAAGCACCCGCCAGCTTTGCCCTGTTTTTTCTGGATCACACAAGGCATTGCAGACGCTCGAAATCTCACCAAGCCATTCAAGCATTTTCGCCTCCCGGAGCCTGAGCTTCCGGCCACCAGCGACGGCCTGTTATCTTTTCCTGAAGTTTAAACAGCCCTTCAAGCAACCCCTCTGGACGCGGTGGACAGCCAGGAACATACACATCCACAGGCACAAGCTGATCCACACCCTCAACAACACCATACTGCCCCTTAAACTTGAACGGCCCACCACTGATTGCGCAGTTTCCCATTGCAATCACGTACTTTGGCGATGGCATCTGTTCATACAGACGGACCAGAGTCGGCGCCATTTTGACGGAAACAGTCCCGGCCACAATCATGACGTCAGCCTGACGCGGTGATGGCCGAAAGACTTCGGCCCCAAAACGGGACACATCAAAGCGGGCCATGCCGCTGGCCATCATTTCGATAGCGCAGCAGGCAATGCCAAAGGTCATGGGCCACAGCGACATGGCGCGGCACACATCCAGAATTTTATTGGACAGTTGAAGATTGACCAAAGGGTCGTCAATCTGTGACGCAGCAGGCGTCAAAAGTGGATTTTTCGCGGCCATTCGAACACCCCTTTCTTCCAGAAATAGACACATCCAAGGGCCAGCACCACTATGAAAATAATCAGCTTAATAAGCGGCCACCAGCCTGCACTATCGGGAAAGTACGTCGCTACCGGGAAAAGATAGAGCACATCTACGTCGAACGCTAAAAACAGCAGGGCATAGATGGCATAATTGATACTAAAACGGATGGAATGAGGGGAACCATGAGGAACGGCACCGCACTCGTAGGGAAGTCCCATTGCGCCGCCACGGGATTTGGGCGCCAGCAGGACGCCACCAAGCAAAGGGCCTGCGGCAAAAAGGAAACCAAAGATCAAAGCAAGGAGAATAGCGACATTGAGCCATGAAAACACCATAGACGCACTCCTCGGGGCGGTTATTGCCGCAGAGCTTCAAAAAGCATGCGACACAAAACAACAGTCAGACACACTCCCCAGCCTTATTTCTAAATAACCTTAATATGGAAAAGCATATATTACATCAGACTGTCAAGACACCTCCTCTGAAATACACGAGCATCTTTTCAAAAAGCACTTTACATTACTTTTCCTCTTCACTTAGAATATCATTTTTTCTTTCATGAAGGCGCTAGTGCATTCTTTCACACACTCTGCGCATTTTTTATGTTTTGCTTCGGCAGCATAAGGAAATCATCGTTCTGCTCCCCACCCGCCCAAAACACCCGCATTCACGTGAAAAAAAGAGCTTTTGCAGTAATAATTATTTAGAAAAAAATATTTTTTTCTTCATGAATCCCGTTTTGCAAAAGGAAGTCCTTGCAACTGCGGTCAAGAGCCTATAGTCAAATTCCCGAACCTTTTTCGCCGTTAACCCCGCTCAAGATCATGAACGAAAAAACATCACGCATTTCATTTAAAGACAAAGTCACGGAGCTTCTCCCCGAAGGTGGACACCTCAACATGTGTCTGACCTGCGGCCTGTGCTCCGCTGGATGCCCGGCATCCGGACTGGAAGGCATGGACCCTCGCAAGTTCCTCCGTATGGCTGCGCTCGGTCTGGATGAAGAAATCACCAGCACTCCGTGGGTCTGGATGTGCACCATGTGCGAACGCTGCATGAAGATTTGCCCCATGCAGATCAACATCCCGCAGCTCGTGTATCAGGCCCGGACCTGCTGGCCCAAAGAAGAGCGCCCCCGAGGCATTGTCCGCTCCTGCGAGACAGCCCTCACCACCCCAACACTTTCCGCAATGGGCATTTCCCCAGAAGATTTTCGCTTTGTTGTGGAAGACGTTTTGGAAGAAGTGCAGGAAACCCAGCCCGGACAGGAAAAACTCAAGGCTCCCATCAACAAGCAGGGTGCCCACTTTTACCTGAACCAGAACTCCCGCGAACCCGTCAACGAACCTGACGAGATGGTACCGCTCTGGAAAATTCTGGATATTGTTGGCGCTGACTGGACCTACTCAGACACAGCCTGGGCTGGCGAAACATACTGCATGTTCGCTGCTAACGATGAATCCTGGGAACAGGTCGTCCGGACCAAGGCTGAACGCGTCAACGAGCTTGGCTGCAAGGTCTGGCTGAGCACGGAATGTGGTCACGAATTTTATGCCATGCGTTCTGGACTGAAAAAGTTCAACGTTGAGCACAACTTTGAATTCACCAGCATCATCCAGTGGTACGCCAAATGGATTCGCGAAGGAAAGCTTCCGGTCAATTCAGACTGGAACCGCGACGCCAAGGTGAAATTCACCGTGCAGGACCCCTGCCAGATGGTTCGCAAAACCCTTGGCGATCCACTCGCAGACGACCTGCGCTTTGTGGTCAAGTCCATTGTCGGTGAGGAAAACCTCATTGAGATGTGGCCAAACCGCACCAACAACTACTGCTGCGGTGGCGGCGGTGGTTCCCTCCAGTCTGGCTTCAACGCTGAACGCCGCGCATACGGCAAAAAGAAGTTTGACCAGATCATGGCAACGGGTGCGCCATACTGCATCACCCCCTGCCACAACTGCCACTCCCAGATCGAAGACCTGTCCGAATATTACAAGGGCGGCTTCCGAACTGTTCACCTGTGGACCCTTATCTGTCTCTCGCTTGGTATCCTTGGAGAAAACGAGCGGACTTACATTGGTCCCGATCTCGCCGCTCTCGCCTAACGGCACAGCAGCATTTCACGACAAAATAGCCCTGCCATTCGTGGCGGGGCTTTTTTTATGCGCAGAAAAGCCCCGTCCGGCTTCAATTTCGAACAAAATTTGGGTTCACCTTGCCCTTGCCCCCCTGAAACAGATAAAAGGTAATATCACACGGTTTATATGGACCAGACTCCATCCAGAGTGTTTCTGGCTGGATTTCACTACGACACGTTTGAGGGAGAAAGGCACAATGGCCCCAAAAAAGGTCTACAGCATTTGTGGGATGTGTAGCGTACGCTGCCCCATTCAGGTTGAGGTCGAAAATGATGACGTCGTGTTTATTCAGGGAAATCCACACGACTCTGGCATGGCTGGTGGACTGTGTCCCCGTGGCGCTGCCGGAGTCGCGCTTTTGCGTGACCCTGAACGCCCGCAGTACCCGCTTATTCGCGTCGGGAAACGCGGTGAAGGAAAATGGCGGCGGGCAACCTATGACGAGGCGCTGGACTACGTTGCAGAAAAACTCAGCGCCATCAAAAAACAGCATGGCGCAAAATCCATTCTCTGGTCCGACAGAGGTGGACCCTTTGCAGACCTGCACAAGGCATTCATGCGGGGAATCGGTTCCCCGAACTACTGCAATCATGATGCGTCCTGTGCCCGAAACGTCATGCACGCTGCCAAATCCGTTATGGGATATGGTCGAAAAGGCGTTGCCTATGACCTGCGCAACTCCAAACACATCGTGCTTCAGACCAGAAACATCTTTGAAGCCATCAACGTCAAAGAGGTCAACGGCGCTCTCGACAGCCTCAAAAACGGCGGCAAGCTTACAGTCATCGACATTCGCGCCAATGTCTCTTCCACCAAGGCCAACAATTTTTTCATGATTCGGCCGGGCACGGACTATGCTTTTAACCTCGCGGTCATCAACTGTCTTTTGAGCAACAACTGGTACAATAAAAAGTTCGCCAGTGAATATATCCATGACCTTGATGTGCTTGCAGATTTCGTTGCCCCATACACACCAGAATGGGCCGAGGGAGAAACAGGTATTCCCGCAGCCAAGCTTGTGGCCTTTGCCAAGGAACTCAAAGCGGCCGCCCCGGCTGTGCTTTGGCACCCCGGCTGGATGGTCTCCCGCTACACCAATTCATTCTATGTGTGCCGCAGCATCTACATCATTAACGCCCTGCTCGGCTCCATTGGCGCCAAGGGTGGCCTGCCGCTTATCAACAAGCCCAAGGACTTTGGCCGAAAGGGTCTCAAAGCATTCTCTGACCTCTTCCCCAAGCCTGAGGACAAGCGCGTTGACGGTGCAGGCTGGAAGCTCAAACACATTGATGGTGGTCCCGGACTTATCAACAAGTCCATTGAAGCAATTGAAACGGGCGACCCGTACCCTATCAAAGCCTACATTGCGCATCGCCATGACCCGCTTCACGCCCTGCCCGATCCTGAGCGCCAGCGCGAAATTCTCGACAAGCTTGATCTGCTCGTCAGCACCACCTTTAGCTGGTCCGACACGGCATGGTTTGCCGATGTCGTTTTGCCGCTCTCAACGTACCTTGAGCGAGAGTCTCCGCTCGCGACAAAGAATGGACTCAAACCGTATTTCTTCCGGCGGGCACGGGCCGTTACGCCTCGCTATGAAACCCGCTCGGAATGGGAAATTCTGGGCGGCATTGCCAAGCGAATGGGCTTCCCGGAACTGTCGTTTGAAACTGCCGAAGACATGTGGAACTACCAGCTCACAGACACAGGCATGAGCATTGAGGACTTTGACGCCACAGGCGAAGTGCCGGTCACAGACACGGCCAAGTACAGAAGCTTTGAAAAACTGAGCTTCCCGACGCCATCAGGCAAAATCGAAATGCACTGCCAGAAACTCGAAGACATGGGCTTTGAGTCACTGCCTGCGTACACACCGCCCTCCGAGGTTCCCGAAGGAGCCTTCCGTTTGACCTTTGGCCGCTGTGCGCTCCACACTCAGGGGCATACGCTCAACAATCCCATGCTCAACGAGCAGATGCCCATTAACCCCGTGTGGATCAACAGCAGCAAAGCTCGCGAAATGGGGATTGCAGACGGAGACGAAGTGTATCTGGTTAACGGTGAGTACCGTTCCAAGACCATTGCGTATGTCACGGAATTCATACACCCCGAGGCAGTATTCGTCGTACATGGCTTTGGGCACAGGCTCCCGCCAGAGAGCAGAAGCTCGCAGGGCATTGCCGATCAGGAACTCATGATTGGCGGACTTGACAAGATAGATCACGCGGGTGGCGGTGTGGCTTTGCAGGAACACTTCATTCGCATTGAAAAAAGTTCCGCATCATAAAAGAATATCCTCACAAAAAAAGGGCAGCCGGTTCTCGACTGCCCTTTTTCTTTGCAGAGAAGTGCATGCCAGCTTTTTGGGCAAGACAAAGACATTTGTTCAAAAAAAAGCGTACTTGCATTCACCGCATACATGCTTCATCATGCAGAAGAGAAAAAAACAAGAGCAGAGAAAAGCGTAGGCGGTTTATGAGCAGTGCAGATTTTCTTTTAATATTTGATGATGATAGAGCATCCTTTGATGCAGTCGAATCTGTTTTATCAGAGATCAAAATAGATTTTTCTACAGAATCGAATCCCGTACAAGCCATTCATACGCTTCATGAGTACACACAAGTCCCCAAACTCATAATCATTTGTTGCCACACCATCGCCAGTCCTGGCTTTGCACTTTGTGAGAAAATTCAGAGTTTAGATCACGATGCACCGCCCGTGCTCTTTATCATCCCTGAGCACGATGAAAATACCGTGCTTAAATGTTTTGAAGCTGGCGCAACAGACTGTATTGTGCTTCCTCGAAACAAAGAAGAGCTTCATGCCCGCATCTCGACGCATCTCAAGCACAGGTCAAACAGCCTCTTTTGTTCTCTCTACACAGAACACGTTCAGGAAGTTCTCGACAAAAGAACCAACGACTTCCTTCAGGATCGCAATTTTTACGACTACCTGAACGATCTTCTGAACAATTCTATTGGACGCCGAAGTTTTGCAGAAGTCTTGCAGGAAGGTCTCGACAAACTCCTCAAGCTTCACTGGATGCCTGAGAACTGCCGGGCCAAGCTCTTCACGTACAATGCAGACTGCGCGCTCTTTGGGGAATGCTGCTCCAGTGGAGAATGGACCGCAGAAAACAGCATTGCACCTGAATTTCTCTGCCGGGAACCATCGTCCGTTCCGCCCAAGACCTTATGTCTCACCAACACAGACAGCGCGGCTCATGACACCCCACAGCTCGATCTGCTGTGCAGACGGCTTCATATTTCCATAGTGCATGAATCCAAGACAGATGCATTTCTGTACCTTGAATTCCCTCGCGAGCACTCCTTTTCCACAATGGAACATTGCTATCTTGTGTCTGTCACCAATACGCTTGGAAGTATTTTTCGACACAAATCAGCTGAGGCAAACCTGCACCGGCAACTCTATTTTGACTCACTCACCCGTCTGCCGAACCGCAAAAGTCTTGAAGACAGACTTGCAGAAATTTTGCAAGAACAATGGCCCGCCAGCTCAGTTGCCCTCTGCTTCTTTGACCTCCAAAAGTTCAATATGATTAATGATTCTTTTGGCAGAAAAGAGGGAGACCGCATTTTGCAAAGCGTCGCTCGGCGACTTTCTGCACTCAAAAGGTCCAATGTGCTTATCACCCGGCTTGGGAGCGATACGTTTGGGGCACTGCTCACCGGGCTTGAATTTGAGCGGGAAGCCCGCCACTTCGTCAAAACGGTGCAGCAGCTTTTTGATCAGCCATTCCGAAGCAGGTACATGCCGAATCTCTACCTTTCGTGCGTTGCCAGTATTGCTTTCGCCGAAAGGGACTGTCAGCCCAATGAACTGATTCAGGATGCCGAAGCCGCACTTACGGTTGCCAAAAACCTTGGCCCTCGCTCCTGCGTGACGTTTAATGAAGGGATGCACGCACAGGCTCAAAAAAATCTGCGAACCCTAAACCAGTTGCAAAAGGCCATTGAAAGTAAACAGTTCACCGTTCACTACCAGCCAATTGTCCACTCTCCGACAACGACTATTGCCGGGGCAGAGGCTCTTGTGCGCTGGAACCACCCTAAACACGGTCTCCTCCTGCCTGGGGCGTTTATACCTGTCGCCGAAACCAGCAAACTCATCGTTCCAATTGGTGAATTTGTGTTCCGGCAGGCCTGCCTTGATTACCCAAGGCTCAAAGAACTTGCAGGTTCACCAGACAACTTTACGCTCAATGTGAACCTCGCCGCCGCTCAGCTGAACGACCTGCGACTGTCGCGTAAAATCGTGGACATACTCCATGAAACCCAGCGAGAGCCACAAGACATCAAGCTCGAAGTGACGGAAACAGATACAGCCAGAGACCCGCAAAAGGCCGCACGAACCCTGCACGCCCTGCGTGAGATAGGACTAAAAATTGCTCTGGATGACTTCGGGACTGGATATTCCTCACTCTCCCGACTTATCGACCTGCCACTGGACACACTCAAGGTCGATAAATGCTTTGTTTCCGAGCTGAACAATAACGCGCAAAAACGACGACTCGTCGACCTCATCATCAGCACCGGCGAACAACTCGGCCTCAATGTTATCGCGGAAGGCGTAGAGAATAAAACCCAGGTCACAGCACTGTTTAATATGCGCTGCACCTTTATCCAAGGCTTCTACTACTCCAGACCCGTGGCAGTTCCACAGTTCGGAATCCTGAACTGCACCAATGTTCCCCCCGAACCTGCACACTGCTAAGCCTCCTCCCCCGATGCAGGGTGCAGGGGGATGCAATCCCCTTGCCCACCAGAGGTAAAAAAAGCCCCATCACCAACACACCATAAGCCTTACACACATCCCACATATCAGCCCACTGCACTCATCACATCACACATCACGTTACTCCTTTTTACAGACTCTCCTCCCCCGATGCGGGGTGCAGGGGGATGCAATCCCCTTGCCCACCGGAGGTAAAAAAGCCCATCATAAACTCGCTGCCAGCCACACACACATCCCACATATCACATCCCACACACATCACTCACTTTCCAAGCCCCCGCCCCACGTCCCCACAAACTTTCCCCATAAAAAAAGCGGAGAAGGCTTTCGCCTCCTCCGCTTTGCACTCATATGCGCTTGCGCTAGATGATGTGCTTACGAATGTTGGTAACAAAGATTTCTGCAAGGACAACGATGGTCAGAATGCAGACAAGGATGACACCAACGCGGTCCCACTCAAACAGGTTGAGGGAAGTTTCGAGGGCCATGCCGATACCACCGGCACCCACGAGACCAATAACCGCAGATTCACGCACATTAATGTCCCAGCGGAACAGCAGGATGCCCCAAAATGCGGGAGCAACCTGAGGCCAGTAACCCTTGAGAAACACTGTAGCCCAAGGAGCACCAGCAGCTTTCAACGCTTCCACGGGACCCTGCCGACACTCTTCGAGAGCTTCGGCGATGAGCTTTCCGCAGAAACCAATGGAACGGAAACCAATGGCAACGGCTCCAGCCAGAGCACCGGGACCAAAAACGGCCACGAAAAGCAGTGCCCAGACAAGAGAGTTAACCGTACGGGAGGAGACAAGAATCAGCTTGGCGAACCAGTTCAGAACTGGAACCTTGGTGATGTTCTTGGCGCCCATAAGGCCAACGGGAAGTGCCAGCACAATGGCGAGCAGCGTTCCAAGCGTTGCGATATGCAGAGTCTCCATGAGCGGAGTATGAAGACCCTCTGGGTAGTAGGCAAAATCCAGAGGCACCATGCGGCTAAACAGGTCTTTGACCTGAGTCGGCGCATCATACAAAAACTCTGGAATAACCTCGACGGTCTGCACAGACCACACAAAAAGCGCCACAGCACAGAAATAGAAAATAAAGCGAGCGAGACGCTGTGCAGGGGTGAAACGAACCCATTTACGTGTATCAGTCATCGGAACAAATCCTTCACTTTCACGGACAGGAATTCCGAAACCATGATGAGAGCGATAATGGAAATCAGAATTGCGGAAAGGAAATCATAGTCGAAGCGCTGGAATGCGGCGAAAAGGGTTCCGCCAATGCCACCAGCACCGACAATGCCAACCATAGTGGAGTTACGCAGGTTGGCGTCGAACTGATACGAAGCGAAGCCAACAAAACGATTAAAAACCTGTGGCAGTACAGCATAAATGAGCATGCTCAAAAATGGAGCACCAGAAGCACGCAAGGCTTCAACAGGCTTGAGGCTAATTTCCTCAATAGCTTCGGCAAAGAGCTTGCCAATAAAGCCGATGGAGGCAAAGACCAGCGTCAGAATACCTGCAAGCGGACCAAAGCCAACGGCCTTAACAAACAAAATTGCGAAGATGACCGGGTGAAATGAGCGGCAGATGCAGACAAAAGCACGAGCGGGCCAGGTCATCCAGTCTGGCATAAGGTTGCGAGCTGCGCAGAAACCAACAGGCAAAGAAAAGAGAACACCAAAGGCAGATGCAATTACAGCGATCTGGATGGTTTCCAGCAGGTTGCAGATCAGCAGCTTCCAGCGATCAAAGTTCGGGGGCACCATTTCGGAAAGAAACTGCGCACCATTACCAAGACCGATGAGAAAACGATCCCAGGTGATGTCCAAAATGGACACAGCATAAATGCCATAGATAATAGCAAGCACATAGCCCAGACGTGCCCACCAGTTTACCTTAAAGGGCGATTTTCTGGCCTGAGCGCTCATTGCAGCCAATCCTTGCCGCCGTAAATTTCCTGAAGATGACGGGGTTCAAGTTCGTCTGGTTTGCCATCAAAGACCACATGGCCCTTGCTCATGCCGATGATGCGGTCAGCAAAGCGCTTACCGAGGTTCACGTCATGAATGTTGACGAGAAGCGGGATTTTACGCTCGGTGCAGACACGGGTCAGCAGCTCCATGATCTCGACAGAGGTCTTGGGGTCCAGAGAAGAAGTCGGCTCGTCAGCGAGGAGGATGTGAGGGTCCTGCATCAGGGCGCGGGCAATGCCAACACGCTGACGCTGACCGCCAGACAGGCTATCTGCACGAGCGTTTGCGAACTCCAGCAGACCAACGCTGTCGAGCAGGTTGAATGCTCTTTCGATGTCGTCCTGGGGGTATTTGCGGAGCCATGCACGCCAAACCGGAAGGTATCCGAGACGGCCACAGAGCACGTTTTCCATAACGGAAAGACGCTCCACAAGGTTAAACTCCTGAAAAACCATACCAACACGGCGGCGAGCTGCACGCAGATCTTTACCACTCATGGAGGTCAGTTCCTTGTCTCCAATGGAGATGCTGCCGCTGGTGGGATCAATCAGACGATTGATACAGCGAATCAGAGTGGACTTACCTGTGCCGGAAGGTCCAATGATTGCGGTCGTGGTACGGCCAGAAATTTCAAGGGAGATACCTTTCAGAACAGGCTTGCCAGGCACATATTCTTTGACCAGGTTTTCAATGCGCAGGGTGCGCTCAGAATCATTCATCGTTGCCACTTTTTTTTAGGTCCTTGGATGTATGAACCCGGAGAAACACATGTTCCTCCGGGTTAGATGCAATTGGGGCAAAGGAAGTTTTATTTCTTCTTTGCGCGCTTGGCAGCTTCTTTTGCAGCCATCTTTTTCAGGCCAGCCTTGTTGTAATATACGCCAGTGGATTCGGCGATATCACGGATGACCTTCCAGTCAGCCATGTAGGTGACGGGATAGAAACGGTCAGCACCCTTAAAGGTCTTCTGCATTTCAGGAGTGAAGCGGTAGGTGTTGAACGCGCCAATGATTTTCTGAACCAGCTCAGGCTTGAGGTCGTGTGCATAACCAAAAGCAGAGGTGGGGAACTTTGCGCTACGGTAAATGATGCGGAACTTGGAGCTGTCGATACGGCCAGCTTCTGCCATACGGGTAAAGACGTCGGAAGCAACCGGAGCTGCATCATAGTCGCCGTGCAGAACGCCCATGATGGACTGGTCATGCTTGCCGGAATATACAACGCGGTAATCCTTGTCGGGGACAAGGCCGAGCTTGGGGAAGAGAGCGCGGGGAGCGAGGTTACCAGAGTTAGAGGAAGCTGCGGTGTGAGCAACAACCTTGCCCTTGAGGTCCTTGAGGGACTTGTAGGGGCTGTCGGCACGAACAACCATAATCAGGTTGTAGCCCTGGAAACCATCGGGGTAGCCCTTGACTGCCATCGGGACAAAACCAGCAAGGTTAACTGCGAAGCCAGTGGGGCCAGTGGAGAAACCAGCAATGTGCAGACGGCCGGAACGCATGGCCTCAACCTCAGCGGCGTTGGACTGGACGGTGTAGTAGATAACACGCTTGCCAGTAGCCTTTTCGAGGTAACGCTGGAAGTCAGAAAAAGCATCCTGATAGACAGCGGGGTCTTCTACAGGAGTGTAGGTAAAGACCAGAGTGCTGGGGTCACGGAACTTGCTTTCGTCGGTCGGCGCGTCAGCGCAGAGGTCACCGTCGTTGTCACAATACATTTCATCAAGCTGACCACGGTTCAGGCAATCGTCTGCAAAAGCAGAAGTCACCATGACTGCCATCATCATGATCATCACTAAACTAAAAAATCGCTTGGCCATCAGAGCCCTCCTCAATTGATACGTAGGATGATTCCCTATCGCTTTTTTTGGCGGCCCACCGTGATTAAAATCTATCGAAGTAAAAAAACGCCCTATCGACAGAAGTGAGCGCGTACACCCTCTCCAAACTGTAGCCGCCACGGCCCCCTTATATTAAAATTTGATTTTTCACAAGATTCTTGCGCATATGTCACGTAAACGTCGAACAAAAACGAAAGCAATCCCAATTCTTCATATTATCGATTTACACATACGTATCAGCCAAAAAAAAGTGATGTGACGTCCTTCACGAAGACAAAAAACTAGAATAAAAAAAGTTTCTCCAACTGAATGCAGCAGAAAAGAATTGCAATTCAGGTTTGAGTTACACAACATCTGGAGCTTTTATGAATATCCTCCCGCAGGAACTTCGAGGCGCAGCCACCTGTCTGAGTGGCGCTGGTTCAATCCACAATTTGTCCAATCAGGCTATTCTCTTCGGAAAGCGCGGTGTTTTGGTCCACGGAGCAAGCCTTGCAGCACATGGCGTCCTCCAAAAAATCCAACAGGACATGAGCGCGGGTACAGACTGCCTGTTCTGGCAACACCCCGGCGGCGAGCCGACACTGGCCCAGCTTGAAGAACTGCTCGAAGCGGCACGAAAGCACGGTGCAGAGTGGATCGCAGCTGTAGGCGGCGGAAGCGTTCTGGACATTGCCAAAGCCTGTGCCGGAATGTTCCACCAGCCAGGGACTGTCGTGGAGTATCACGACGGAGCAGAACCCTCTCGGAAAAGCCTCCCACTCCTGGCTGCACCAACAACAGCAGGAACAGGCTCGGAAGCCACCCCGGTTTCCGTCCTTACCAACACAGAGACTGGCGTAAAAAAATCCTTTCGTACTAAGGATATGTACGCAAAAGTTGTCATTCTGGACCCTGTACTCCTCCAGCACTGCCCAAGCCATGTGCTGACGGCTTCCGGCATGGATGCCATAACGCAGGCGGTAGAGTCATACACCAGCCGACACGCAACATGGTATTCCCGCGAGCTTGCAGCAATGGGTTTTGAACTGCTGGCAAACACCCTTCCTCTGGCTTTTGCCGAGCGGAATGAAACCGGCAGCATTTCCGAAGAGCGGGCCGAAGCTCTGCTCTATGGAAGTTACATCACAGGCGTGGCATTTAGCTCATCACGACTTGGCGTTGTTCATGGGCTTGCTCACCCGCTGGGGGCACGCTTCCACGTTCCCCACGGCGTCTGCTGTGGAATCTGCCTGCCCTACGCTCTGGAACTCAACAGGGACAGCGTGCAAAAACTTTACACACAACTCTGTGACATTCTGGGTGAAGATCTTATCGAATGGGTACGCCAGCAACTGAGTGCTTTTGGAATGGAGAATCCATTCTCAGGAAAAACACTTGCGGATACGGATGCTGTCGTCGAAGAAATTCTTGTTTCGGGATCAACCAAGGCAAACCCCGTCACGGTGACGGAAGACATTGCCCGCGACCTGCTCAAAAAGATACTTGCCTAAACCCCGCACATAAAAAAGCCCCGTCCTTGTGGCGGGGTTTCTAGTGTTCAGTGGAGTTCTCAAGCCGTCCCTTGCGCTCAAGAGCCATGTGTATCGTGCTCAGGACTATCTCCCATGTCATGGGCTTGCCTATAAATCCATCAAAGCCGACATCCTCAAAATGCTGAATGTCGTCGCTTCCGGTATGTGCGGTCATGGCAATAACAGGAATTTCAGGGTCCCGCGCAGAAGTACGCCCGCCCCTGATATCTTCCAAGGCGTCATCTCCACTCAGAAGTGGCATCCGAATATCCATCAGCACAACATCATAATCATTCGTCTCAAGCTCTTGAATAGCCTGCTGCCCATTGGCAACAGCAACGACGCTGTGCCCGTATCTCTTCAGGATGAGGATCGCAAAGGTTTGATTCACCGGATTATCTTCTGCAAGAAGAATTCGCAGCTTGGGCAAATCCGGAATCTTTACCCCTCGTGGAGAGCCTTCTCCGCAAAGCATGTGTTCTGTGTCTCTCGGGTTCATGGATATTTTGCCCCGGTAAAATAGACATTTTTCAGATTTAGAGAAAGTCTACGCATTTTTTATATAAATACAAACATAATTCTTATATTGCAAGACGCATAAGAAAATGTCTCTTTCCTCATTTTTTTCAGTAGAATAAAAGCATTCATTATCACAGCTCCCCTTTTGACGCACATCAAAAGGGACTGGTTCAACCGATCTTTTTTGAAAAACAGTTTTTCTATATTTGTCCTTTCCATCAAAATTATCAACAGGAGACTTCCCAAAGCTGCAAAAAACTGTTCTTCGCCCAAGGCCTTGCCCCCGAGAGTTCGTTCACGCAGAAAATGCTCACAAAGCACAGCCTATCCACAAGCGCCAAAAACAGATGTGGGTTTTCGCTAAGCTCGCACTGTTTCATGCTTTCACCCTCTTTTTATCCCCTTGACGATTTTTCAAAGTGAAAAAACTAGGGCAATTCTGCCTCAGCAAAATAATTTTTTTTCATTTTATCCAGACAAATATCCTAAGGTCCTTATTTTCTGGCATAAAAATTTTTCCACATTGTGGATAAAAAAGTGAATAACTCGCCTGTTTTGCTAACTCATGCGAATAGTTGTGTTTTCCTTTCCCTCAAAATTTGCGACCCCTATTTACTCAGCCAGTGTTTTATCGTATATTCAGAAGATAGCGCGCGGGGTCATAACCCTTTGCAATTTTTACATTTCTTTACGTTTCTCGGAGCTTCAGCCCCGTTAACCCGGTGAGAATCCGGGGCGGTGCAGCCACTGTGAACCTCATTGTTTCACGCTATAGCTGTGGATGAATGAGAAGCCAGCACACGGTCTGAAGTCCTTATACGCCTGAACTTATGTCTGCGGCATGAGTTCGCAAGGCAAGCCCACGCAACTTTTGTAGGAATGGAGTACATGGAACCCTGGAAATTCGTACGTGGTTTCGAGAGGTTCAGTCTATGCGACTGGCCCGGAAACACCTGCTGTGTCATCTTTCTTGGCGGATGCAATTTGCACTGCCCAACCTGCCACAATGCCGAGATGGCATGGCACTACGAATCATTACCGGCCCTGAAGAGGGATGCTCTGCTCGATTTTATTCGCCAACGCAAAAAATGGCTCGACGGGGTCACAGTGACAGGAGGAGAGCCAACCACTGTCCCCGGTCTGAACGTCATTCTCTCTGACCTTGCGGAAATTGGTCTCAAAATCAAACTCGACAGTAATGGAATGCGGCCCGAGGTTCTCGAACAGATTCTGGACCTGAATGTGGTGACAACCTTTGCAGTTGACATCAAAGGCCCGTACGAAAAGTTCCCTCAACTCACGGGAAATGCAGTCACAGCAGAAGAAGCACAGGCAAACATCGAAAAGATTTTTGCTCTCGCCTCAGCGCAGCCTGACAAGTTCTACTTCCGAACAACAAAGGTTCCGCTGCTGACTGATGACGACATTGAAACAGTTCGCACATATCTGCCCCACGGCTTTTCCCTGACCGAACAGAAATTTGTAGAACCCCGGAGGACATCACATGCCGAAGCAAATTCTTAAACGGGATGGTTGCCTTGAGACCTGGTCTCTCGACCGCATCGCACACGCAATTTTTAAGGCACTGAACGCCAGCAAGGTCAAAGACCCGCTGCTCGCCAAGCGCCTTGCCCACAAGGTCGAAACCAAACTCGCAGGCATTGACGTTCCCAGTCAGGAACGCGTTCAGGACATGGTCGAAGAAGTCCTTATGGAATCCCGCCTGTTCAACGTTGCCAAAAAATACATCCTGTACAGGGAAAAGCGCCGCGAAATCCGGGCCCATGACAACACCTATCTGGACATCAAGGACACCATTGATACCTACCTGTCCAAGGCTGACTGGCGTGTTGCAGAAAATGCAAACATGTCACACTCCTTTCAGGGACTGATGCTGCATCTTTCCGGCTCTGTGCAGGCCCGCTACACGCTGGAAAAATACCCCGAAGAAGTTCGCCTTGCCCACGAGCACGGTTACTTCCATGTGCATGATCTGTCCTTTGGTCTTGCTGGCTATTGCGCTGGCTGGAGCCTTCGCGACCTGCTGCTCGAAGGTTTCAACCTGCCCGGTCGCTCCTGCGCTGGCCCGGCACATCACTTTGATGCTGCTCTCGGACAGATGGTCAACTTCCTTGGCACCCTGCAAAATGAATGGGCTGGTGCTCAGGCATTCAACAATGTTGATACCTACCTTGCTCCCTTTGTGCGGCATGACGGCCTGAACTACGAACAGGTCAAGCAGGCCATGCAGAAATTTGTGTTCAACCTGAACACGACCTCCCGCTGGGGCGGACAAAGCCCGTTCACCAACCTGAGCTTTGACCTTGCCTGCCCCAAGCACACAGCCAAGGAAGCCGTCATTATTGGTGGCAAGCTTCAGGAAAGCACCTATGGTGAATATGAAGAAGAAATGCGCATGATTAACAAGGCATTCCTTGAAGTCATGCGTGATGGCGACTACGACGGCCGCATCTTCTCCTTCCCGATTCCCACATACAACATTACGGAAAATTTCCCGTGGGATTCCGAGATTGGCACCCTGCTTCTGGACCTGACCGCCAAGTATGGCGCTCCGTATTTCCAGAACTTCATCAACTCGGACCTCAGCCCCGAAGATGTTCGTTCCATGTGCTGCCGCCTCAAGATGGACCTTCGAGAACTGCGAAAGAAAGTCGGCGGTCTGTTCGGCGCAGGCGACCTCACCGGGTCCATTGGTGTTGTCACCCTGAACCTGCCCAAACTCGCGTTCCTGTCCCAGAGCGAGGATGATTTCCTCGACCTGATTACAGAATATGCCGAGCTGGCCAAGGATTCCCTTGAGTTCAAGCGGAAGCTCATCAATGACAACCTGAACCGCGGCCTGTTCCCGTGGTCCTCCCGCTATCTGCGCAATGGTTTCAAAGGCCACTTCTCCACCATCGGCTTGATCGGTGGACACGAAGCCTGCCTGAACCTTTTGGGCAAGGGCATCGAAACCCCGGCTGGCACCCGTCTGATGCAGCGTGTTCTTGACCACCTGCAAAAGCTGACGGTCCGCTTCCAGGAAGAGACTGGCAGCCTGTACAACCTTGAGGCAACCCCTGCCGAAGGCACAAGCTACCGTCTGGCAAAAATCGACAAGAGCCTGTACCCGTCCATCCAGACCTCCGGCGGAGACGTGCCCTACTACACGAACTCCACCGCCCTTCCGGTTGGCATTTCAAGCGATGTCATTTTTGCCCTTGAGCATCAGGACCAGCTCCAGCCCATGTATACGGGCGGCACAGTGTTCCACACCTTCCTCGGCGAAGCCGTGAGCAGCACCGAAGCCCTCAAGAGCTTTATCATCAAGGCCTTTACCCAGACCAAGGTACCTTTCCTGTCTATTACGCCAACCTTCTCCATCTGCGAGGAGCACGGCTACATCTCTGGCGAGCACTTTGAGTGCCCGACCTGCGGAAAGGACACCGAAGTGTACACCCGCGTTGTGGGCTACTACCGCCCTGTTTCGCGCTGGAACAAAGGCAAGCAGGCCGAGTATGCTGACCGCGTTGTCTTTGACGACGTTGAAGCAACCGTCGCCTAGCACGACACTTCACCAGCACGACAAAGCCCCGGTTCAGCTGAACCGGGGCTTTTTTTCATGAGGCCCGGGCCGAGGGGAGACCCGGACCGTATGTTGGTAGAAGCTAGAAGCGTTCAAACTCATCGTCGCCGTCTGCGCCCATATCCAGAGCTACTCCGCCGCCCGAAGGACCTGACGTTTTTGGTGCGCCTTGTTGCTGTGCCGGTCCGGACGGCTGTGAGAACTGAGCCGGACCAAGCTGCCGGGATGGTGCAGCCTGGGCTGACGACAGGGTCCTCACACCTGCCACATTGTCGTCAAGACGGAAGTAGGACATGGTCTGCTGCAACTGTTCCGCCTGACTGGACAGCTCTGTGGACGTGGAGGCCATTTCTTCGGCCGCCGATGCGTTTTGCTGTACAACCTGATCCAATTGCTGAATGGCCTGGTTAATCTGCTCTGCCCCGGAATTCTGCTCATTGCTCGCTGCTGCGATCTCCTGCACGAGTTCCGCAGTGCGCTTAATGTCCGGGACCATCTTCGAGAGCATTTCACCCGCACGTTCGGCCACTTCAACGCTGGAGGACGAGAGTTCACTAATCTCTGCTGCCGCCGCGCCACTACGCTCGGCGAGCTTGCGAACTTCTGCCGCTACCACTGCAAAGCCTTTACCATGCTCCCCAGCGCGCGCTGCTTCGATAGCCGCGTTGAGCGCGAGCAGATTGGTCTGCCGGGCAATCTCTTCGATAATCGAAATCTTGTCCGCAATCTGCTTCATGGCTTCGACAGTATCATAAACAGCCTTTCCGCCTGTTTCCGCATCGGTCGCAGACTGAATCGCAATCTTTTCGGTCTGGAGAGCGTTCTCTGCGTTCTGGCGAATGTTGGCTGTCATTTCTTCCATGCTGGAAGATATTTCTTCTACGGAAGCGGCCTGCTCTGTCGCCCCCTGAGACAGGGCCTCAGAAGACGCGGAAAGCTGCTGGCTTCCAGAAGAAACATTCTGGCCTGCACCCTGAACGTCACCAACAACGCTTCCAAGGCGCCCAACCATATTCTTGAGGGAATCTGCAAGAGTCCCAATTTCATCACGCTGGTTTAAATCAATCCGTGCACCAAGGTCACCATCAGCAATGTCCTTGGCAAAGCCCACGCCCAGACGAATAGGACGGGTAATGGCACGGGTAATAAACAGTGCGGCAATAATGCCGATGGCAAAAGCAATGGACGCACCCGAATAAATCATCATGTTGGACGAGGCCATTTCCGCCATCATTTTCTGCTGCTGGTCAGCATGCGCACTCACGCATTCCTTTTGCGCTGCCCGTGCTGCCACCAGCATTTTTTGCGAAGACTCACCCTGCTGCTGCATCAGTTCTGTATAGCGGCTAAATGCCACGTAATACTTGTCGACAGCCTTGGAGACTTCGTCCAGCAAGGATTCATAGCGGGCACTCTGGACCTTGTGAGAGGTCTCCTGCGCCAAAGCCTGAATCTGCTGCACATCGTTTTGGACATTTTGCCGATACTTTTCTTCACCCGAAATAATCACTTCTTTTTCATTCTTTCGGGCATCAATGAACCACTGCACAAGGCGGGCAGAAACATTTGCGGTGGCAACCTCGCGAGATGCCGCCTGCCCGCGGGCCAACAGCTCTGCCTGCTTCACTTCTTCTTCCCGCAGTGATTCACAGCGAGCCAAAGCTTCACGGGCCAGAGAGCGCATGACACTCATGGTCTGCTCACGTTCCTGACTCAGCCCAACGTATTCTGCGAAGGCCTTTTCATATTCCTTGGTCTTGGCCGTCACTTCGTCGATCTGATCAATATTCACCTGCTGCGTAAACATTCCGCGCAAGCCCTTTGCCTCAGCATAAATCTGCTCAACAAGCTCGGCGTGCCTGTCCAGCGACTCCTGGTCATTGCGCAGCATAAAATTCTTTTCATACTGACGGGCACGCTGAATGTCCTGCACCAGAACATTCACACCGTCAGACTTGTCCACACGGTCCTTGACTCCTCCCATGCCCTGAATACCCACCAGAGCAACAACGGCAGTCAGAATAAGGACGACACTGAAACCAATAGCCATTTTGAAACCAAGCTTCAGATTTTTAAACATACCTGCTCCTTGCGATGTGTGAGAGAAACGAGCACAACACTGTCATGTGTGCGGGAGTCTCTTCTTTACAAAAAGCATTCCAAAAGATCCCACCTCTACAAAAAATCAATTTTATAGACAAAATAAAAAAAGCCTGCCGTACCGAAAAGACGGTTTAACAGACCTTTTCTTTCTTTTTCAGAACAGGATTCTGCTTATTTCAGAATTTTTCTTTTTTCTTCCGTTTTTTTACAGACTTCATCAATTCATAAAACCGCGCTGTCTTGAGTCCTGAAAGCGAAATCGCCTTCTTTACATTCTGCCCTGTATGCTCAAGCACCCCCAAGACATACTCTGCTTCTGCTGTCTTCACAGCACGTTTCCGGTATTCCGCCCATGTCACAGGCTCAAATTTCTGATTTTCTCCGAAACACTTCTGACACAGCTCCGGCCGTCCCACCACGTCGCGGGTATAACAAACACGCAGTTCAAAAGGCAGATGGTGCGGCAAAAGCGTTGGGGCATCGCCCGCAGCAAGACAGGCAGCTTCAAGGGCATGTTTGAGTTCCCGAACATTACCGGGCCAGCCATAGGAACTCAGCGCCTGCAAAAACTCAGGACTTGCCCCCTTGAGCTGTTGCGAACTTTCCCGGGCGTGTCGCGAAAGCAGATGCACCGCAAGCGCTGAAATATCTCCTTTTCGTTCCCGAAGCGGTGGCAAATCAACATGCACAGTCTTGAGCCGGAAAAGCAGGTCACTCCGGAATCCGCCCTCACGAGTCATCTTCTCAAGATCACGGTTCGTCGCAGCTATCAGCCGAAAGTCACTCTTTTCTTCACGCTGGGCACCAACGGGACGATAGCGCCGTGTCTGGAGAACGCGCAAAAACTTGGACTGTACCGCAATGGGCAGCTCGCCAACTTCATCAAGAAACAGCGTCCCCCCGTTGGCCTGAGCAACCAGCCCCTGCTGTGAACTCTCCGCCCCGGTAAACGCCCCGCGGACATGCCCAAACAGCAGACTCTCTGCGAGATTTCCCGGCAGAGCAGCACAGTCCACGATCACAAACGGCCCATTCTTTCGCTTTGAGGCATTATGCACGGCCCGCGCAACAAGGTCCTTGCCCGTCCCGGTCTCCCCCATCACCAGCACTTCATTCATGCTCTGCGCAGCAAGTGCAGCCTGTCGCAGGCAATACATCAGACGCGGGTCACTCCCCACCAGCGCAGACTGCATCGGCTGAATCACGCGGTCATCGCCAGACTGGAGACGGGAACTCACGGCCCTGTCCAAAAGCCGCAAAAGCCGTTCTGTCGAGCAAGGCTTTACAACAAAGTCCCACGCGCCAGCCCGAAGTGCAGCTTCGGCAAGGTCGGGATCTGCCGTTGACGAAAGCATCAGAACCTCTGGAGGAGAAGGCTGACAGCGCAGGGCATTCAAAATGTCCAGACTGGAGGCATCCCCAAACTCAGAACCGACAAAGGCCACATCGCAGCGATGTGCCAGCCGGGCCTGATCCAGCGTGCTCCTGTCACTCGCCCAGACGACCGAATGGCCCGCCTGTTCCAGACTCTGACGAAAGCCACCCTGCATTTCCGGGTCACGATCTATGATAAACACCTTAGCCATAGAGAATCCTCCACCATAACTGTACACCAATCGCGGCAGGGCTTCACGGAGAATCTCTTTTTTAGGCACAAAAAAAGAGCAGGCATCCAGCTGGACACCTGCCCTTTCAACACACAAAGACCATACAAAATTTTACGAAAGTTCTCCCTGACGGCCCACGACAATCTCCTGATACGGAAGTCGCTTTCCAGAGGCCTCAAGCCCCTTGCGCACGGCACCAACAATGCCCTGGCAACAGGGAACTTCCATTCTGACAACGGTCACACTCTTGATGTTCGCGTTGCTGAACAGCTCTTCAAACTTGGCAGCATAATCATCAGGGTCAAACTTGGGGCAGCCAATCATCACGACATTGCCCGGTACAAAGCGGTCGTGAAAATCTTTCACGGCAACGGCTGTGCAGTCAGCAGCAACAACAAGGTTTGCACCATTCAGGAACGGCGCATGTGCCGGAACCAGTCGAATCTTCACAGGCCAGTGGCCAAGGCTGTTCTGCTCTGCTGGACCTTCGCTTGCCGAAGCAGTCTGGGCTTCTGGAACAAAGGCATGCAGGGCCGAGCCGGGGCAACCACCACCCGCGGGGGCAAAACTGTGCAGCGCGGAACCGGGGCAGCCGCCAGAAGGCTTCTCCTCACGGGTACGGCGTACGTGCTCCATTGCAGCCTCTTCATCAAAGGGGTCAGCCTCTCGCTCAACAATCTTGAGCGCACCTGTCGGGCAATCCCCAAGGCAGGCACCAAGTCCGTCACAAAACATATCTTTGACGACCTTTGCCTTCCCATCAATGATGGCCAGAGCGCCTTCGGCGCAAGACGGGACACACTGCCCGCAGCCGTTACACAGTTCTTCGTTAATCTCGATAATTTTTCTTTTCTGCTTTGCCATATTTTCCTCCGCATCCCTTCCCGGATGCCCTGCTTTTTTTCTTCACGCTATCCCTTCGTGATGAAAAAACACTATGTCGCATCCGGCGCAAGGCCCTTGATGCAGATCAAAAAATCGATATTTTTTTCGAAAAAAAATAAACGGGCGGAATCCCATAAGGAAACCGCCCGCAGCTTTTCACGTGGGAGAAACTACCCCAAGATAGCCTTGAGATCTTCGTCAGGCGTGGTGATCGGCTTAATGTGGTAATGATCCACCAGAACCTGAAGAACGTTTGGCGTCAGGAATTCAGGCAGTGTGGGTCCAAGACGGATGTCCTGAATACCAAGGTGCAGAAGCGTCAGAAGGACCGCAACGGCTTTCTGCTCGTACCAGGAGAGCACCATCGACAGCGGGAGATCGTTCACACCGCAGTCAAAGGCCCCAGCAAGGGCAACAGCAATCTGGATTGCAGAATAGGCGTCATTGCACTGACCGATGTCGAGCAGGCGAGGGATGCCGCCGATGTCGCCAAGCTTCTTGTCGAAGAAACGGAACTTGCCGCAGGCCAGAGTCAGGACAACGCAATCCTCTGGCACTTTTTCGACAAACTCAGTGTAGTAGTTACGGCCGGGCTTTGCGCCGTCACAGCCAGCAACGAGGAAGAAATGGCGAATAGCGCCGCTCTTCACCGCATCAATGATCTTGTCTGCAACAGAAAGCACAGCATTGTGCGCAAACCCTGTCAGCACGGAACCCTTGTCTTCATCCTCAGCAAAGCCGGGAAGAGCCTGAGCGCGCTCAATAACAGCGCGGAAATCACCATTTTTCAGATGCTCAGCGCCGGGGAAGCCAACGCGGCCAGTCGTAAAGATATTTTCAATGTAGCTGGTCGGCTTCTGGATACAGTTGGTGGTCATCAAAATTGCGCCGGGGAAATCGGCAAATTCGCGGCGCTGGTTCTGCCATGCAGTTCCATAATGCCCATAGAAATGCGGATACTTTTTCAGTTCCGGATAGCCATGACACGGCAGCATTTCACCATGGGTGTAAACGGTAATGCCCATGCCCTGTGTCTGCTCAAGCAGTTCCTTCATGTCTTTCAGATCATGACCGGAAACAAGAATGGCCTTGCCCTTCTTGTGCCCAAGCGGAACCTCAGTCGGAACCGGGTTGCCGTATGCGCCAGTATTGGCCGCATCCAGCAGAGCCATAACTTTCAGATTCACTTCGCCAACCTTCAAGGTCAGCCCAACCCAGTCCTCAAGGGACAGGTCTTTATAAATAGCAGCCAAACCTTCATGCATGAAGGCATAGACTTCTGGATCTTCCTGTCCAAGCACACGGGCATGGTCAGCATAGGCAGCAACGCCACGCAGGCCAAACAGCACGGTATGCTGGAGGGAACGAATGTCATCATTTTCAGAATGGTCAACCAAAAGACCATACAGTGCGCCCTGCTCCGCATGCGGCACACCAGAAAGCGGTGTCAGGTTCACAGAAGCCTCTGTATAGCTCTGCGGTCCACCAGCAGCAGCAACACGCTTTTTCAGGTCTTCGCGCAGTTCAACAACCCGGCTAAGATGCTGTTCAAAGCGTTCAGGATCAAAGTTGACGTTGGTCAGGGTCGCAAACAGTGCCTGAGCAGTGAAGCGGTCCACTTCCAGGTCTTCGATGCCGTGCTTACGGCCTTCGATTGCAATCACGGACAAACCACGCAGTAGGTAAGTCAGCAAATCCTGAAGAGATGCAACTTCCGGATTTTTACCACAAACACCCATATTGGTGCAGCCACCGTCGCTGCCCCGCTGTTCACACTGATAACAAAACATGCGTTCCTCCTTATGAATGCCTACAACAGGCACTCCTGAATTCGTTAAAGCCAGACTAGACGCCACAAGCTCCCCTGACTTTGACGCACGTCAAGTTTTCCATGTTTTTCAGGATTTTTTTCATATCGCAGGCGGTGCGCACCAGACAGGAGTTCAGCAAGCATAACACAGAACAGGCGTGAGGCAAAAAAAAGACGCCGAAGAACGGCGTCTTTTCACGAGGGGCTTTCCCCTTATTTTTCCAGAAATTTTTTCTATTCAGTAACCGCGACATGCTCGCGAACAGCAGCAAGAAATTCGTCAAACTCCTTGGGACCAAAGGCATATGTCAATTTATCAGTCCTCAGTTCAAGAACTTTTGTACTCCGGCTCACCAAAAGCACACTCGTCCCGGAATTCGTTGAAAACATGCCACTTTTGAAGCCAAGGTAGTCCATGCTTCGCTCACGCGACAGGGAACCGAGAATGGAATCTTTGTCCATGTTTGGGACCACACGGGCGCTTTCCACAGTGCCAAGGTCCATCTTGGCGGTCAAAAATGGCGGAGCAGTAACCCGCAGCTCTCCATTCTCCCGAATCTCAATCTTGGTCTTGGACGGATTCACATAAAGCATCCACCAGTACAGGCCAATAAACGGGAAGCCAACCGCGACAATACAGACTCCTGTCCAAAAAATTCCAGACCGGAAGCTCCACACCGTTGCCGCCATCACCATAATGGCAAAAATCAAAAGCAGGCCCACAACCCAGGCCTTCATGGGAACCCTGAATATCTTATTCATGGAAAATCCTTTGTTCTCAAAGTCTCTCTTCGCCAGATGCCAGCGCTTCGAGCTGGTCAGCCTGTACAATACGGATTTGTCGCCCCTGAACGGACAGCAAGCCTGCATCGTTCATCCTTCGCAAAATCCGGGACAGCGTCTCCGGAGCTGTTCCCAAAAGGCTCGCCAGATGCCCCTTGGAAATATCCAGCTCAATAGACGTCTCTCCTCCACTGCGCAAAGACACATCAAGCAGGTACGCCGCAAGCCGCTGCGGTGTTTCGCGCAGGGTAAGGCGTTCAAGCTGTATGGTAAAGCGCCGAAGCTTATGAGCCATCACTGCCAGCATATTCAAGCCAATGCTTGCGTCCTTTTGCATCAGTCGCAAAAGATCCTCACGCGAAAAGCTCAAAAGTTCGGTCTTGGCCGTGGCCTCGGCATGGGCAGGGAAACGTCCGTTTTCAAAAACAGGAACCTCCGCAAAGGTTTCCCCGGGACCATACACATGAATAATCTGCTCCCGCCCCTCCGGGGAGAGCTTAAAAATCTTCACCTGTCCCTTGCGCACAACATAGAAACCACGGGCCGCAGCCCCTTCCAGAAATATCGTCTGTCCCTTGCGAAAACTCAGAGGCACCGCAATAGACGAAACTGCTGCAAGGTGTTCCTCAGTCAGGCCAGAAAACAGCGGCAGTTTGGCAATAAACGCCGAATGATTCATCCCTTTTATCCTCTTTTGTCGTGCCGCAGCCACATGTGCACAAAACAAACTCTCAGAATTCCACGCAGATAGACAGCGCAATTGTGAAAGTTCTGCAAAATATTTCAATACCACCAGAAAAGATGTACAACTGCACTACACAGCCTTCCCATACTTGGGGAAAAGGCAAAAGCAGATCCGAACAGTATGAAATATTTTTCACAAAGCCAAATGAAATGGTTTCATTTCGCCTGAGTTGCACCTTTTCAACACAACAGATTATACACAGAAAATATGACAGAAAAAAGCACAGAAACCGTTACAGAACGACCTGCGGCCTGCTTTCTTCCTTCCACCCGGGTTCGAGGTGGACGCGTCATCTCTGGTCGGCTGGATGCCACAGGCACCGCGCTCATCTGGCAAGCCGCCACAGACTGGATTCATACCGCGCCGATTCCACAGCTCACGCTTGATCTTTCTGAGCTGAGCTATCTTGATGGCTCTGGCGCAGCACTCATCATGCACATCAAGCGCCTGTGCGCAGAAAAAAATCTTGAACTGAGCATAGAAAACGTTCCTGCTCACGTCCAAAAACTTCTGACACTCTTCACCGAAGAAGAAACGCCAAAGGAATCCCCCCGTGAGAAAAAGGGATTCATAGAGTCACTTGGACACAAAGGACGCAAAATCCTAAACGACAGTGCCGAACAGGTTGCCTTTATTGGCGAATCCTCCCGCGCCCTGCTTCACGCCCTGCGCCAGCCGCATGTCATTCGCTGGAAAGATTACTGGGCTGTCTGCGAATCCGCAGGCGTCAACGCTCTCCCCATCATTGCCCTGATTGGTTTCCTCATGGGGCTGATTATGTCTTTCCAGTCAGCCGTCCCCATGCGCCGTTTTGGTGCGGATATTTACGTTGCCAATCTTCTTGGTCTTTCCATGCTGCGGGAGCTTGGCCCGCTGGTCACGGCCATCCTGCTGGCCGGGCGTTCCGGATCTGCCTTTGCCGCAGAAATCGGCACCATGAAGGTCAACGAAGAAGTCGCAGCGCTCCAGACCATGGGACTGGACCCACTGCGTTTTCTCATGATTCCCCGCGTGCTTGCAGCACTCACCGTAACGCCTTTTCTCACCATATTTTTTAACTTTTTTGCCCTGATTGGTGGCGCGCTTGTAGTCACAGGCTTTGGCTACACCCTGTCCACCTACGTTTCGCACGTACTCATGAACGTCACCATTGGGGATTTCACTGGCGGTCTTTTCAAAGCCCTTGTTTTCAGCATCCTGGTCGCTGGAGTTGGTTGCCAGCGCGGTCTCACTACAGGCTCTGGCGCAAGCGCCGTTGGCAGCTCCACGACCTCCTCAGTCGTCAGTGGGCTTATCCTCATTGCGGTCTCGGACGGCATAATGGCTACTGTCTTTTTTGCACTTGGAATCTAGCATGACTGAATACACAGAAATAGCATCCCCCGGCACTCAGGACTGCACTCCAGCTCCCCCCGTAGAGTTTCCATCTGACGCGCCCATCATCGCGGTCTCGGACCTTGTGGCGGGCTACGGGGACAACATTATCCTCAAGGACATCAGTTTTGAGGTACAACGGGGCGAAATTTTCGTCATCCTTGGCGGTTCAGGCTGTGGCAAGTCCACCCTGCTCAAGCATATCATTGGACTGCATCAGCCCCGGCAAGGCAAAGTTCTTCTCGAAGGACGCGACCTCGTTTCTGCCAGCAGTTCAGACCGGCGCGAAATTCTTCAGCGCATCGGCATCACCTATCAGTCTGGCGCGCTTTTTGGCTCCATGACGCTTCGCCAAAACATCCGCATTCCCCTTGAGGAATTTACGGACCTCCCCAGCGAAGCGATGGACATGATTGCCCACATGAAGCTCGCTCTTGTGGGGCTCGCTGGCTACGAAGAGCATCTGCCCGCAGAAATTTCCGGTGGCATGCGGAAGCGTGCGGCTCTGGCCCGGGCAATGGCCCTTGATCCCGCCATTCTCTTTCTGGACGAACCATCGGCAGGTCTTGACCCCATTACCTCGGCAGAACTCGACCAGCTCATTCTCGGCCTGCGCGACCGCCTCGGCATTACCTTTGTTTTAGTCACCCATGAACTCCCCAGCATTTACTCTGTCGCTGACCGGGTTATAATGTTGGATAAACGCGTCAAAGGCATCATTGCAGAAGGAGATCCCCGGACCCTTCGGGACAACTCCGAAAATGACTGGGTCAGAAGCTTTTTTAACCGGGAAGCCACTGACAGCGAGGACTAACGCGTGAAGCACGACAGAAATTTCAAAATCGGCCTGTTCATTCTTTCTGGAATCTTCCTTTTAGCGGCCCTGCTTGTCGCCTTAGGGGCTGGTTCAATTTTTAAGGACAGCTTTATCGTCGAGACCTATTTTGACGAGTCTGTTCAGGGGCTTGACGTGGGCGGCGCCGTCAAGTTTCGCGGCGTTCAGGTCGGCACGGTCAAAAGTATTTCTTTTGTCTGGGCACAGTATGACACCCCCAGCGATCAGGGCCGTTATGTTTTGGTCACGATGGCCCTTGATGGCGCCCTGATTGAAAAATTCTTTGGCGCAAAATTTAACAAAGAAGACAGTCAGGAAGCCCTTGACCGAGCTGCTGCCAACGGCCTTCGCGCTCGCCTCACGACGCAGGGGCTTACTGGTGTCGCCTTTCTTCAGCTCGACTTTTCGGAAAAAGGACAGTTTGAACAGCTTCCTATTAGCTGGGAACCAGAAAATCCCTACATCCCCTCTGCTCCCAGCACCATGAGCCGTCTCGAAGCGGCATTCGACTCCATAGGCACTGGCCTTAAAGAAATCGAAAGTGTCGACTTCAAGGGCATTGGCCATTCTCTTAATGAGATTCTCGCCAAAATCAACGAAGGTCTCGGCGAAACCGAAGGCCCCAGTTTTGGCGTTCTTATCAAGCAGAACCTGACCGAATTACACGGCACTCTCGCCCGCACTCACGCCCTTCTCGCCAAGCCTGAAATCGACAGCATGATTGAAGACGCGTCCCGCACATTTGCCAGCACCCGTCGCATCACAAGCTCCGCAGAAAAAGACGTCAGCCCGCTCCTGCACAATCTCAACCTTGCCAGCGTAAACATGCTGAAAACAAGCGAAACCCTCCGCAAGCTTCTCGCGAGCGACAAGGTCAGAGCCTCCGTGGACAAGCTCCCCGAAGCCCTCACTGACATTCGCAACGCAGCTCGCGACATTCGGCGCGGTACGCAGGAACTTGAGCTGACCCTTCGCAACATGAACGACATAACTTCAAGCGAAGCTGGCGTTATTCGCGGCATTCTTGAAAAAACCCGTGAAGTTATGGAAAACCTGAATGCGATTACTACAGACGTGAAGGAAAACCCCTCACGCCTCTTCCTCGGGGCACCGCCCTCCAAGCTTAACCCGGAGAAATTGCCGTGATAAAGCATGCAAAACTGCTCACCCTCGTTATGGTCGCAAGCCTCTTCTCCAGCATCCTCCTGCTCTCTGGCTGCACTCCGGCGCTCCAGACTGAGGCACCACAGATTCGCCGCTATGCCTTGCTCCCGAAGCATCCAGCACCAGCAGCAAATCCGCACAAAGGCGTTCTTCAAGTGCGACCCGTCAGCGTCTCGCCCATGTTTAACAGCCTCTCTTTTATCTATCGTAGCAGCGATCAGGGATATGCAGAGGATTATTACAACCAGTTCCTCTCCAGTCCCTCCGGTATGTTTACACAGATTTTCCGCGATGGACTCGGCGCCTCTCGCGCTTTCTCTACCGTGCTCCCCGATGGCTCCACTCTCGCACCAGACTTCACCCTCGAATGTGTCGTCACTGCGATGTATGCCGACTTTCGCAATCCAGACAAAGCGCAGGCCGTTCTCGAGCTTCAGGCTTTTCTCATCGATCGCCGTGGCTCAGAATTCCGCCCCATTATGCGCAAAGATTATTCGCTTCTCTCTCCCCTCCCCGAAGCGAACGCCCAAGGCTATGCTCAGGCTCTCGAAGCAACTGCGGCTCAGGCCTTACAGGCCATTGCCAACGACCTAAGCGCTATCAGCCTCGCTCCTGTGAAGTAGCAAGGGGCGGGGGTGTTTTATTGGGGCACTGCCCCAAGCCCGTAAGGGCTTTTGGGGGGATGGGGGTACGAGACTCCGTCTCGTGCTCTGCAAGGGGCGCCGCCCCTTGACCCCGCCCAAGGACGAGGCCCTTGGGAATCCCGATTTCGCCCGAAATTAAAGGGGACCGAAATGTGATGAGAGCTACGCTCTCCTCTCCATTTCGGTCCCCTTTTTTTCGGCCTAATTAACTGGGCGTGTGTTCTTTTTCTTTGCGCTCCAACCCTTTCTTTCTGAACGCGAGCGTTCAAAAAGAAAATGGCGGCGAACTCGCAGAAGAGAAAGAAGCTCTTTACGCCATTCTCACCCAAGTTTGAATTTCATTCACGCGAAGCGTGGAGGGAATTCAAACTCGATGAGGATACGTAAGGGAATCATTCCCTTACGCGGGGGTTTGGGGGCTGGCCCCCAATTTTTCCCCCCACCCATCCAGCGCCAACCCGCTACTTGTCTTTGTAGCGGAAGACTTTTTCGATAACGACATTTTTCAGGGGCATGTTGTTACGTGCGTTGGTTTTAACGCCCTCGATGCGGTCGGCAACGTCCATGCCACGGATAACGCGGCCAAAGACGGCGTAGCCAAAGCCACGATCAGAGCTGTCGCGGTAATTCAGGAAGGAGTTGTCCACGGTATTGATAAAGAACTGGGAGGTTGCGCTATCGACCTGCGGAGTGCGGGCCATTGCGATAGTTCCACGCAGGTTCTCAAGGCCGTTGTTTGCTTCGTTGGTAATAGCCTCATGCGTATCCTTGCGGCGCATGTTCTCGTCAAAACCACCACCCTGAATCATAAAGCCAGAAATAACGCGGTGGAAAACCGTGCCGTTGTAAAAGCCCTCGTCCACGTAACGAAGAAAATTCTCAACACTCTTCGGTGCCTTTTTCTCGTCCAGCATAATCATCATCGTGCCTTCGCTCGTCTCCATCACCACAACAGGACCCGGTCCCGGCTTCTCTGCCAGTGCCATGGAAAAACTCAGAATCACCATCAGACTCGCCGCAATCACAAGTGCAATCAGCTTACGCATATATTTCTCTCCTTATGGAAATTTTTTTTCGATCCACTACCGAAGTACGAAAGCCTCTACTCCTTGTCAAAACCTTGCATGAAAACTCTACACAAGTCGCCAAGGGATGGGGTACGAGACTCCGTCTCGTGCTCTGCAAGGGGCGCTGCCCCCTGACCCCGCCCAAGGACGAGGCCCTTGGGAATCCCGATTTCGCCCGAAATTAAAGGGCCGGATGTGTGAAAGCCGTTGGCTTTCCCTTACATCCGGCCCTTTAATTTTGGCCTAGTGGCGTTTCCCTAACGCGTGTTCTTCTGCCTTTTTCTGCCGCACTTATTTTCTTTTTGAACGCAAGCGTTCAAAAAGAAAATGGTGGCAACGCACGGGAAAGAGAAAGAGCTTCTTTACGCCATTCTCACCCAAGTTTGAATTTCATTCACGCGAAGCGTGGATGGAATTCAAACTCGATGAGGATACGTAAGGGAATCATTCCCTTACGCGGGGGGTTGGGGGCTGGCCCCCAATTTCCCCCACCCAGTCTTCCCTGCCCCCCTTACACACTGCAATTTCCTCAAAAGACAGTAGAAAATGAAGGGGGACCTGTGTAGAGTAAAGCGGCGAAAACTACAGTACGAGTAGGAGAAGATGTGAAGTCGAAACGAGTATCCGAGAGTAAAATTACGCTTGTACAGCAAATGCTTCCACAAGACACCAATCCTGCGGGCAACGTTCATGGCGGAGTAATGCTCAAGCTAATCGACACGGCGGGCGGAGTGTGCGCGACACGCCACGTGCGTGCGAATGTTGTAACGGCGAGTATCGACAGGCTGGATTTCCTTGAACCGGTGTACGTCGGCGACCTCGTGCATGTTCATACAAGCGTGAACTACGTGGGAACGAAATCAATGGAAGTTGGGGTGCGAGTAGAGGCAGAGAACCTGTATACAGGGGAATGCAGACATACGGCGACGGCATACCTCACCTTTGTATCGCTAGACGAAACAGGGAGACCGCAACTGGTTCCCCAGTTGATTGCAGAAACCGAAGACGAAAAGCGAAGAATGCAGGAAGCCCAGGAAAGACGAAAACAGCGCCTGGCTGAACGCAAAAAAGAAAAAGCCGCTCAAAAAAATTAAAAAAGCAAGAAAGAAAAGAAGAAAGGAAAAGAGCAATGAAAAGGGATGAGCTGGATAACATCGCAGAGAAGCTCCGAGAAGTCGCGCGAGAAGCCGGAGAACTCATCATACAAATCTACGAAGAGGGATTTGATGTTGAGTTCAAGGCGGACGAATCGCCTATCACACGTGCAGATCGGGCGTCACATAACCACGTGAGCAAACGACTGGCTGAGCTTTTCCCTGATATTCCTCTGCTCTCAGAAGAGGGACAACACCTTCCTTACGAAGAACGCAAAAAATGGACGCGTTTCTTCCTGCTGGACCCGCTGGATGGCACCAAAGAATTTGTAAAACGAAATGATGACTTCTGCGTCAATATCGCATTGCTTGAAGGCGAGACACCAGTGCTAGGGGTCATCCATATCCCCACGCGCAAGCTTGATTACTGGGGCGGCCCAAATCTTGGAGCCTACCGAAGCGCTGCAAATGGGAAGAAAGAGAAAATTACGACACACGGACCGGGAGCTGGAGGCGCAATAGCTCTTGCCAGCCGCTCCCATCCTTCTCCTGCAACCGAACAGTATTGCAAGGAACGGGGCATTGCGCGCACGCTCAATGTTGGAAGCGCAATTAAGTTCTGCATGGTTGCAGAAGGCGCTGCACAATACTACCCCCGGTTTAATATAACGTGGGAGTGGGATACCGCAGCAGGTCATGCGCTTGTACAAGGCGCTGGTGGCAGTTTTACAGACCTCAAAGGTGCAGCTTTTGGCTATAATAAACCAAAGCTCGATAACGGTGGTTTCCTCTGCTGCTGGAAATAGAAAAAAATTGGCACGGTGAGAATATTTCACACACTCATCGTGCCCTATAAAACAGCCTTCCTTTCAATTCACACCAGTTTTCAGATACTTTCCATATCCCCACTGCATACCTGCTACTCCAGAAACATAAAAACCCCCGCCAGATTATCATTGACTCAGGTTCACCAGCTCTGTAGCGATTATACAACAGCCTGTTTTTACAGTATGCAACACACTGAAAAAGCAGGGTGCAAAATGTGCCATACAGTCAAAAAAGAACGCAATTTTATCCCACTATGACAGCCCGCTGACACCCAAAAACAAGTCACTTGTCAAGTGAATTTGCGATCCGTATACTGTTCGGCTCTACAAGAACCTCCAACAATCGGTGAACGCAATGCCATACAAAGGTCCCCACATCTCCATTGCCCCGGAGCGCCTTGTACCCCGTGTTCTGGGACTTGATTTTGCTGACTTCAAAAAATGGCCAGATGCTGTTCGGGAGACTGCACAGGATCTCGCGGCAGAGCTTTTTTTGATTCGCTATAATCCTTTTATTGACCCGGAACGTGTTTGGAAAAGCGCTCAGGCATCTTTTGGCCGCGCCAAGCTCGCCCTGTCCGAAGAATTTTCGTCTGTTCTGGCAACTGGCATGTTCCGATTCTGGAACCAGTTCAAGGACGACATGAAATTCCGTGACGAGGTGATCGGCCGCGCTCGCCAGTTCATGCCCGAAGAAGTCATTGATACGCGTCCCAACTCCCGAGTGGAGTGCGCAACCGACGCAACTGACCTTCGTATGGAGCTTCCGCTTTTTGTGGTCTTTCCTGAAACAACGGCTCAGGTTCGGGATTTTGTCCGTCTGGCAAACTCCATGAACTTCACCATCATTCCTCGTGGTGGCGGATCTGGCCTGACAGGTGGTGCCATCCCGTCCCGGCGCCGCAGCGTTGTTCTGAGCATGGCCAAGCTCAACAAAATTCTCGACATTGATGCCGAAGCCAAAACAATCTGTTGCCAAAGTGGTGTCATCACCATCGACGGCATCAAGGCTGCTGCGGCCAAAAACCTTCTGTTCACGGTTGACCCGGCATCCAAGACAGCTTCATCTATTGGCGGTAATGTCTCAGAGAACTCTGGTGGACCCTTTGCCTTTGAATACGGCACCACCATTGACAACATCCTGTCCTACAAAATCGTTATGCCGTCTGGCGAACTGCTGGATGTTCGCCGCAAGGATCACCCCTACCACAAGATCCTGCCGCATGAGACCGCTGTTTTTGAAATCTTCAATGACCACGGAGAGCTGGCCGACACGATTTCACTTTCTGGCACAGAAGTCCGTGCCGAAGGCCTGGGCAAGGACGTCACCAACAAATACCTTGGTGGTCTGCCCGGCGTGCAAAAAGAAGGTGTCGACGGCATCATTACCGAAGCCTGCTTTACCTGCTATGACCAGCTCGAGCACTCCCGCGTGCTCTGCCTTGAATTCTTTGGCCGCACCATGCGCCCTGCCATGCACGTTATTCGCGACGTTGTTGGGCTGCGTGACCAGATTCGCAGGGAAGGCGATCTTGTCAAAATTTCCGCGCTGGAAGAATTCGGCATCAAATATGTGCAGGCCATTGAGTACCACAAAAAGTCCATGCAGTATGAAGGACAGCCTATCTCTGTCCTGATTCTCCAGCTCGATTCCAACGATCAGGACGCGCTGGATACGGCCGTGCACCGCATCATCGACATCGTCACACCGTATGACGAAGTTGATATTTTTGCTGCACGTGATGCCAAGGAAGCCGAAGTCTTTTGGGAAGACAGACACCGCCTGTCTGCCATCTCCAAACGCACCTCCGGGTTTAAGATTAACGAAGACATCGTTATTCCCCTGAATGTCGTGCCAGAATTCGCAGACTTCCTTGAGTCCCTGAACCTCATTTACATGGCAAAAGCCTACCGTACTGCTCTGCAGGACGTTGGCCGTCTGCCCGGTATTGGAGTCGAAGACCGCTTCATTAACATGGAGTTCACCTTTGCCTCCAAGATCATTAACGGCGAAATTGATACTGCGGAAATCTCGGATCAGGAACTCGAAGTTCAGATCTATTACTTCTTCCGCGACCTCAAGAGCCGCTACATGGACCTGAGCGAAGAGCTGGAAGGCGTGCACGAGCACATGACGGCAACCCGCATTGTCATTGCAAACCACATGCACGCAGGTGACGGCAACTGCCACGTCAACCTCCCGGTCAACTCCAATGACCCGAACATGATGGCGCTGGCAGAAGAAGCCATTCACAAGGTTTCTGAGCAGGTTGTCGATATGGGCGGTGTTGTTTCCGGTGAACACGGAATCGGCATTACCAAGATCTCTTTCCTGCCCGAAGCCAAGCTTCGCGCCCTGAGTGAATATAAAAAGCAGATTGACCCGAAGGACATTTTCAACCCAGGCAAGCTGACCAGCCGCAAGCTGCCAGCCCCGACCTACACCTTCTCGTTCAATAAGCTCATTGAAGACATCAGCACCACAGGTCTCGCAGATAAAGAGCGCCTGATGAGCATGCTGACAAATATTCAGAACTGCACACGTTGCGGCAAATGCAAACAGGTTTGTCCGATGTACAAGCCGTCCAAATCCCTGATTCACCACCCCCGAAACAAGAACATCAGCCTTGGTGCCTTGATTGAAGCGGTGTACTATTCTCAGGTGACAGAAGGGAATCTGGACAAGCAGCTGCTGGACCGCCTGCGTGATCTCGTCGACCACTGTACTGCCTGCGGCAAGTGCATGGCCGTGTGCCCGGTGAAGATCAATACCCCAGAAGTGACGCTGCACATGCGCACCTTCCTCGAAGAGAAAGGCGCAGGTGGGCATCCCGTCAAGGAACGTGTCCTGCACTTCCTTGCCAAAAGCCCCAGCAGCCGCGTCCCGCGTGCCGCCAAGGCTGCCGCTCTGGGCCAGACCTTTGCCAACCGCGGCGTTGGACTTATCCCTGCTCCGTGGCGCAAACGCATGGAGAACCCAATGTTCACAGGCAAAGGCCCCGGCCTTGGCCTCAAGAACCTTGATGATGCCCTGCATCTGTCTCGCGGTTCCTTCTTTGTGCCCCAGAATGCCGCACCAGACACCCCGGCAGTTTTCTACTTCCCGGGTTGTGGCGCAGGTCTCTTTGCGAACAACATCGCACTGGCAGGTCTTTATCTGCTCTTCCGCGCCGGAATCCCCGTGGTTCTGCCGCCAGAGCACATGTGCTGTGGTTATCCGCTGATTACAGCAGGCTGCGAAGAAGCGTTCAACACGAACCGCTCCCGCAACATTGAAAAAATCGCAGACCTTATGCGAAATGCTCAGGAAGCCGGACTGAATGTCCGCCACGTCCTGACATCCTGCGGCACCTGCCGCGAAGGTCTGAAAGAATACCATCTCGACACACTGGCAACGCCATTGTCCCACAAGGATGTGACGCAGTTCGTGTCGGAACAGGCCCGAGAGCTGATGACAGCCCTGCCCGCAGACGACAGACCGCTGCTGTATCACGCGGCCTGCCACGCTGAATGGTCAGGAGTTAAGGCAACGGTCGCCTCTGGTGTCTATGCCAAATCCCTTGCCGAACTTTCCGGATGTGACGTAAGCACATCTCCGGGATGTTGTGGTGAATCCGGAATGGGTGCATTTACAACGCCTTCGCTGTACAACAAGCTGCGCGAGGACAAACAGAAGCGGCTCAAAAAGGACCTCGCTGACTACCCCAAGGATCGCCCTGTGGTTGTTGGCTGCCCGTCCTGCCGCATCGGTATCCGTCGTAGCCTTATCGCCATGAAAGACACCCACAAGGTCATCCATTCTCTGGAATACCTTGCCGAGCGTCTGGGCGGAGCGAAATGGAAAAAGGAACTGCTCGCAGCACTCAGCTCGCGAGGAGAACAGGGTATGCGCAGCGTTGCACTCCCTGCCCAGAAGGAAAAAGCCTAGGACACTGAATGCGCATTCTTGGCATTGATTTTGGTCTTAAACGTGTCGGGTTGGCCATGACCGATGGACTCGGAACCATGGCCTTCCCGTATAAAACACTGGTCCGCAGCACCCGCGATATTCTCTTTCAGGAACTCCTGGAGATTCTGGAAAAGGAAAACGTGGAGTATATTGTTATTGGACTGCCCCTCTCAATGGATGGGACGGATTCTCTGACCACCAGACAGGCCCGCAACTTTGCGGCCAGCCTTGGACGCAGGACAGAGATCCCCATTTCCATGATGGACGAGCGGCTCAGTAGCGAAGCCGCAAAGCATGACCTGCTTGATGCGGGGCTGCATGGCCGAAAAAAAATAAAAAAGGTGCTGGACCAGCATGCTGCGGTCCACATTCTGGAAAGCTATCTGGCTCAGGAGAAAGGCCAGTGTTAAAAAAGATCCTCATCGCCTGCGGTCTGCTCGTTCTCTCTCTCCTTATTGGAGTTGGAGTTCTGTACTGGCAAACCCAGACTTTCCTGACGACTCCGGCAGAAGAACAGGGTCGGGACATCGTGCTCAACGTTGTTCCGGGCCAGTCTCTGGACCGCGTCGCGGCAGAGCTGGAAGCACAGGGGCTTGTGAGCAGTGCCCACAAGTTCCGGCTTATGGTCCGAGCCAAAAATCAGGGAACGGCAATCAAGGCCGGTGAATATCTTTTGAACACAAGCTGGCCTCCGCCGCAGATTCTGGACATGCTGACCTCAGGCAAAGTCCTGCTCCACAAGCTCTCGATTCCCGAGGGCCTTACGTGGTGGCAGGTTGCCCGACTGGTCGAAAAATCCGGTCTTGCAAGCTTTGACAGCTTTGACAAGGCCGTCCACGACCCAGCACTTCTCGCACGGTATGGCATTACCGGGAGCAACGCCGAAGGCTATCTTTTCCCAGAGACCTACCTTTTGCCCCGACCCCGCAACAAGAATGCCCGCCCTATTGTGGAAGCCATGCTCAAAACCTTCCGCCAGCAGGCCAGACAGGCCCTGCCCGCGGACCGCATGAATCCCAAAGAGCTACTGCGACTTGTGACTCTGGCCTCTATGGTCGAAAAGGAAACCGCCAACCCTGCCGAGCGCTTCGCCATCGCAGGCGTGTATAGTAACCGCCTGCACCGTGGCATGCTTATGCAGTGCGACCCCACGGTCATCTATGGCCTTGGAACCAGCTTTGACGGCAACCTGACCCGAAAGCATCTGCGCGACGCCACAAACCCGTACAACACATACAAGCACAAGGGGCTTCCCCCAGGGCCGATATGTTCACCGGGTAAGGCCGCGCTGGAGGCCGCTCTCTCACCAGAAAAGCACAAATATTATTACTTTGTTGCCACAGGTGAAAACGGCCGCCACAAATTCAGTAAAACACTCGTCGAACACAACCGGGCTGTCTGGAAATATCAGATTCGCCGCCGACGATAAAACAACATAGCCCCCTTTCGGGGGCTTTTTTTACACATATGAATCTCTATTCAATTCGCCCTGCCACTGAGCAGGACTACGACAGCATTATTGATGTCTGGGAAGCTTCCGTCCGTGCCAGCCATGATTTTCTGAGCGAGGAGGACATCAGCTACCTGCGTCCGCTTATCCGCGACCAGTACCTTGCCGCCGTGACTCTGCATGTCATGTGCTTTGCCAAAAGCCGCATTGTTGGCTTTCTCGGCACACATGGCCAGAGCGTGGAAATGCTTTTTCTGCATCCCGAGCACTGGCGCAAAGGTCTTGGCCGCCAGCTCATGGAATTTGCCATTAAAGAATGCGGAGCACGGCTTGTTGACGTCAACGAACAGAACCCGAAGGCAGCAGCTTTCTACACAGCACTCGGTTTTGAGCTGGAGAGCCGCGACGAGCTGGATGGACAGGGGCGCCCTTTCCCCATCTTGCACCTGCGCCTCAAAGATTCACAACGCTAGCGCCTTCCACCACCTCACACAGCCCATAAAAAAAGGCCCCACTCAATGCGGGGCCTTTATTTTTTGTCATGCAGGAAAGCTAGAAATCAAGATTCAGGTGCTTTCTCATTGCGGTCATGGTTGCCTCAGCAGCTTCTTCAGCACGGGCATTACCATCACGCAAAATCTCCCACACCATCTCAGGATTATCATCCAGCTCCTTGCGGCGGGCGTGGATAGGAGCAAGGAAGCGCTCCATCGACTCCAGCAGCAGACGCTTACACTGGACGCAGCCCCAAGAGGCATTCCGGCAGCCTTCCTCAATTTCGGGCAGGCGAGCCGGGTCCGTCATAAGCTTGTGGTACGGGAAGAGGTTACAGATGCACGGATCGCCCGGATCATTTTTGCGCAGGCGATTCTTGTCTGTCAGCATGCTCATGACCTTTTTCTTCACAGAGTCCATATCTTCGCTCAGGGCAATGGAGTTGCCATAGCTCTTGGACATCTTGCGACCATCAAGGCCGGGGAGTTTGCACTCTTCGGTCAGCAGAGCTTCCGGTTCCGGGAAGAAGTCGCCGTACAGGTGATTGAAGCGGCGGGCAATTTCACGAGTGAGTTCCAGATGCGGAAGCTGGTCCTGACCAACGGGAACATTTTCGGAAAGGTACATCAGAATATCGCCGGTCATAAGCACCGGGTAGCCAAGGAAGCCGTAAGTGTTCAGGTCTTTCTGAGCCAGCTGTTCTTTCTGATCTTTGTAGGTCGGGCAGCGTTCCAGCCAGCCAAGCGGCGTCATCATGGACAGCAGCAGGTGCATTTCTGCATGCTGCTTGACCTGAGACTGCTGGAAGATCACACATTTTTTGGGGTCAAGGCCCGCAGCAATCCAGTCTTTGACCAAACCGGGGACAAAGTTTTTGATCCGGCGAGGATCAGCATACTCACTGGTCAGGGCGTGCCAGTCTGCGACAAAGAAGTAGCAGCTGTACTCGTCCTGGAGTTTGATCCAGTTTTTGAGAACGCCAAAGTAGTGGCCAAGATGAAGAGCGCCTGTGGGGCGCATACCGGACAAAATGCGTTTTTTGTTTTCAGACATGGCAGGTCCTAAATCAGATACAGTAACGGTGCGAGAACAGAGAATACGGGACTAAAGATCAGGCGGAAAGCGCCCGTCATCATTAAGACAACTATAATGATGAACCCGTATCGTTCCAGTTGCAGGTACTTGAACGCCAGCTTTGGCGGAAGCAGTTCCGCCAAAATCTTGCTGCCATCCAGCGGCGGAATCGGCAGGAGATTAAAAAAGCCAAGGATCACATTAATCCACACGCCATACCGAAGAATATTCAGCACAGGCACAAAGAAAAACTCCGCGCTACTCCCCGGTGCAGGCAAATTGTTCAGCATAAGCTGAAAGCCCGCAAACATGAGTCCGGCAAGCAGGAAGTTCATAAGTGCCCCTGCCGCAGACACCACAAGGATTCCCTTTTTGATGTTGCGGAAATAGCGGGGATTGATGGGAACTGGCTTTGCCCAGCCAATAACAAAGCCCCCTGTGAGCGACGTGATGAGAAACACGATCGTCCCCAGCGGGTCCATGTGTGGAAGCGGATTGAGCGTCAGACGCCCCGCATTCCGGGCGGTTGGGTCTCCAAACCAGTACGCAGCCAGACCGTGAGCCAGCTCGTGGCAGGTCACGGCAAGAAGAAAAGGTACTGCCATGATGGCAATACGTACTACGGCTTCAGATACGTCAAACATGAGGAGTGCGGTCTACCATGAAGAGAAATACTGGGCAAGCTGTATACCGCCCCTCATGCGTGTTTGCCAACACACTCAAAAGCGCTAAAAGCTCTCTAATGCCGCAGCAACCTTGGACTTGAGTTCACCAAGATCGACGGCCTTTACCACGTAATAATCCGCAGCAATAGACTTGAGGTCATGCTGGAAGCTATCATACGCCGTGCAAAGTATCACCGGTAAGTTCTGCTCCCGGCTCCGAATCTGCTGCAATACATCAAGACCAGAGCGATTGTTCCCAAGCTTTACATCAAGGATCACCAGCTCAGGATTTTCGCGGTCCAGCACAGAAAAAATATCTTCTTCGCCGTCAGACGTCGCTACTTCATAGCCGTCACTCTCCAACTCTTCCTGATAGAGCATACGAATATGTACTTCGTCGTCGACGACTAAAATCTTCTGCTTATTCATGGCACCTCCGCGGATGCATTTCATCATTTGCGCATGGCAGACGAAATGTTTACCCTGTTTACTGCAATGGCTCCATGCACTCTCTGCATACTTTTTCATTTAGCCATAAATTCCTTAAAAAAGAAACGCGAAAATTATTTCTGGTCGAAAAAGACTTGCACTGCCCTTTTTCCGCCTGTACACACTTTTGGATTCTTTTAGTATGAATAGTAGAGGTCCCATGATTACCGTACATATGATTCCCACTGGCCAAACCCGGGAGATTCCAAAGCCGAACACGGTTCGACAGCTCATGAACCGTCTGAAGCTGCGGCAAATGGACGCACTCATTATTCGCGGTGACGAAATGCTCACCTTTGACCGCTCCATTAATGATGGCGATCACATTACTGTCCGCCTTGTCGGCTCCAGAGGATAAGTGCCATGAAATGTTCCCGCTGCGGAGCGCCTGCCCAAATCGCGCTCCCCAACCATCACACTGGTTTTTGCCCGGAATGCTTCAACCTCTTTTTCTCCCGTCAGGTCGAAAAAGCCATCCGGCATTTCCGCATGTTCAGCAAATCAGACAAGATCCTCGTTGCCCTCTCTGGCGGCAAGGACTCCCTTGCTCTCTTTCGCGAACTGACCCAGCAGGGCTACGACGTCACAGGTCTGCACATTGACCTGAACATCAAGAATTCATCCTGCCACGCCCGCGCCGTTGTCGAAAAGTTCTGTGAAGATCTGGGTGCCCCCCTGCGCATCGTCAATGTCGCAGATGAGGGTCTTTCCATTGCGCACATTAAAAAAGCCATCCGCCGCCCAATCTGTTCCATTTGCGGCAAGGTCAAGCGCTACTTCTTCAACAAAGTCGCCCTCGACGAAGGCTTCAACGCGCTGTGCACTGGTCACAACCTTGATGACGAAGTCGGCCGCCTTCTCTCCAACACCATGCGTTGGGACATTGCCTATCTCAGCGACCAGGGTCCCGCCCTGCCCGCAGAAAACGGCTTCGCTGCAAAGTTCCGTCCGCTCTACCGGCTGACAGAATACGAAACAGCCGCCTACTGTTTTTTCAACAAGATTGAGCACAATACGGCAATCTGTCCGTACAGCTCTGGCGCCAGCTTTCCGGTCCGCAAAGAGTTGCTCAACACCCTTGAGCATCACAGCCCCGGCTCCAAGCTCGCCTTCTATGAGCGCTTTCTCAAGCAGGCAAAGCCCCTCTTTGAGGCTGCCGAAGAGCGTCTTGGCGACCCCATCTCTCCCTGCACCTCCTGCGGCTACCCAACCACCGCCGGAGTCTGCAACATCTGTCGTCTACGCGAACAGCTCGCCGCAGACCTCGAAGCTCAAAAATAGCACTCAGCGCCCCGCTCCATGTGGGGCGCTTTTTCTTTGCAAGCCTTGCACCCTCAGGCTATACCCTCCTCATGAATCCACAGCAGCCCCTCACACCCGTTTCCGTCGTTGTCCCCGCCTACAACACCGCGGCCTCTCTTTCCGCCTGCGTGCAGAGCCTCCTCGCCCAGACGCATCCCAATTTTGAAATCATTCTCGTCGATGATGGCTCTACAGACGAAACTCCAGATATCATTGCCAAACTCGCCGCAGCAGAATCGCGCATTATCCCGGTCTACGCCGAACACAGAGGCGTTGCCCACGCCTTCAACACCGGAATTTCCCGCGCATCGCATCCCTACATCGCCCGCATGGACGCCGACGACGTTTGCCATCCAGACCGGCTTTCCCTTCAGGCTCAGGCCCTTGACCAGCGACCCGAAATAGGTCTCGTCGCCTCCTGCATTGAGTTTGGCGGTGATCGCGAGCTTTGTGCTGGCTATGCCCACCATGTCGACTGGACCAACTCTGTGCTCTCCCCTCAGGACATCGCGCTCAGTCGTTTCATTGACCTCCCCTTTGCCAATCCCGCCGTCATGTTTCGCGCCGCGCTCATTGAGCTTCACGGAGCCGCACGCCAAGGTGACTTTCCTGAGGATTACGAGATGTGGCTTCGCTGGATGGACCACGGCGTACAGATGCTTAAGCTCCCCCAGAAGCTCGTCGTCTGGAACGACCCGCCGACCCGCCTCACCCGCAACGACGACCGCTACGCCCCCACAGCATTTTCTCGCGTCAAAGCTCTCTATCTCTCGCGCTGGCTCAACAAGCGCGGCATCAGCTCTGTCAATATTTTCGGCGCAGGACGTTTCACCCGCAGGCAGGCGGACCTGCTTCTTGAGCACGGCATCAGCATTGAATCTTACATTGACATCGACCCTAAAAAAATTGGCAACATTATTGCCGGGCGCCCCGTCATCTCTCCGCAGCAGCTCCCCGCCCCCGGTGAGCGTTTTGTCGTCTCTTACGTCTCCAACCGCGGCGCTCGCGAGCTTATTACGCAGCGACTCTCCAATCTCGGCTATCAGCACGGAGTAAACTTCATCATGGCTGGATAAAAATATGATGGGTAGGTAGGCAGGCTACGAGACTCCGTCTCGTGCTCTGCAAGAGGCGCAGGGCGGGCGGGGGTTTTATTGGGGCGCTGCCCCAAACCCTGCAAGGGGCGCTCGGGTGGGCGGGGGTACGAGACTCCGTCTCGTGCTCTGCAAGGGGCGCTGCCCCTTGACCCCGCCCAAGGACGAGGCCCTTGGGAATCCCGCTATCGCTCAAAAAATAAGGCTGAATGGGATGAAAGCTTCGCTTTCCTCTCCATCAGCCGTATTTTTTGAGCTAGGGGAATTTCCTCAACGCGTGTTCTTCTGCCTTTTTCTGCCGCACTTATTTTCTTTTTGAACGCAAGCGTTCAAAAAGAAAATGGTGGCAACGCACGGGAAAGAGAAAGAAGCTCTTTACGCCTTCTCACCCAAGTTTAAAAGCCGTCCAAGCGAAGCTTGCACGGCTTTTAAACTCGATGAGGATACGTAAGGGAATCATTCCCTTACGCGGGGGTTTGGGGGCAGCGCCCCCAATCTTCCTCTTCCTCTTTCTCTTCCTAATTAATACTTCACACGGCGAATGCGAGCGCCGACGGCGGAGAGTTTTTCTTCTATTTTTTCATACCCGCGATCGAGGTGATAAATGCGAAGGACCTCTGTTTTCCCTGCGGCGGCGAGACCGGCAAGGACGAGGGAGGCGCTGGCGCGAAGGTCAGAGGCCATGACGGGGGCGCCGGTCAGCTGCTTAATGCCGCGAACGACCGCCGTGCGCCCATCGAGCGTGATGTTGGCACCCATGCGCCGTAATTCCTGAACGTGCATGAACCTGTTCTCAAAAATAGTTTCCTTAATCATTCCGGATCCGCGAGAGACACACATAAGGGCCATAATCTGAGCCTGCATGTCAGTGGGGAAGCCGGGATAAGGAAGCGTCACAACGTCGGCACCATGTAAATCGGGACCACGAGAGACAAAAATGCTGTTTTCAGCTTCACGAATTTCGACACCCATCTCGCGAAGCTTGGCGTCAACAGCCTCAAGATCCTGTAAAGTGCAGTTTGTCAGCTCAAGCTGCCCGTCAGTCATTGCGGCGGCACACATGTATGTCCCGGCCTCAATTCGGTCTGGCATAATGCGATAATCGCAGCCAATGAGTTTCTCTACACCCTGAACTGTGATAATACTGGTTCCGTGGCCGGAAATTTTAGCACCGCAGGCAATGAGAAAGTTGGCGAGGTCAACGACTTCTGGCTCACGCGCGGCATTGGTAAGAATGGTTTCCCCTTCGGCGAGGGCCGCAGCCATGAGAAGATTCTCTGTGCCGCCGACTGTCGGGAAATCAAACTGAATGTGCGCACCATGAAGCCGCTCACAACGGCCATGAATGTAGCCAGCCTCAAGGTCGAACGTTGCGCCCATCTGCTCCAGACCGCGAAGATGCAGGTCGACAGGACGGGAGCCGATAGCGCAGCCACCAGGCAGGGAGACACGAGCCTCACCGAGTCGGGCAAGGAGAGGGCCGAGACACAAGACCGAGGCGCGCATGGTCTTCACGAGGTCATAGGGAGCTTCGGGAACGAGGTCACAGGTTTCGACCTTAACGCTGTCGCCATCAAAGTAGGCGGTGCAGCCAAGAATTTCGAGAAGTCTCAGGGTAGTGTGAATATCGCGAAGCCGTGGGACGTTTGTGTAGGTCACGGGACCATCAACAGCAAGGCTTGCCATAAGGATTGGCAAGGCTGCATTCTTGGAACCGCTCACGCAAATTCGACCTTCGAGAGGACGTCCGCCCTCGATTATGAGTTTCTCCATATGAAAAATCTTCTCTTTTTTTTAAAGAAATTTGAAAAAAGGCTTGACCAGCAGAGGTGATTTTGGCTAACAAGCTTTCCGCACACGGTGGGTGTAGCTCAGTTGGCAGAGCACTTGGTTGTGGCCCAAGGGGCCGAGGGTTCAAGTCCCTTCACCCACCCCATTTGAGAAATCAGCTCCATCTTCGGATGGAGCTTTTTTTGTGCCCAAGTGTCAGCGAACAGAAATCGCAAAATCAGTCTCCTTCAAGTCCTTGCATTGTGTCTAAAATTGGCCTGCGGGGACTTTCCTTGTCCCGGCCTTTTTTGTCAACACTCCCCTCACGCCGTATCCCATTCAGGGCGTTCCCCTCTTCCTTCTCTCTTGCGAGAAAGCTGGGGAAGCCAGTATATCCGAAACACAGCAAAAAAGCAGCAGTATTCCTCGTACCGACGAAAGCGTGTCACCGCTACAGCGCTTTTATCGTGCCCCGGCTTTTTTCCCTTAATTCCCTGTGACATTTTGGTGCTCTTTCTGTCGAAAGCTTGCACATCACGGCATCTAGACATAAGGTATCGAAATTTTATAATATTGCCTGTGTCGTTCACGACGCTGACGATGGAGAAATCACTTGCGTATCTTTATTCTGTTACTGGGTCTGGCGCTGTCTTTTGCCATCCCAATAACCCTTCAGTACTGCGATGGCCTGAGCTTTTTTTCTGGACGCACCCACTACAGCGTTCCACTTGAAGTCACCTACCCAAACCGCGGCACCAGCTTTGCACTCAGGAAAAATGACACCCGAATCATCCGCAAGGCGCTGGAAGCAAACAAACTCCACATCAAAAAAGCCAACGTTTCTGTTGGAGACACCCAAATCCCCCAGCACGGCCCTGGAGAAGCTCCAGGCGACCGTCCGGCATACTCCATCGCACTAACCATGAAAAGTGGCGACGTGGTCAATCTGAAACGAAAAGGCACATCCCGAGCAGCCCTTGCCAAAGAGATTTCCCTTGCCATCAGCGAAAGCGTCAATCGCTACCTCGATCAGGGACACCTGCCTCTCAGGAACTCACAGAGATATATCTTCTTTTCCGAGGGGACCGGAACATAAAAAAAGCCCCACCACATGGCGGGGCCTGTCCCAAATCTATCGCTGAGCGCGAAGCATCCGATCGTCACCGACGCGCATAGTGATGCGCTCCCGGTCCATGTACTCCAGCACAGGGATCGCAAACTTTCGCGAAAGCCCTGACAGCGTCTTAAAATCCGCAGCAGACATCGCGCCATGCTCCGTGATAAACGCCCGAACTTTGTCCACAATTCCGGCCAAGGCTGGCGCATGGTAATACATCTCTTCCTTAACCTTCACGAGTTCGCCAGCATCAAGCAACAGCTTGAACACAGGCGCAGCCTCCCGGAACGTCAAATCCAAAGGCTCCAAAACATCCTTGAGGTTCGGCGGAGTCTCTCCCTTGGACGCATATGCTTCAACCAAAAGCTGCTTCAGCTTTTCCTGATCGGACGCAAGCGAAACTTTGTGCTGCGGCAAGCGCAAAAGCTCAGCCTCAGCAACAAGGCGCTTCTGCCGAAGCAGGCGCTCAGAAAGAAAATGAAAAAGCTTTGGCGCAAGGCGACGCCCCCAGCCAGAGGCCAGCTCACCGCGTACAATACCCTGCTTCATTGGCTCGGCCTCATGATAGGCCCGGACAGCAGCTTCTGCTGCGTCACACAGGCGCTCCACTTCCCGGCCAGAAATATAGCTTCGGGATTCCTTGTCATAGAGAAATATTTCCGAACGACTCATAAGCTTCGACAGCACTTTTTCCAGAGCCTTTTTCTCCAGTCCACACGCCGTCAAAAGCTGGGCAAAGCTCAGTCCCTCTGCACGCGACAGCTCAAGCTGGGTACGAATAACATCTTCCGACGTCCCGTCAGCAAGCTGCTGGAGCTGAGCTGTGCTCTCATCCCGAAAGCGCTTCATCTTTCGGCCAAAGGGGTTGATGATTCTGCCGCCCGCGATGGTTCGCAGCGGAGAGAACGAACGCAGCACGACTCTATCGCCATACACGCCGACCATTGGCTCCTGAAAGCGCACCTGACACAGCACAGTTTCGCCGGGAAGCACTTTGTCGCGGTCAGGGAAGCTCACCCGAGCCAGCACGTCGCGGGTACCGTGGTGGAAATGCAACTCCTTGCGGTGTTTCAGCTCGCGCCCTGCCGAAGGCAAATATTTCAGCTCAACATCCCAGACAAGGCTCGGGAACAGGCTTTCCGGCCGTCCCAGCACTTCACCCCGCTGCACATCAGCAACTTCAAGCCCGGCAAGGTTAATCGCGGTTCGGCGTCCAGCAAGCCCCTTTTCCACACTTTCCTCATGCGACTGCACGCTTCGGACTTTGCTCATCTGCCCCGAAGGGAACAGCTCAACATCATCACCCACAGAAACTGAACCAGAAAGCAGGGTTCCCGTCACAACAGTGCCGTGCCCCTTAATGGAAAATACCCGGTCCACAGGCAGGCGCATCAGGTCTGAGCGAGACTGACCTTTCAGGCCGTTCACCAGCTTTTGCAGCTCGGCGCGCAGTTCATCCAGTCCCTGCCCTGTATGTGACGACACAGCAAGAACAGGAGCGTCTTCAAGGAAGCTCCCGGCAAGGAACTCCGAGACATCTTCGCGCACAAGTTCCATCCACTCCTCGTCAACGCTATCGGCCTTGGTCAGCACAACCATGCCTTTTTCGATGCCAAGAAGTGTACAAATTTCAAGGTGCTCTCGAGTCTGGGGCATCACGCCTTCATCAGCCGCAATCACCAGCACAACAAAGTCAATGCCACTCGCACCCGCCACCATGTTTTTCACAAAGCGCTCGTGCCCCGGGACATCAACAATGCTCACCCGCTGCCCGTCCGGGAGGTCCACGTATGCAAAACCAAGTTCAATAGTAATGCCGCGCTTCTTCTCCTCTGCAAGCCGGTCGCAGTCGATTCCTGTCAGTGCCTTAACGAGTGTTGTCTTTCCGTGGTCAATATGGCCCGCAGTGCCCATAATCACCGGCATATTCAGAGTCCTCCACGGGGCTGTGCCCCACGTATTCGATGTGTCGCCAAAGCTCATTTCTCTATGTGAAAACGCCCCCAGGCTCAAGGGCACGCCAGCAGAAACTTTCTCTCTATTTCAGCTTTTCCTCGCCCCCGCTCTCGTCCGCATTCACCCCTTCATCTTTTTCCGTTGCGTACACGAGATCCTTTTTGCGGTATTCCCTTTCCAGCTCTCGATACGACACGCAGCCCGTCAGCGCCGCATGTTTTATGCTCCCCGGGTATTCCCGGCACACGTCGGGTTTGATGTAGTGAATGCCACACGAGAACCCACCATCTGCCCGCTCCTCTATCCATGGGCATGTCTCAGCAGGTAGCCCCGTTTTGGGATTCACCCACAGCCGCCTTTTCAGCAGCTCCCCGTCCTGCTCCACGTCGCCAACCCAGGCAAGAATATCTTCTCTGCCGTGCTCTCGCCAGCGCTCAATATCCGCATCCGTACACGAGCAGTGATGGTCCAGCGTAAAGCAGCAGATTCCGCACTCCCTGCACACAAATTTCTCCATTCCCGTCTCTATCCAGTACCCTTCCCCCTCTCCATCTGGCCCATCCCCGAGTTCAACATTCCCCCAGAAAACCTTCTCCGCAACTCCACGCAGCTCTTCCGCGCTCAGCTCTGCCTCGACTATCGCCGCGTACACCAGCTCGCCCGCTTCATCCGCAGGTACAAAGGTCTCCAGACCTCCCTCAGGCACCACCCATATTCCAAAATCCTCTGGATCAGGATCTATTCGCGCCGCACCACCCGTCACCCCCGTATACAGCTCTGTATACAGATGCAGCTGAGGCATATACTGTTCAAAATCTATCCGTATCGCATCAAGCAACTCACTCCGCGTCAAGAATATCAGGTCCTTACCACTCATAGCTTCGCCTCCGCGTTCAAGATTGGCACAACCTTCCCTAGAACCTGCGACTATAGGACGGAATCCCCCAGTTTTAAAGCTTTTACACCTTTTTTATCCGGCGAGTGAGTAGTTACAAAGCACTCTTTGGGTTACGAGACTCCGTCTCGCGCTCTGCAAGAGGCGCGTGGGTGGGCGGGGACTCTGTCCCCGCACCTCTGCAAAGGGCGCTGCCCCCTGACCCCCCCCAAGGACGAGGCCCTTGGGAATCCCGCTATCGCCCAAAATTAAAGGGCAGGATGTGTGAAAGTCGTTGGCTTTCCCCTACATCCGGCCCTTTAATTTTGGCCTAGTGGCGTTTCCCTAACGCGTGTTCTTCTGCCGCACTTATTTTCTTTTTGAACGCAAGCGTTCAAAAAGAAAATGGTGGCAACGCACGGGAAAGAGAAAGAGGCTCTTTACGCCTTCTCACCCAAGTTTAAAAGCCGTCCAAGCGAAGCTTGAACGGCTTTTAAACTCGATGAGGATACGTAAGGGAATCATTCCCTTACGCGGGGGTTTGGGGGCAGGCCCCCAATCTTCCCCACCCACCCATCCAGCGCTAACGCACTGGGGCAGGCCCCCAATTTTCCTCTCCCCACCCATCCAGCGCTAGCGCGCTGGGGCAGGTCCCAAATACAAAACTCACTATGCTTTAGCGGCAGTAAATGCTTCCTGAATGCGAGCTTCGGTGTAGGCGATCATGTCCTGATCGACGCCTTCGATGTTGAAACAGCGGGCGTCCTTGCCTGCGAGTCCTTCTGGAGCCCAGTCGCCGAGGTCATCGGGGTCAGAGACCTGATCGTCAAAGAAACAGACAGAGAGCCAACGATCTTCGGGGTCGTCGTCAACGACGTCAACCATCACGAAAAGGTCGCGATCACTTTCTGGGCAAGCGCAACGGAGGGAGTAGCTAATACCGGGGCGAGACTTAAAAGAGAGACAGGTGCCGCTGCATTTTTCGAGCAGCTCCTTAAAATGGAGAAAAGTAGGTTTCACACCGTTGGGGTCCGTGGTCCACTGTTCGAGAAAAGCCAAGCAATCGTTCATAATATCCTCCGAAAAGGTCGAGTATCAAAAGTATGGCGGAACTCTACAGCGCGGGGCGAATCATGGCAAGACAGCGAGTAAATGCCTAGGCATTGTCCTGATCGTCACGCAGGAGTTTTCGGAAGGCTCCTTCGGTGAGATGCTCCATAAGAAGCCCGGAATTCCGGAGTGCCTCAGATTCATTGCCATAGGCAACAGCCTGCATGATGTTGCGGTGAATGAGACTTCCTTTCATGTTGTCGGCGTGCTCCTTGTTCGCAAACCAAAAACGTCGGGAAAGACTCTGTACCTGCCCCATCGTGTTGTGAAAATAGGGATTGCCTGTCGCGTCATTCACGAGAGCGTGAATATCCTGCAAACAGTGCAGCAAGCCCTCCTCATCCTGCAGCTCGGTGCTTTCGACGATCTTGTCGCCAAGCTTGAGCATCTCAGCTTTCTGATGGACGGTACCGCGCAGGATGGCGAATTTCAGACAAACGGGTTCAATCTGCTTGCGAACTTCAAGCATCTGTACCTGCTGCTCTGGGGTGATGTCTAAAAACTCAATCCCTTTTCGTGGATGAATAGCGAGCTGATTGTCATGCTCAAGCTTCTGCAGGGCCTCACGCACGGGGGTGCGCCCAAGGCCGAGAAGCGTACCGAGCTTCTTCTCGGAATAGAGGGTTGAAATATCAAGCTCACCAAAAACGAGCTTCCGTTCGATTTCAAGTCGTGCAATTTCGGCTTGTGTTTTACTCATGCTTTTTTGTGGCCTCAAGAGAGACGGGTTAGGGTTCACACAAGGTTGTACTTGTGGAAGGCCTCTCTGATATATCAATTCTCCTCCCAAAAGTAAAAGATGTTCTCGCATTCTCACGCCCAGCGCCAGTTTCTGGAAAAATTCCTTAATTTCTAGTTAATTGCTCAACTATATCTAAGATATCAGAAAGGCAGAGCGAGGTGATTCCTTGTTCATTTACGATTCTTAATATCCCAGTTCTGCAAAATTCCTGAATAAATTTCAGGACAGCCCCTTTTTAGCCCATATCAAAGAATATATTCCTGATCTATTAAGCGGCTTCCTCCACCAGCTTCACCGAAAAAAAGACTCAAACCACACTCCCTACATTTTTCTTCAAAAAAAATTCGCCTGATATATTTCCCTGCACTGGCGGTGGCTTTATGACGATTTTGAACCACTTTTTCAAAGCTGCAACCAATTTTTTTCAGAAAAGCCCTTGCCCCAACACTGGCGTTGATATACAAGCCAACAAAACAGAACATAAAAACGCACATAAAAATGCGTTTAACCAAGTAAACACGGTATCAATCTTAGTATACCAATTTATGGAGTCCGAAATGCAAGGCTGGAATGAACGTGCACTGATATGCGAGGAAGGCACCGTCCTGCGCGAAGCAGACGTCGTCGTCTGTGGAGCAGGCCCTGCTGGTGTGGCAGCCGCAACAGTCTGCGCTCGTCAGGGACTGGACACCCTGCTTGTTGAAAAGAACGGTTTTTGCGGTGGCGCTGCTGTCGCAGGACTGAGTGGAACAATCTGTGGCCTCTACCTGACCCAGAACGACATCCACAACGCAACCCCCAAGCAGATCGTCTTTGGTTTTGCAGAGGAATTCAGAACCCGACTCAGCAAAAAACACGGGCTGACCGAACCTCAGGTTTACGGAAACACCCACGTGGTCACCTTTGATCCGCTCATCTGGCGCGAAGCCGCAGACGACATGCTCGAAGAAGCAGGCGTCTCCTGCCTCTACCACACGCTGGTGACGGGCGTCGTCAAAGAACAGGGCCACTACTCCGCCATTCGCCTTGAGTCTTCTGCTGGTCACACACTGGTCAAGGCCAAGGCATTCATTGACGCAACAGGTGATGCAGCTCTGGCCGCACAGGCTGGCCTGCCCTACACCTATGGCGACAATGGCGCCATCCAGAACCCAACAATGATGTTCCGGCTCTGCGATGTTGATGAAGAGGGCTTTTATGGGTATTTCGGTTCAGACACGATCTGCCCCGATGACCTTACCCAAAAGCTCCAGGCCGCCTTCAAGGACGGCAGTTACACAACCCCTCGCGACCGCGTATGGGTCTTCCCAACTCCACAGCATTCCGTTTTTCTGATGAACTGCACCCAGCTTGCTGGCCAGAACGGCGAAATGCTGAACGTCATTGACCCAAAAGACAGGACCTGGGGAGAAATCTCAGGCCGTCGCGCTGCCCGCGAATACCACCGCTTTTTTAAAGACAATGTGCCGGGATTTGAGCAGTCCCAGCTTATTGATATGTCACCGGAAGTCGGTGTGCGCCAAACCAGAACTATCTCTGGGGAAAGCCGCCTGACAAACGATCATGTTGCACAGTGTGCAAAAGCCAAAGACGGCATTGCACGCTCTTCCTGGCCGATCGAACTGCATGCAGGAGAAGTCTCCAAGCTTCACTGGCTTATCGACGACTACTACGAAGTTCCATACGCAACGCTGGTTCCCAAAGAAACCGATAACCTGATTGTGGCTGGTCGCAGCCTTTGCGCAGAGCACGAAGCACTCGCCTCTGCCCGGGTTACCGCCCAGTGTTTTGAGTATGGACACGCCGCAGCAGTGGCTACAGCCCTCATGCTGAAACAGGGTCTCAGCTATCGTGATGTGGATACCGATGAGCTGCGCGCCCGCATGATCGACAACGGAAGTGCTCTCTAGTTGTTTCGGGGCCGAAACGACAAGAGCTGTCAGAATCAAAAGGAGAGGTTAAAATGAAGGATTGCAAAATCAGCAGAGTAGAACTCTATGCAATGGCTGACCCCAACGCTGCCCCCATCCCTTGGGCAGATAATCAGGAGCCACTGCTGTACACCAACAACATCGTCCGCCTCATCACCGAGGACGGAACTGAGGGTGTTGGTGCATCCATGAGCTACACCGAGAACGATTTCGATCGCTGCATGATCGAATCGCTCAGAACAGTTGTTCCCGGCCTGATTGGCAAAAATCCCCTCATGACCGAGGAGCTGTATTCCTGGCTGATGGCCCGCTGCACATGGGGTGGTCTGCCTGCAAAGTCCCCCATCGACATTGCTGCATGGGACATCAAGGGTAAAAAAGCTGGCATGCCTCTGTACATGCTGCTGGGCGGTGCTCGCGAAAAGATGCTGTCCTACGCTTCCACCCCGATGTTTGACACCGTGGAAGAATATTTTCCCTACATCGACGACGCCATTGAGCACGGCTTTACCGCCATCAAACTGCACTGCTACTGCGTATTCGAAAAAGACCTGAAGCTCGTTCACGCTGTTCAGGAGCGCTACCAGAATTCCCCGGTCAAGTTCATGCTCGACACGGCCACCTTCTACACTCCGGCCGAAGCCATCCGCATGGCAAAGCTGCTCGACAGCTACAACTGGGAATGGCTTGAAGCTCCCGTGTCTGACTACGATTACAAGACATACCAGCGTCTTGTTCGCGACACGGACCTCGAAATCACCCCTCACGGCAACTGCCTGCTGACACTCCAGGAAGTGACCTACGCGCTCGGCAATGAATTCTGGTCCGACATCCGCCAGGACGCCTCTGTCTGCGGCGGCATCACCCCGCTGAACAAGTGCTTTGCCATTGCCGAAGGCCACTCCAAGACCCTCGAAATCCAGAGCATGGGCTACACCATCACTCAGGCTGCCAACCTCCACGTTGCTCTCGCCCACCACAACTGCAAGTACTTCGAACAGTTCTACCCCTACGAAGACTTTGAAATTGCCTGCAAAACTCCCATCCGCACCGACAAGGAAGGCTTTGTCACTGTGCCCGAGGGAGATGGTCTGGGCGTTGTCATGGACTGGGATGCCGTCAAAGAAGCATCCTTTGCCACGTACACCTTTGAGTAACTGAGAGAGCCCCATGAAAATCAACGGACTCGATGTCGACCTTAAACTGACGCTTGGCAGCTTCTCTGCTGTTATTCTGCTGGGTATTGTCGCTGTGCTGTACCCCGAAGGAACAAAAGCTACTATGGGCGCCATGCTTGACTTCACCGTCAAGAATCTCGGCCCCGGATTCCTTTGGTACACTCTTTTTGCAACTGGCCTGCTGCTTTTCCTTGCCCTGTCCAAATACGGAAACATCCGGCTCGGCGGCGACAAGCCCAAGTTTAACAAGTTCCAGCTCTTTGCTATGGCCCTGTCTGCCGGGCTTGGTGCAAGTACCATGTACTGGGGATTCATTGAATCCACCTACTACTTCATGGACCCCCAGTTTGGCATTGTGGACAAGCCCATGGCCATGGAATACGCCTCGGCCTACAACATGTTCCACTGGGGTGCTGCGGGCTGGTTTGTTTACCTGATCGTTGCCGTTCCGTTCTGCATCGCCTTCTACATCCGAGGCGAACGCAAACTGAGCCTGAGTGGTGTTGTGAACATCATGTTTGATGGCATCCTGCCGGTCTGGGCACAGAAGCTCATTGACCTGCTGTTCATCATCACCACCCTTGCAGCAACAGCCCTGACCCTTGGCCTTGCTATCCCGATGATTTCCTCAAACATCAGTAGCCTGACCGGCATTCCGGACAGCCTCCTGATGGGCATTGGCATCATTGTCGCCCTGTCTATTGTCTTCTCTCTCAGCTCCTACATCGGCGTTGAGAAAGGCATGGCCCGCCTGTCCAATGCAACGATTTACATCTGTGCAGCTTTTGTTGGCCTGACCTTTGTCATTGGTCCCTCAGCCCTGATTCTGAACAACACCACCAACGCTATCGGCATCATGCTCACGGAATACCTCCGCATGAGCACAAACACCGATCCCTTTGGTACCACCCTGTTCCCCCAGTACTGGACAATCTTCTTCCTCGCGAACTGGATTTCCTACTCTCCGGGCATTGGCGTGTTCATCACCAAAATTGCCAAGGGCCACAAACTTCGCGACCTGGTTCTGGTGCTGGTTTCCGCTGGCACGCTTGGCACCAGCATCACCTTTGGTGTGCTTGGTACCTTTACCATGAACCTCCAGAACACTGGTGTGGTTGACGCAGTTGGACTCATCAACTCCGGCCTGCCGACGCAGCTTGTTGCCGAAGTCTTTGGCAGCACACCGTTCCCGATGGTCATGACCTTTGTGTACCTCATTACAATGGTCCTGTTCACCGTAACGACCCTTGATGGCACAAGCTTCTCACTGGCTGGCATCGCCACCAAAAAGCTGGACAAGGACGCAAACGTGTCTCCCATGTTCCGCCTGTTCTGGTGCCTGCTGCTGGCAGTTGTTCCGATTGTCTTCCTGCTCATCCGGGCCAAGCTGAACATTCTCAAATCCTTCCCGGTTTTGATTATTGTCCCGATGATGCCGCTCTTTGCAGTACTGGCATACCGGACTCTCGGCTACATCCAGAAGACCTTTGGTCACATGGATGGCAAAGAGATCGAAGCCTATTCCATTGAAGTTTCAAAATCACAGGAGCTGTAATCAGCCTCGATTACTCCAGCAACAGCTTCTCGCATAGCGCAAGAGCTTCACAGCTCAAGGCCCCGGCTTTCCCTCAAAGCCGGGGCCTTTTTTCATGGCACAAAAAGCCCGTGCTCTCCTGGAACACGGGCGTATTTTTTAGCACAACACTACAGCTCGGCGGGGACAGAAATCTGCCGAAGTGACTGACTTGCAGAAGCAAGCTTCCAGCGCTCCATATGCTTGTAGGTCATTTCCTTATCCTGCAAGAGTTCGCCATGCGCCTTCACAAACTCCTCGAGCTGCTGCCGCTCAGCGGTCAGCTCGACATAAAGCACGGCGCATTTTTTGGAATACTCAGGGTGCTGTTCCGAAACATTTTTGCCCTGCGCAAAACCATACGGCGTGCTGTGCGTTGTCGCGTGGAGAATACCGTCTTTTTGGGCAAGATTCACAAGATGCCGAAAGAGTGGGGTTCCAAAAAACTTTTTCCAGCCAGCAGCAGGAACAGAATCCCCGCGTGTCATATAAATGCGCAAACGACCGATTTCGTGCTGCGATATATCATGAAGGTGTGACATTACTCCCCCCGCTTCAACAGTTTCATAAACAAAGAATCCTTGCCTTGACGAACGTCTCGCAGCGAACTGTCCCGCCCGGAAAGCCCTGCACATTTTGGGGCGTCCACCCGCTGCGAAAGATAAATTCCAGAATGCCCGCTAAAGAGATATGCAAAAAAGCAGGTCATCGCGAAATACGGCAGGTACTGCCCACCAAACACCTCGACGCCCATCAGCGTGCAGGCCAAAGGTGTATTGGTTGCTCCGGCAAACACACCAATAAACCCAAGACCAGCCATAAGATCGACAGGCAGACCAAGCAGCCCCGCCAAAGCCGAGCCAAGCGCTGCACCAACAAAAAACAGGGGAGTGACTTCCCCACCCTTAAAGCCACAGCTCAGGGTAATTGCGGTTAAAAGGAGCTTCCAGAACCAGCTCCACGAACTGACTCCTGTGCCATGGAAGGCGTTCACAATGGATGAACCTGCCCCACTCGCCGTTGTTACGCCAAGCCCCAGATAGTCCTGCGTTCCAAGCGCCCAGCTGATGCCAAGCACAAGCCCGGCACCCACAACGGGCCGCAGCCAGTACGCTGGGACAACTCGCTTAAACAGCCCGCTCAACGTGTGCATCAGCTCGGCAAACACAAAGCCCACCAGCCCAAAGAGCACAGCGGCACAAACAACCTTGAGTGCAATAACGGGCGTGATGTGCGCCACCACACCGCCCATATGCAAACTTGCCGCAGTGATGGAATACTGGGTGTGGTGAATTCCCCATGCCGCACACACCAGATTCCCGAAGATGCTCGCCATAAAGCAGGGAATCAGGGAGTCATAGCGCATGGAGCCAAGGGAGAGAACTTCCAGAGCAAAAATAGCGCCCGTAAGGGGCGTCCCAAAGACCGCACCAAAGCCAGCAGCAATGCCGCAGGTCAGCAGAATTTTGGTATCGTTTTTCCCAAGCCGCAAAAAACAGCCGAGAGCCTGAGCAATGGACCCGCCCATCTGAACAGCGGTTCCTTCCCGGCCTGCCGAGCCACCAAAAAGGTGTGTCAGCACAGTTGAGAACAGGACGAAAGGCAGCATGCGCTTTGGCACCCCGCCACCAGGCTCATGGATTTGCTCCATAATCAGGTTGTTGCCAGCAGCAACATTTTTGCCCCAGCGATGATGCGCATAGGCGATAACAACGCCCGCTAATGGTAAAAAGTAAAGCAACTCCGGGTGCTGCCAGCGGGTGAGTGTCGCCTGATGTAAAAGCCACAGAAAGAACGCAACGGAGGAGCCAACAAGCGCCCCAAGCGGTGCGGTGATGCAGAGCCAGCGAAGCACAAAATACCCCAGAGACGCGTGCTCGCGGATATCCCAGCGAAGTGACATACGTATCCTTGTTTTGTAAAAAGAGAAGAATCAGGGCCATAGCAAAACAGAACGAATATGCGTCAAAAGCACAGCGTCAAAGACACGGGGCGGGCAAGGCTCGCTCTGTTTCATGAAGTATCAAAAACGAAAGAAATGGAGTTCTGGAGGAAGGGCAAAAAAAAGACCACATAGACAATGTGGTCAGCATACGAGACGCACCTCCGCCATGATATTCACAGCAGAAGTCATCAGCTCATCGAGCAGTTACACGGGGGACTTCATCCCCGAAGTTTGAGCACGCTAGCCGGAGCAGTGCAGCTTGTCAACCAGACCGAGCCTCCGGGGAAAACCGGAGCTCATGGCGCTCTTCAGGAATCCAGACCAGCGGTTAGCGCCTTGACTTTCTGTGCACACCCGTTCAGTTTGCAGACTCCTTTTCCTGTCTCTGCCAACACGCGAGCCACACGGCATCTGCGGTGTTGCCCGCATTCACTTCTTTTTCCTTCAAGAGCACATACCGCATGTCAAAAATATTTTCTTTTTTTGAAGACCACATCATGCTTGTTGCATGCCTGTTTCTTGCCGGAACCTTTGTTTTCGGCACATTCTCTGTGGCCAGCTTCTCAACTCTGGACCTGATCTTTTTGCGATTTTTCATCGCCGCTGTCTGCGTCTTTGTGCTCATCCGCATCAAGTCTCTTTCCATTGCTCTGCCCAAGGAACTCTACCTGCGACTTTTTGCCCTTTCGCTCGTAGGAATCACGATCTACCACTGGCTTCTTTTTAAGGCTATTGCCTCAAGCACAGCCCTGAACAACTCTCTTCTCTCGGCAACTGTCCCCATCATCACGCTTATTCTTTCTGTGCTCTTTTTTGGCGAACGAATGAACCTGCGAAGCCTCACAGGTATGCTCATGTCTTTCTGCGGAGTCGGAATCATCATCAGCGGCGGGAGCATCCACAATATCCTGAATATTTCGTTCAATAGTGGTGATCTCTTCATGCTCTCCGGGGTGCTTTTGCTCTCAATTTACTTCAATATGCTCAAAAGCGTTCTGAACAGAATGAATCCACTTGTGGTCGCGTTCTACCTCTTCTTTTTCAGTGTCGTTGTCCTGTTGCCGTTCGTCGCGCAAGGTCCGCTCTCCCGCTTTCAGGGACTTCCTTCCGCAGCATGGTACAGCCTTTTTTATATGGGCATCTTTGCCTCTGTCTTTGCGCTGGTCATCCAGCAATTTTCGATCAAGCGCATCGGTCCCGCAAAAACAGCCCTCTACCTGAATCTTATCCCTGTTTTCTCCCTGCTGCTTTCGCTTCTCTTCCTCGATGAAACCGTACACCTGCACTACCTCATCTCCCTCGTCATCATCCTGAGCGGCGTGTACATCACCCTTTCGGCAAAAAGCAAAACACCTGCCCCTCACTCAGCCAGTTAAACATCGCAAAAAATATCAAAAAAGAGCACAGCGAAAAGTGCTAGAGTTCCCTCCATGAAGATGAACAGCACCAAGACCAAGCAGGATTATGCCCAGCGCATGGATAAAGTCTGTGAATATATCCAGCGAAACAGTGAACGGCACATTTCACTGGATGATCTGGCGCAAGAGGCCAATTTCTCCAAATATCACTTTCATCGCATATTCACAGGCATGGTCGGCGAAACTGTCAAATCCTACCTGAGGAGGGTTCGCCTTGAACACGCCGCATCCAAGCTCTGCCTAACAAATGATCCACTTTTACGAATAGCACTTGAAGGTGGATTTGAATCACATGCTGCATTCACCAGAGCATTCCGCAAACAGTTTGGTCAGACGCCGTCTTCGTACCGGAAAAACAACAGCTGGAAAAAACGGGAGCAACGCATGACGTACTGGAAAAATATTTCGCTGGAGGTCGCTCTCGTAGAGCGTCCTGCCATGAACGTGGCATGTGTCAGACATGTTGGACACTACAGGGAATGCGGAAAGGCTTGGGAGAAGCTCTGTAGCTGGGCAGGACCACTGGGACTTCTTAAACCTGATATGCAAAGAATTGGAGTCTGTTACAGTGATCCAGACATTACCCCAGCAGACAAGATCATGTATGATGCCTGCCTTGAAATAACGCAGCCAGTTCAGGGGAATGATGTTGTTACGATCAAAACGCTTGAAGGTGGAAGCTACGCGCAGGCGATCCACTGCGGTCCATACGACACGGTCTCAGAAACATACTCTCAGCTCTGTGGACAGTGGCTCCCCCAGCACGGGTACAGAATAGCAAGTGAACCCAGTTTTGAGGTTTACCTCAACGACCCCGGAACCACCGCTCCAGAAGATCTTCGTACCGAAATACATGTCCCACTTGCCTCTGCCTAGTTTAGAAAAACACAACGCCCCGACAGATTCCCTGCCGGGGCGTTTCTGTGAGCAGAGGTTCTCACTAAATTTTCTTCCATGCATTGAGTGCACAAGGCTCTACTCAATGCGTTGTCACGAAGCTTATTCTTCGCCCTGCCTGCACTCGGAGTGCTCACGGCGAAGAGGATATGTATCATAAATAATTTTCAACGAAGTAAACCGCTTTTTGTCATCAGTCAGCGTAAAGACGTCAACGCACTCAAACTCAACATCCGTACCATTACTTAGTGTCCAAAGGTAATGAAAATGCAAGGCGGCACGAGGTTTGTCTTCTGAGGACACAAAAACATTCATCAGTGTTGTCACAGACCTGTTCGTATCTTCAAAGAGTTCTGCATAAAACTTGCGTGCTGGCATTTCCCCATACAAAGGAGAATCAACCGTCGCCTCCTCCGTAAAGAGAGACAAAACCTTATCCAGATCTCCTTCATTCAGTGCCGAGAGGTACGCTTGGCATAACGTAGTAACCATTATTATCTCCATTTCATTCATATTGAGTCTATTTGCGAATCTTCCTAGAACACAAAATAGAGGTGTTCCTTGCATAACTCGTGGAGATATTGCCGCATGACCTCAATGCTCTGTTAAACAGGTAATCCTTTCATATCCCACCAGAATTGCGTCACCCCTATGCGAAGACATCCACAAATACTCAAAGTTATTTCCTTGTTCAAGCGTATTTTCCACATACTTCAACACATGGTTCTTATATACATCTCTAAGTGCGACATAAATTAAACTCAGCCACGAGCTTGAGTGCTTTGCTCTGAATACATTTTTAACAATAACCCCAATTACACATCATTACATCAAAAGAGCCCAAAGGGGCTTGGCACTCCAGTCTCCACCTTACCCGAGGCTTACCCGGGCAAAAAAAAAGACTCACGTTTTTGAAACGTAAGTCTTTGAAATCATATGGTGCGCCAGGGAGGATTCGAACCCCCGGCCGACGGCTTAGAAGGCCGTTGCTCTATCCAACTGAGCTACTGGCGCGTTGGGACGTTGCTTATATTCTTTTTTTTACCGATTGGTCAAGGCCCTTGGTGCAAAAAGAGAAACGGTTGCGGGCATTTCTTCGAGAGCGTACTATCCGCCAACGTTTGGTGGCGTTTTTTCTATGGCAAAACTTCTGCTCGTCTGACGTGATATTCTTTCATGCAGGCGACTTTATTGTCTATAAGGATTTTCCCTGTGTCCCATTTTTCCTGCTTTCAGGATCTGCTTCAGCATCTTGATTCCCTCGGCCTCTTCCACATGGACTTTGGCCTTTCCCGTGTCGAATACGCCCTTGACCAGCTCAAGCTGCGATCCCCGTCATACGGCGTTATCCACGTCGTTGGCACCAACGGCAAAGGCTCGACATCCCGCAACATTGCCGAGCAGGCAAAAGCCCACGGTTTTCACGTTGGTCTCTATTCTTCCCCACATTTTCTTTCCCCACGCGAGCGCATCCTCATTGATGGCGCCCAGATCGCAGAAGACGACTGGGTTCGCCTCGGAAATGACGTCATGGATGCAGCCTCAAAAGACGGCCTCACCTATTTTGAGTTCCTAACCGTACTCGCCATTCTTGCCTACGCCCGGGCGGGCGTTGATCTCGCCATCATGGAAGCAGGCCTTGGCGGAAAATATGATGCGGCAAACGCCATCCGAACGGACATGACCGTGTACACGTCTATCGGTCTCGACCACACGGCTATCCTCGGAGACAGCATTCAGGCCATTGCCACGGACAAGGCAGGAGCCATGCGTCCCGAAATCCCCGTCATCAGCACCTCACAGTGTGAAGAAGCTGAAACGGTTCTGCGCAAGCACGCCAAAACCACCGGAGCACCATTCTCCCTTGCCTCGGAACTCCTCGACTTTGACCCCGCTACAGGCACAGCTACACCCGTGCACGTTACTGGTCCCAAGCTCTCACAGCTTTTTCCAACCATGCAGGGACCGCATCAGCAGCAAAACTCCCATCTGGCCCTCGCTGTGTGGCTCTCGTACTGCGAAAAGCACAAATACGCAGTAAACCCAGACGCCTGCGCAGCAGCTCTCGCAACGGCCCGTGTTCCCGGACGCTTTCAGCACATCTCCGGTGAACCAGAATACATTCTGGATGGAGCACACAATCCACAAGCCCTAAACGCTCTGGCCCGCACCCTTGAACAAACACAGATTGCGCCCAAAGCCGTCATCTTTGCCTGCCTCAAGGATAAAGACCTTGCCGGAATCGCTCCTGCTGTTGCATCATTTACAGATGGACCACTCATTATCCCGGAACTTCCAGACAACGAGCGCGCCAGAAGTGCCTCCGAAACAGCCGCGGCAATGGGTGGACAGGCCGTTGCCAGTATGAAAGACGCTCTGGAACTCACCAAAGGCATACGCGGCCCGATCCTTATTTGCGGCTCGCTCTATCTTTTGTCAGAATTTTTCAAACTCCGGCCTCAGGCCCTGAATGATGGAAGCCCTGAGTTCCACATCACAGACAGGTAAGCTCATGTCCAATCTTTTTCGACACCTGCCGTCAATGGATTCCGTGCTGGACGCCCTCTCTGGGCATTCAAGCCTTGCAGAACTTCCTCGCCCCATGCTGCGTGAGCTGGTCACCAGTTTCCTGGACAGCCTGCGTCAGGACATCCGCTCTGGAGCCATTCAGTCCGAGGACGAACTCCAGCTCAAAGCCCTGCTTCCGGGACTCATCGCCTTTGTGCGTGCCCAGTCCCGCCCACATTTCCGCCGGGTACTCAACGGAACAGGCGTTGTTATCCACACCAACCTCGGCCGCTCAATTCTGGCACCCGAAGCCATGTCTGCGGTTGCCGATGCCTGTGCGAACTACTCCAATCTCGAATTTGATCTCGAAACAGGCGAACGCGGCTCCCGCTACAGCCATGTCGAACAGCTCCTGTGCAAGCTGACAGGAGCAGAGGCCGCACTCGTCGTCAACAACAACGCCGCGGCGGTCATGATCGTCCTCGGAACCCTTGCACAAGGCCGAGAAGTCATTGTCTCCCGTGGGCAGCTTGTGGAAATCGGTGGGTCTTTCCGCATCCCTGACGTGATGGAAAAAAGCGGTGCCCGGCTTGTCGAGGTCGGCGCAACCAACCGCACGCATCCTCAGGATTATGAGCAGGCAATCACAGAAAACACAGGAGCACTCCTGCGGGTCCACTGTTCCAATTTCCGGATTATTGGCTTCACCAAAGAAGTTCACGCCGAGGAACTGGTACAGATTGGACGCAGGCACAATATTCCAGTTTTTGAAGACCTCGGCAGTGGCAGTCTTTCCCATTTTTATGGAGGCGAACTGGACGAACCCACTGTGCAGGAAACCGTGGCCGCTGGTGTCGATGTTGTCTCTTTCTCTGGCGACAAGGTCCTTGGCGGCCCTCAGGCTGGCATCATTGTTGGTCGTCGCGAATACATTGAACGCATCAAGCACAACCCGCTGAACAGGGCCATGCGCATCGACAAAATGACGCTGGCCGCTCTCGAAGCAACCCTTCGGCTCTATCTTGACGAAAACAGCGTCAAAGCCAAGGTTCCCACCCTGCGCATGATTTCTGCCACAGCAGAAGAACTTGAACAGCGAGCAGACGTGCTGTCCTCGCTTGTGGCAGAGCGTTACCCACAGCTCAGCGTCAGCACTGCACCGGGCCAGTCCCGTGTTGGTGGCGGTTCTTTCCCAGAGCGCAATCTGCCGACCACGCTTGTGCGCATTGCAACGCCACAAGGCCAGCATGTTGACGCCCTGCGGACGGCTCTCCTCAACACCACGCCCCCGCTCGTGGGGCGCATAGAAGACAACAAATTCTGCATTGACCCACGCACCCTGCGCGATGACGAATTTGAACTTCTTGCAGAGGTTTTGGGTGAGGCTCTGGACGCCATGCCTTTGAGTTCTTAATATACTTACAGGAAAAAGCAGGGCTGCCCTGTCGCAGCCTTTTTCATATTCTACAGACAGGAAAGGAGAAACGATGAGCACTGACAAGCTGACCTCTGAAACCCGCAGCTGCTGGGACGTTTATGCAGAGGACCGGAAAGAAATGGACGCCCTTGCTGAGCGCTATATTGACTTTTTGAGCACCTGCAAGACTGAGCGCGAGACTGTCGACTACATGGTCGAAAAAGCCCTCGAAGCTGGCTTTAAGCTTGATGACGATTCCAGCGACAAGGTTGTCAAAATCATGCGCGGCAAGAGCATGTTCCTTGCCCGCCGTGGTAAAAAGCCCCTGTCCGAAGGCGTTCGCCTGCTCGGCGCTCACTGCGACGCTCCCCGCCTCGACTTCAAGCAGCACCCTGTCTACGAAGAATGCAACATTGGCCTTGCCAAGACCCATTACTACGGTGGCATTCGCAAGTATCAGTGGTTTGCCCGCCCGCTGGCCCTGCACGGCGTGATCGTCAAGCAGGACGGCGAAGTCGTCAAAATCAACATCGGCGAAGATGCTTCTGATCCGGTGTTCACCGTGCTCGACCTTCTGCCGCACCTCGCCTATGAGCAGGTCGAAAAGAAGCTCGCCAAGGCTTTTGACGCCGAAAAAATGAACATTGTGCTGGGCCACGCCCCCGCAGAAAAAGACGGCGACGACGACAAGGAACTCATCAAGAAGCAGATCCTCGTTCTGCTGAACAAGAAATACGGCATTGTTGAAGAAGATTTTTACAGCGCAGAAATTCAGGTCGTTCCCGCTGGTCCCGCACGCACTGTCGGTCTCGACGGCTCCCTGATTGGCTCCTACGGACAGGACGACCGTATTTGTGTCTTCACCGGCTACGAAGCCCTCATGGGTGAAGAACAGCCCGAGCACACGCAGATCGTACTCTTCTGGGACAAGGAAGAAATCGGCTCCGATGGCTCCACCGGCGCTAAGAGCATGTTCTTTGAGTACTGCATGCAGGACCTTCTCGATGCATGGGAACCCAAGACCCCGCTTCGCAAGGTTCTCCTCAACACCAAAGCCGTTTCTGCCGACGTTCACGGTGGTCTCGATCCCGACTATCAGGAAGTTCACGAGAAGCGTAACGCCGCTCTCGTCGGTCACGGTCCCGTGTTCTGCAAGTTCACCGGCCATCGCGGCAAGTATTCCGCCAACGACGCCCACGCTGAGTTTGTCGGCTGGATTCGCAAGGTTATGAACGACAGCAACATCCCGTGGCAGATGGCAGAGCTGGGCAAGGTCGACCTCGGCGGTGGCGGCACCGTCGCCAAGTATCTCGCCGTCTACGGCATGGACATCATTGACTTCGGCCCCGCGATCCTCGCCATGCACTCACCCTTTGAGATCGCGTCCAAGGCTGACGTCTATGCAACCATGCGCGCCTATCAGGCATTTTTGAGAAGCTAGGGATTATGTACGAGACTCCGTCTCGTGCTCTGCAAGGGGCGCAGTTTTATTGGGGCGCTGCCCCAAGCCCTGCAAGGGGCGCTGCCCCTTGACCCCGCCCAAGGACGAGGCCCTTGGGAATCCCGCTTTCGCTGAAAAAATAAAGGGGCTGAATGGGATGAGAGCAAAGCTCTCCTCTCCATCAGCCCTTTCTTTTTCAGCTAGTGGCGTTTCCCGATTGCGTGTTCTTTTGCCTTTTCCAGACCGCACTTATTTTCTTTTTGAACGCTCGCGTTCAAAAAGAAAATGGTGGCAACGCACGGGCAAGAGAAAGAGGCTCTCGACGCTAGCCCCAACAAGTTTAAAAACCGTCCAAGCAAAGCTTGAACGGCTTTTAAACTCGATGAGGATACGTAGGGGAATCATTCCCTTGCGCGGGGGTTTGGGGGCTGGCCCCCAATTTCTCCCACCCCCCATCCAGCCTCGCTGGCCTAGGCATGCTCCAAAGGCGCGATGCTTGACTTGGTGGCATGGTTCAGTATGAAATTTATTCACGACAAGGAGAGAAAGATGCCTCTTTACGAATTTGAATGCGAGAAATGCGGACACCAGTTTGAAGAGCTGGCGTCCTTGAATAGTGATGCGACTCCGACCTGCCCTGAGTGTGGCGGCCAGAGCCATAAACTGATGTCGACGGGAGCGCTGCACATTGAGGCTGCGAGTCCTTTGGACAGAAAGCCTGATGCCAAGTTCCATGACAACATGAACAAGGCCATGAAGCGGAGAGCAGTTGCTGCTGCGGCATGCCCGGGCAAAAAAAACGGAAGCTGTTCAGGCTGCACAAACTGCTAGCCAAACGCTTCCGCTGTTTCATTCTTTATCTAGTCTTTTTCTGGCCTATCATACAGCCAGGACCCCATTCCACAGGCGTTGCACTTTTTGCAGGGAGCTTTCCCGCAGAGAGGCGACGCCTGTACTGCTTTGTAGCGCTCCCACTCCCGCCGGAGGAAGGACCGGTTCACGCCTGTTTCGATGCACTCCCAGGGGAAGGCTTCGTCAGCGCCACGCTCTCGATCGAGATAGGCGGACATATCGCCATCCCAGGCCCGGAGCGCCTTTTTCCAGCTCAGTCCCTGACAGGCTGACATCTCAATGAGATCAAAAACCTTCTCGTCACCACGAGCCAAAAGGCCCTGTAAACGAGCAGGAGCAGGCTTGTCCACACGCACCTGAAATCCCTTGATAGGCTTCACAACACTCTTGAGCTTCTTCATCACCTTGTTCAGATGCTCTTCGGTTGCCATCGGTGCCCACTGGAAAGGTGTCCACGGCTTGGGGACCAGACTGCTCACGCCAATGGTGACGTGCCCGACTCCGGTCTTTTTCTTGCCCTTTCCGGCATCAATTGCCGCTCGAATTTCCTTGAGGAATTCGCCCAGCTCGTCATAATCCGCCTCTGTTTCATCCGGCCACCCTGCAATCAGATACAGCTTGAGATGATTAAACTGAAGCTTGCTGATGCGCGAAACAGCATCAAGAAAAACATCTTCCTTGAGATTCTTGTTGATCGCCTTGCGAATACGATGGCTTGCTCCTTCGAGGGCGAGGGTCACACTACGGGTACCCGTCCGCCGAAGAAAGGTCAGCATGTCGTCAGTCAAGCCATCATAGCGAAGAGAGGCCAAAGAGAACTTGGTGCCACGATCCTGTAACCAGTGCAGGAATGGCATCAGGTCCGGCCAGTCCGTGAGCGCAGTTCCCACAAGGCCAACCTTGCCGGGGTTCACACGCTCGACAGCCCGCTTAAGCACATCAACCTGTGCATGACGGGGCGGACGATAGACATAACCTGCCGCACAAAAACGACAGCCATAGGGGCAGCCGCGATTGACTTCGAGCAGAAACATGTCACGAAATTCTGATTCCTGCGTCACAAAACAGGAGTGGCCCGGCTCAGGAAGTTCACGCTCGGAGCCAGCCAAAACACGACGAACAGGGTCCTTGGACAAGCCAGGAATGTAGGCGCCATCCATGCCCACGTGATCGGCAAGGTAGTCTGCGCGACTCTTGCCACCAAAGACATAGTCGACACAGTCAGAAATAATCTTGGGGAAACCAGCTTCGGCCTCGCCAACCCAAAACAGGTCAACGGCAGGAGCAACAGGCGCAGGGTTCATGAAGGACAGCGGACCACCGGCAATAATAATCGGCCAGTCGCCACGATCGGCAGAACGCACAGGGATGTTCGCCCGGTCCAGCATCTGCACCATCGCCCGATACTCTTCTTCAAAGTTCAGGCTAAAGGAGATGACCGGGAAATCTGAAAGCGGACGCCCAGAATCATAGGCACGCGGCTCTTCGTCGCCACCTTCCCAGAAAAACCGTTCAACAATAATGCCCGGCTCATCCTGAAGAAGCTTCCACACCACCTGCCAGCCAAGGGTAGAAAGCCCAAGGCGTGAAGGTCCGGGAAAAACAAGGGCAACGGGAAGCCGTCCACCCCACTCTTCAGCGGCAGGACGGTCAAGGCCATAATAGATGCCAGATTCTGGCGGATAGAACTGTGTCTCGCTCATGCGGCGGTTATATACGGATTGCGGGGAAAGGCAACCATTGCCCCCATCGAAAAAACGGGCCGTCTCCACAAGGAAACGGCCCGTCTCTTTTTTCTACTCAATCCCAACTAGTTCAGGATAGCCTGCTCTTCGTTGTGCACAGCAGCCTGCATGGGTTCGACCCCGTCAAGCTGCGCAACAAGCGGTGCGATAGCCTCGCGAAACGCCTGCATGCGGTCTTTTGCAACTGGAGCAGCAGAGGGAGATTTCAGACGGCGCGGATTAATATACGTGCCGTTTTTCTGCATGCGGAAATCAAGATGTGGTCCAGTGGAATATCCCGTGGAGCCAACATAGCCGATAACCTGCCCCTGCTTCACCCGAGTGCCCACGTTCACGCCCTTTCGGAAGCGGCTCATGTGCATGTAGGTGGTCATGTAGGTGCTGTTGTGCCGAATTTTGACGTAACGGCCAGCACCCTTGCCCCATGCCCGCTTGATAATCACGCCATCACCAACAGCCCTGATGGGCGTCCCAATAGGCGCGGCATAGTCAATGCCGAGGTGCGGACGACGGATTTTCAATATGGGGTGCATGCGGCTTCTGGAAAAATTGGAGGAGATGCGGACAAAATCAAGCGGAGCTTTCAGAAAAGCCTTTCGCAGGGAATGGCCTTTTGCATCATAAAAAGTCTCGCGTCCGTTCTTGTCAGCAAAAAGGAAGCCTCGGAAGTGGTCGCCCTGATTCACAAATTCAGCAGCAGTGATGCGACCATAGCCCACAAAATTTCCTTCCCTGTAGCGCTTTTCTACAAGCACCTTGAAGCTGTCACCCTTGCGGATGTCACGAATAAAATCCACATCCCAGGCAAAAATATTGGCGAGCCGAACAGCCAACGCTGCCTTTTCACCACTTGCCGTCACAGCGTTGTACAAAGAGGATTCCACCTCTCCGTTCACCACTGCGGTGCGGATGTCATAGGGAATAGCTTCCCGTTTGGCGTCAAAACCATCGTCGCCTTTGGTAATGACGAGTTTCTCATCGTTGTCAATCTCGTACTCAAAGCACTGGAAATCGCCGTCGGCAGTCACAATGCAGTATGGCCGGCCAGCTCGCATTCCATTCAGGGAAAAAACGTCTTTGGAAGTCTGGGCAAGAGTATGAATTTCTAGCGGAGAAAGAAGAGAAGAAAGAAGTGTAGAAACAGACTGGCCGCGTTCAATGCGTCCTGCGCTGGTCGCCAGAACAGGTTCCGGCGTTTCTGGAACCACAGGAGTCTGCACTTCTGGCGCAGTCTCAGTCTGTGCCTCGGAAACACTCAGCTGTTCAGGGACAGCCTGCTGCCCTTTCGTGACCAAAACGGTCGCGATCGTACAAAGTGCTCCCACGAGTACGGCAGCAACGAGGATACGCCGGCCACCCACAATGCGGAAACGTGCTTTCCTGCTAGTATTCGGTCGGTTTTCCATGTTGTCACCATTCGTCCGATCTTGGACGGTCAAAGGTTATACGACACAGTTGGGGAAAGGGGGCTGGAGCATACGCCACTCCAGTCCCCGGGGAAGATACGCGTCATTCGGGCTAGTCAGCCTGTGCCCGCAAAAATGCAGGCGTTTCGAAGTCATCTTCGTCAAAGACGAAATCCTCCTGACCTGTGCGGCTAATCTGAGGATTATGTCCGGCGCCACCGCGGTTGCGGGTGCCTCGGCGAAGATAGGCTGGAGTCCGAAGATCCGGGTCATTCTGAGCAAACTCACGTCCGCGCTGCAAACGCTCCTCACGGCTCGGGCTGGACATTGGGGGAACAGCCGTTGTCGCAGGTTTGGTCACAGTCACAGGACGAGGTGCTTCGGGAGCTGCGGCTGTGGTCTTTTTTGCAGACGCGCCGCCCTTGTTCCGAAGTGATTTTGCCGAACCACCCTGAAGTTTGTTGAGAAGTGCGAGGGGATCATTCTCGCTTGCGGGCTGAGGCTGCTGCTGCGGAGTATTTTCAATACCCGTTGCAATAACCGTAATGCGCATCTCGTCGGAGGCTTCCTGTTCGAAAACCGTACCGAAGTAGATGTTGGCATCTTCATCCGCTGCTTCAGAAATAATGCTTGCTGCTTCCGCGACTTCATCAATGGCCAAATCAGGACCACAGGTCACGTTCATCAGCACGCCACGTGCGCCTTCAATATTCACATCCTCAAGCAGAGGACTGGTAATGGCTTTCATGGCGGCTTCGCGGGCGCGAGATTCACCACGGGCAATACCCGTACCCATCATGGCGAGACCCGACTCACTCATGACAGCTTTCACGTCTGCGAAGTCAAGGTTAATGAGTCCGGGCACCATAATGAGATCAGAGATACTCTTTACAGCGTAATACAGGACTTCATCAGCCTTTTTCAGCATATCCAAAAAGGTTGCCTTCTTGGATGCCAAAGAGAGCAGCCTGTCATTCGGGATGGTAATCAGGCTGTCAACATTGTCAGCAAGGTTCTTGATGCCGCGTTCTGCGCTCTCAAGTCGACGCTTGCCTTCAAAGTAAAAAGGTTTGGTAATGACACCAACAGTCAGGGCGCCCATTTCTTTTGCCACTTCGGCAATGACAGGAGCAGCACCAGTACCGGTGCCACCGCCCATGCCCGCAGTGACGAAAACCATGTCCGCACCATTGAGTCTCTCGCGGATTATGTCAATGCTTTCCAGAGCAGCCTCGCGGCCAACTTCCGGATCTGCACCCGCGCCAAGACCCTTTGTCAGTTTCTCGCCCAGCTGAATCTTGAATTCAGCGCTGGACTTGTTCAGGGCCTGAACATCAGTATTTGCAGCAATAAAGGTCACGCCCTTGAGCGCGGAATTGATCATGTTGTTGATCGCGTTTCCGCCACCACCACCGGCGCCGACGACTTTTATTTTTGCCGCATTTTCATTCTCAAGTTCCAAATAATCCATGCGTATCCTCCTTCCTCCCTTACGGGATGTGAAGTTTTCCCCTTACCAAAATTCATTTCCCCTTACTTCACGTCGATGAACCACTTCCGCATTTTCCCCAAAATGCGGTTGAACATTCCGTCGTCCCGAATTCTAAAGCTTTGTTCAACGCCTTCCTTTTCTGCTCCAAACATGAGCAGGCCAGCAGCTGTGGCATACATGGGGCTATTCACCACATCATGCAGGCCGCCAATTTCGCGCGGATAGCCCACACGAGTTGGCATGTTGAAAATCTGCTCTCCAAGCTCCTGCATTCCCTCAATGAGCGCTGTTCCACCGGTAAGGACAACGCCTGCTCCGAGCTTAGATTTGAATCCAGAACGCGTAAGTTCCTGATCTACAAGAGCTAATATCTCTTCAACGCGTGGTTCGCAAATATCAGCCAAAGTCTTCCGCGACAAGCGCCGGGGTGCCCGGTCGCCCACGCTTGGGACTTCGATGAACTGGTCACCAGTCACGAGGTCGGCCATGGCACAGCCATAGCTCACCTTGATCTGCTCTGCGGCGGCCATCGGTGTCCGCAAACCAAACGCAATGTCATTGGTCAGGTTTGCGCCCCCAAGGGCCAATACAGAGGTATGTCGAATAGAATCTTCCGAAAAAATAGCGAGGTCTGTCGTTCCTCCACCAAGGTCGACCAAAGCAACGCCAATCTCGCGTTCTTCTGGAGTCAGCACCGCCTTGGACGATGCAAGAGCCTCCAGCACGATGTCGGCGACATCCAGCCCGGACCTGTGGCAGGAACGGACAATGTTCTGGGCAGACGTCACCGCGCCAGTCACAATGTGCACCTTGACCTCAAGCCGCACACCGGCCATGCCAAGCGGGTCATGAATCCCGCGCTGGTCATCAACGATGTACTGCTGTGGCAAAATATGTATGACTTCACGATCAAGTGGAATTGCGACTGCCTTTGCAGCGTCAATCACCCGTTCCACATCTCTTTGGGAAACTTCACCGCCCTTTACAGCAATCACACCGTGGCTGTTAAAGCCCTTGATGTGACTTCCTGCAATGCCTGCGTAGACTGAGCGAATGTCACAGCCAGCCATGAGTTCAGCTTCTTCCAGCGCCTTTTTGATGGACTGGACAGTCTGCTCAATGTTGACCACAACGCCTTTTCGCAGGCCCGTAGACGGGCTGGAGCCGATACCGACAACATCCACGCCTTCCGGGGTCAGCTCGCCGACCACGGCACAAATTTTTGTAGTTCCAATATCAAGACCGACAATGAGTTCAGACCTGGCCATGCCGTTCTCCTTCCGTATATTCCCGCAGGATGCGAAGCCTTGTCCTAGGCACGTACAAACACTTTTCCACCGACAATGCGGATACCCTTGACCTGTGTGCTCTCGCCCCGTCGGACAAGATCGGCCCAGACAAGCCTCAGTTTGTGCATATTCTGTTTCCAGTCCCTGCGCTCCAGAACAAGTCTCAGCGCAGGCCGCTCAAAAGTGAGCTGAATAAAACGCCGGGAGACCTGTACAAGGGCTGCATCTCCGGGCCGCAGCTGGGTTTGTCCCAGCCAAAGCTGACTCAAAAGTTCTGGCAGTTCGGGAACCAGATCCTTGCCGCCCCGGTCATATTCAAGAAGAGGAAGCGGAAGAATCCGTTGTGCAGTCACCCGATCAATGGTCTTGCCAAAGACGTCAGCATAAAAAAGTTCGTTTTTTTTCAGTATCCAGTAATACGGAACCCGTTCCTGAATGCTGATGCGCAAATCTCCGGGTGGAATCCGCCGGACCCGGACAACATCTGTCCACGGGTTTTGACTCAGCCGTTCTTCCATATCTGCAATCTTGAGGTTCAACACATTGTCCCCAAGCTGCACCCCGGCAATCCGCGCCACCTCTCGCGAACTGAGGTGGGAGATCCCCTGCACTTCTATGCTTTTGAGTGCGAGAGTCTCACTCGTGGTAAGCCATCGGAATCCGACAAGAAAAGCCACACTCGCCGTCACCACGAAAGCCGTACCAAGGACTGCGAAAAAGAGCCAGACCAGAGCTTTGCCCGGTCGTATCCGCACGCTGCGACTTTTTCGTGCGGAATTTGAGCGGTATCGGCTGCGTCGTACGCTTCGCCGTCCGGTCATGAAAGAACCTTGACTTCCAGCTCCAGCTCAATGCCATACAGGCGCTGCACAGTCTGCTGTGCCTCAGCAATGAGTTCCAAAGCCTGGTCGCTGGTTCCGGCCCCTGTGTTTACCAAAAAATTCGCATGTTTTGTGGAAAATTCCATGCCGCCGCATTTTTTCCCACGAAAACCTGCATCGTCCAGCAGCTTCCCGGCAGAAATGCCTTCCGGGTTCCGGAAGGTGCACCCTGCGCTCCATGCCTCAACAGGCTGAGTTCTGCGCTTGGTGTCCCGATGCTCTGCCATCCGCTCCCGAATCAGCTCGCTCGTGCCCCGTTCCATGTCCAGCTCTGCAGCAAGAACAAGAAACCAGTGGTCAAAGGTCCGCGGAGCAAAAAATCTGTAGCCCGTCAGGACGTCATCCCGCGAAACCCAGCGCAAGCCGCAGCAAGGAGAAAACACAAGCACCCTGCGCATCAGATCGGCCATGCAGACACCATAGGAACCAGCATTCATGGCCACAGCGCCACCAAGCTTTCCGGGGACCCCCATCAGGCCCTCGGCGCCACTCAGCCCCTTGCCTGCGCACCAGCTCAGGAATGCGGGAAGCCCCATTCCTGCCTCGGCGCGGACAGTCACCTTGTCGCCGCGTTCAGCAACGACTTCGGGCTTGCCCGGAGAAGGAACCCGTACCAGCGCATAGGGCAGCTCGCCGTCTGCCGCCAGTATGTTGGACCCCTTCCCCAGCATGAGAGGCGTTCCACCAAGACGGTCCAGCTCTGCGGGGAGAGCGTCCAGCTCCCGCACGTCATTCAGGCAGATCTCGGCAAGTGCCGTTCCACCCAGATGCAGGGTTGTCCGCTCCCTGAGACTCGGTGCAGAATGTATTTTCAGTCCCACTGGTCTCTCCGAATCGTCCTAGCCTTCGCTTCCGAGCCAGCTCGTGCCAGCCTGCCAGATGTTGCCAGCGCCAAGCGTCAGCAGCACATCACCAGAATGCAGAACCTGAGGAAGTGCCTCAGTCAGCGAAGGAATGCTGTCATAAAACTTCACATCAGCCTGAGACGTGTTCCGAATGCCCTGTGCAAGGCATTCGCCAGTCACGCCCGGAATAGGCTTTTCACTTGCCGGATAAATTTCTGTCAGCAGCAGGGAATCAACCTGTCCCAGCGCCGAGCAAAATTCCTGAAAAAGTGCCTTGGTTCGCGTGTAGCGATGCGGCTGGAATGCCACGACAAGACGGCGGTCAGGATAGCACTGTCGTGCAGTTGCCAGCGTTGCCTTGATCTCGGTCGGATGGTGACCGTAGTCGTCGACAACCAAAACACCATCACGCTCACCCTTTCGCTCAAAGCGACGGCCAACGCCACCGAATGTTGCCAGTCCGCGCAGAATAGCGTCCTGAGGCACACCAGCCTCAATGGAAACACCAATAGCGGCAAGGGCATTCAGCACATTGTGCAGTCCGGGCTGGCGCAAAATCACTTCGCCCCAGTATTCATCCCGATAGAACACGTCAAAGCAGCTCTCGTCCTCGCAGCGCTTGATCTTGCCGCGAAGCCTGTTGCCCTCGCTCAGACCGTAGGTCATGACTGGGCGCTTGACCTCAGGCAGGATGCTGCGAACGACCGGGTTGTCTCCGCACACAACATTGCGGCCATAAAATGGCACCCGGTTCATGAAATTTATAAATGTTTCGCGGATTTGATCCATGTCATCGTAAAAGTCCAGATGATCGAGGTCCACGTTGGTCACAACGGTCATAATCGGCGAAAGGCAGAGGAAAGAACCGTCAGACTCGTCTGCTTCGGCAATCAGGAACTCGCCCTTGCCCAGAAGGGCGTTGGTACCAAAGGCATTCAGACGACCACCGATAATCACGGTAGGGTCAAGCTTTGCCTCAGTAAAAATCGTTGCCAGAAGCGAGGTCGTAGTGGTCTTGCCATGCGTTCCGGCAACAGCAATGCCCTGTCGCAGACGCATCAGCTCGGCCAGCATCTCTGCACGGGGAATAACCGGAATACGGTGCTCGCGGGCTTCCATCACTTCGGGATTGTCTTCCCGAACAGCAGTGGACTTCACCAGCACATCAGCATCGCCAACGTGCCCTGCGGCGTGACCCTGAAAAACAGTCGCGCCAAGGGACTGAAGACGTTCGGTCACCGGGCTGGAACTCAGGTCAGAACCTGAAACCTCGTAGCCAAGGCTCAAAAGCACTTCTGCAATGCCATTCATGCCCGTTCCGCCAATGCCGACCATGTGGATTTTACGAATTTTATTTTTCATGGATGTCGTCTATCGTTTGCAGGGTATTCCCCGTTATGCTTGTGTCATTGCCTCAATGGCATCAACCAGCAGCGCGGCGGCGTTTGGTGCGCCAAAGCCCTTGGCTGCCTGCCCCATCTCAGTGATGGTCTCTGGATTCGCAAAAAGCTTTTCCAGCTCGTCAAAGAGGCTCCGTGTCGAGAGTTCAGACTGTGGAAGCAGCACGGCCGCCCCAAGGCGTTCCAGGTGACTGGCATTCACGGTCTGATGGTCATGCGTTGCAAAGGGAAACGGAATCAGGATTGAGGGGCGACCAGCAACGGCCAGCTCCGCAACAGTTGTTGCTCCAGCCCGGCACAGCACAAGGTCTGCCCAGGCATATGCGGCCTTCATATCCTGAATAAACGGCGCAACGCGAAAATCTTCTCCAGTACAGCCAGCATCGGCATAGGCCGTGTGCATGGCATCAAAATCTGCTTTTCCTGTCTGGTGCCAGAGGGAATATCCCGCATCTTTCAGTCGGGGCAATTCCTCTGCCACTGCGGTGTTCAGCGCATGTGCACCAAGGCTTCCGCCAACAATCAGCACTCGGCGGGAAGGCGCCTCTACAGTACTCTCCGAGAGTTCACGAATGCTGCCGCGAACCGGATTGCCAGTAAAAATGCACTTTTCCTTTGCAAAGCTCCCGCAGGAGTCAGGAAAACTTAAAAAGACCCGTTTACAGAATTTGGACAGCAAGGTGTTCGATGCACCCGCGACGCTATTCTGCTCATGGACGGCGCAGGGGATGCCGCGCAGACGAGCTGCCATAACCGGGGCAAAACCTGCATAGCCACCAAAGCCAACAACAGCCTCTGGCCGAAAGCGCCCCAGTTCCTTCCAGGCAATGCCAAGTGCCCGCAGCATGGAGAACAGGGCCGCAATACCCTTGAGTCCACGCCCCAGCACGCCTCGCACTGGAAGCCCCAAAAACTTCACTCCAGCCTGAGCAGCAAACTCGGCTTCGCGTCCGTACTGGCCACCGATAAACAGTACTTCTGCGTCAGGATTCCTGCGCTGTACTTCTTCGGCCACGGCCAGTGCCGGAAAAATATGTCCACCGGTTCCCCCGGTTGTAATCACAAGTCGCTGCACGCTATTTTTCCCTCTTTCGCGAGATGTTCAGCAACATCCCGACACAAATGCAGGTCACAAGAAGGTTGGAGCCGCCATAACTGATGAACGGCATCGGCACACCCTTTGGAGGGGCAACGCCCAGCACAACAGCCAGATTCAGCACAGCGCCAAGGGCAATAATGCTCACCAGTCCCAGCGCTGCAAAACGGTCATGGGCATCTGTCTGAGCCAGTGCGACAGAAAAGCCTCGCCACAGGAAGGTGCCCATCACGAGGAAGAAAAGCGAAACACCAAGAAAACCAAGCTCCTCGCCAAGGACAGCCATAATGAAGTCATTATGCGCCTCAGGCAAAAAGAGCAGCTTCTGCTTGCCCGCTCCAAGCCCCGCTCCGGTCCACTGCCCTGCGCCAAAAGCGTACAGGGACTGCACGACCTGATAGCCGGATTCCTGAGCATGTTCAAATGGATGCATAAATGCGGTCAGGCGTTTGAGTCGGTACGGCTCGCTCAAAATAAGCGCCCAGCCACATCCGGCTCCAAGCACGGCGGATGTACCGAGGTACACGAGGCTCGTCCCTCCCACAAGGCTCATTATAAAAAGAATTCCACACAGAAAGACTGCGCCGCCAAAATCTGGCTGAAGCAAAAGCAGTCCGCACAAAATCCCGGTCATGACGACAGGCGGCATAAAGCCCACGCTAAACGTCTTTACCTTGTCCTGCTTGTGGCTAAAGAAATATGCGAGGTAAAACACCAGTGCGAGTTTGGCAAATTCCAGCGGCTGCAGGGAAATTGGCCCGACATGAATCCATCGGCGGGCACCACCAGCCACCACGCCAAACGGCGTCAGCGTCAGCCCCAAAAAGAGCATTGCGCCCAAAAGCCACACGTAGGTCAGCTTGTAGACCAGCTTTCTGGAAATAAAGAAACACAGAAGCATGGCTGTCAGGCCCGCCATCATAAACAGGGCCTGACGCCGGAAAAACACATAAGGATCACCAAGCTGCCGCCCGGCCATCACGCCCGAAGCGCTCATGACCATAATCATGCCGATGCACAGCAGGAGCAGTGCAGTAAACAGCAGCGTGTAATCAAAGCGCTGTTCTGCAAAAACCCGGCGCACCGTACTTCGTGGTGCCTGTGCTGATGCTGTTGCGGCAGACTCAGTGTTCATTGCCTAAAGCTCCTGAAAGAGTGTGCGGAAATGCTCTCCGCGCTGTCCATAGTTGTCATAGAGGTCAAAGCTTGCCGTTCCCGGCGAAAGAAGCATCACATCTCCTTCCTGCGCCTGCGTCATAAGCCAGCGCACAGCTCCGCCCAGTTCTGGCTCCCAATGCATGGTGGCAAGGCCTTCCCATGCACTCTCAAAGCGCTCCCGGCTAGCTCCAAAAAGCCCCAAGGCCCGAACCTTGCGCTTAATGAGCGGGGCCAGAGATTCCAGATCGCCACCCTTGTACTTGCCTCCTGCCAAAAGCAGAATCGGGCGGTCAAAAGCTTCCAGAGCGGCCTTGACCGAGGCAAGGGTTGTTGCCTTGGAATCATTTACAAACAGGATGCCCTGCTTTTCGCCGACCCGCTCCAGCCGGTGCGGATGCGGCACATATGTTTCCAAAGCATTCCGCATTTCGCGTTCACTCACGCCAAAGCGGCTCAGCGCCTGAAATGCTGCTTCCATGTTGCACTGGTTGTGCTCACCCGGGAGCAGCTCGGACTCAAAACGGTCCGTGGATTCAAAATATATGCGGTGCGCCTTTGTAAACGGCTGTTCCGCAAGCTGGCTGCGCATCTCTTCCGGAAGAATCACAAAGCTGTCTTCGCTCATGTGCGCAAAGAGATTCAGCTTGGCATCAAGGTATTCCTGCATGTCCCTGTGGTAGTCCTGATGGTCCACGGACAGATTCAGAAAAACCCCGACTTCCGGTGCAAAGCTGGTGCAGTTCTGCGCCTGAAAACTGGAAACTTCCAGCACCAGAACATCGGCCTCGTCGTCACCAAGCACATAGGACGACAGCGGTGTGCCAATGTTGCCTCCCTCAAAAACCCGGAATCCGGCTTCGCGCAAAATATGTGCGCACAGAGAGGTCGTGGTGGTCTTGCCATTGGTGCCCGTAATCGCCAGCACCTTTCCTGTGGCATAGCGCCCGGCAAGCTCAAGCTCGGAAATCAGCTCCGCGGTGCAGCCTTCCGGCAGGCATTCGCGGATTTTGCCGACCGGAATTCCAGGAGACAGGACAATGCGACTGGCTCCTGCAAAATATTCAGGCTTGTGCGGCCCGGTCAGAAGGGCAATGCCCTTGTCTTTGCACTCGTCCTGCAACTCCACGCTGACGTTTTTGGGCATCAGCTCCAGCAGGTTCACGTCGGCTCCAAGCTCATGGAGCAGTCGCGCTGCATCCCGACCAGACTTTCCAGCGCCAACAACAACCGCGCGAGAACCTTTCTCGCTTCCAATCAATTCCTTTCGCATGTCCTTGCCTTATCTCAACTTCAACGTCGAAAGAGCCATCAGCGCCAGAAGGAGTGAGAGAATCCAGAACCGGATGATAATTTTCGATTCCGGGATACCTTTGAGTTCAAAATGGTGGTGCAGCGGAGCCATACGGAAAATGCGCTTGCCTCCGGAGAACTTGAAATACCCAACCTGCAAGATGACCGAAAGCGTCTCGACAACAAAGAGACCACCCACAATCACCAGCACCAGCTCGTGCTTGCACAGGACAGCGATAAAACCAAGCGTGGCCCCGATGGACAGGGAACCAACATCGCCCATAAAAACCTGCGCCGGGTACGCGTTGAACCACAGGAAACCAAGCCCTGCGCCAACCAGTGCGCCACAGAAAACTGTGACTTCACCCATGCCCTGAAGGTGAGGAATATTCAGATAATTCGCGATCTGGGCATGACCCGTGACGTACACAAAGATTGCAAAACAGGCCCCGGCAACAATGCTCGGGCCAATAGCCAGCCCGTCCAGCCCGTCTGTCAGATTCACGGCATTTGACGCGCCAACAATCACCAGCACGGCAAAAGGCAGGTAGAACCAGCCAAGGTCTGGCCGCAGTCCCTTGAGAAAGGGAAAAACCAGATGCGTGTCATACGCAGGCTGCTGAATCAGGAAAAACATGGCCAGACCAGCAACCAAAAGCTGAAGGCTCATTTTCGCAGCCGGGGACAGGCCCTTGTTCTGCTTATGGGAGACCTTGACGTAGTCATCAAGAAATCCAACAAAACCAAAGCCTGCAAAAACAAACATAGACAGCCAGACATAGACGTTGGTCAGATCGGCCCACAAAAGGCAGGCCACGAGCAAAGAAAAGCCCATGAGCAGACCACCCATAGTGGGGGTTCCAGCTTTCTGCTTGTGCTTGGCAACATCCTCGTGAATCTGCTGTCCAAACTTGATGCGGCGCAGCCAGTCAATAAATGCAGGACCAATCACAATCGTCAAAAGCAGCGCGGTCAAAAGCGCCCAGATGCTTCGGAACGTGATGTACCGAAAGACGTTGAACAGTCCAATTTCAGTGGATAAGGGGTACAGCAAATTATAAATCATGCCTGGTTTTCTCCATTCAGGCTTCCAGTCAGCACGTCTGCAAAGCGCTCCATGCGCATGGAGCGAGACCCCTTAAACAGGGCCACGCCGGGGGCAAGGTTCAGCCCAGCAAACAGTTCCGGCAAAGTTGCAGGATTATCAATCGCAAAGAACGGCCCATTCCAGTCGCATCCGCGCAATCCGTCAAGCAGATCATCAGCATGCTCGCCGTGGAAAAACACTGCGGCAGCTCGATTTTCGGCCAGCGACTGCGCCATGCCTGCATGCAGCTTTGCCGCATCAGGACCGAGTTCTTTCATGTCGCCCAAGACACACACCAGAGGACGCTCCCCTGCCAGCTCACGGGCATTGGCAATTGCCCGTTCCATGGACAGCGGATTCGCGTTGTACGTATCGTCCAAAACGGTCCATTCCCCAGCAGGGATACAGACATTGCGGTGCTCAGGCAGTTCTGCTGTTTCCAGTCCACGCTGGATTTCGTCCGGCCCAGCGCCCAGCTGCATGGCAACTGTTGCCGCGGCCAGCACGTTTTCCGTAAAGAAATCACCAAAAAATGGCAGCGTCACATCCAGCTCAAAACTGTCGAGGTGCACGAGATAGCGTCCACCACCCTTTCCGCCACCAAGATAGCTGGCCCGGAATCGGTCAGAGTGCCCCTGCGTGGAAAAACCAAGCACAGTGGGGAACCGGCGCGTCGCCTCAGCCCACAGCTCCGGGTAATCCATACTCACAAAGGCCCGGCCACCCGGCTGGACAAACTCCAGAAGATCTGTCTTGCAGCGGGCAACGCCCTCAATGCTCCCCAGTCCTTCCAGATGCACCGGCCCAATGTTGTGAATCACAGCGACATCAGGACGAACAAGAGCACCCAGCTCGTTCATGTCGTGCTTTTCGCTAATGCCAAGCTCCAGCACCCAAAAGCGTTCCTCACCGTGGAATTCCATGATGTTGCGCGGAACACCGAGCTGGTTGTTATAATTCTTGTAATTTTTTGCCGTCTCACCCATCTGGGCAAGAATAGACGCCAGCAGTTCCTTGACCGAGGTCTTGCCAGCCGAACCCGTCACAGCAATAACCGTCGCAGTTGTACGGTCTCGCCAGCAGGCACCCAGCTGACCAAGAGCAGCCAGAGAATCCCTGACCATCAGCACAGGGCAGGACTCGGCGAGTTCTGGCAAGGGCCGCTCGGCAACAATGGCCAAGGCTCCCTGCCTTGCGGCCTGTGCCGCAAAATTGTGCCCGTCAACCCGCTCACCAGCCAGACACACAAAGACATCCCCGTGCCCAACAGCACGGCTGTCTGTCTTCACGCCAGCAATCTGGCTCTGCCCCTGCGCCTGACTCATGTCACCAAGCGCATTCATGGCTGTGGCTGCATCAGCAAGTGACAGCTTCACCGAGGATCTCCTTTACCACTTCGAAATCATTAAAGTGATGGCGTTCGCCCTTCACTTCCTGATAATTTTCATGACCTTTGCCTGCGATGACCAAAACATCATCCGGGAGCATTGCCCCAAGGGCCGCAGCAATGGCTTCCCGACGGTCCACCTTTTCGATGACCTGCACACAGCCAGTCAGGCCGGGCCGGGCGTCAGCCATAATGGCTTCCGGGTCCTCAAAACGTGGATTGTCAGACGTCAGCACCGCAACATCTGCATAACGGCAGACGGCTTCACCCATAAGCGGACGTTTGGCCCTATCGCGATTTCCACCGCAGCCAAACACCGCCAGCACGCGCGCAAAGTCCAGATCGCGCACGCAGGACAGCACATTTTCCAGAGCATCTGGAGTGTGGGCATAGTCAACAAAGACATGCAGACCTTTTTCATTGGGGACACGCTGCAGACGGCCCGGAACACCATGAAAATCTTCCAGAGTTTTCAGCCCGCGGGGCTTGACGCCAAGAGCAAGGGCCGCACCCTGTGCAGCCAGCAGATTGGCCGCGTTGTACAGACCAATCAACGGTGAATCAATTTCCCATGACTGCCCGCCATGTTCGACCCGAAGATGAATGCCGCACGAGGTGCAGGACTGCATCTGACCCATCATGCTCGGCTGGTGCGCTGCCTCAAGCCCATACGTCACGCTTTCAGGGCAGCGCTCCGCCAGCCGGCGACCATAACTGTCGTCCACATTGATCACGCATGCCTTTGCCTGCCGAGGCAATTCTGTGAAGAGCCGTGCCTTGGCTTCAAAATAGGCATCCATGGTCTTGTGATAATCCAGATGATCCTGTGTCACGTTGGTCAATACCGCAACATCAAAGGCAATTCCCGCGACCCTGTCCTGATCAAGGGCGTGGGAAGAAACTTCCATGACAACCGTATCGACCCCGGCTTCGGCCATGTTTGCGATGATCTCATGCAGCTTCCAGCAGTCTGGAGTCGTCATGGAGGAATCAACGCTAAAGCCGGGCCAGCGGCAATTCACCGTTCCGATAACGCCAACCCTGTGGCTGTTTGCCGACAGGACATGCTCAAGCATGTAGGTGATGGTTGTTTTACCGTTGGTTCCGGTCACACCCACCATGTGCATGCCGTGTTCAGCGGTCTTGAAATATGCAGCAGCGAGACTGCCAAGGGCAGCGCGAGGATTCTCATGCTCAACCAGCGTTGCCTGTGCGCCTTCCGGAAGAACAGTTCCCGGAACAGCCACAATCCACTCCGCCCCCTGTTCGAGAGCAGCGGGAATATACTGAGCGCCATCAACACCAACACCCGGAACAGCCACAAAGGCTTCCCCGGGTTTTACCTGTCTTGAATCGGAGCGGACCATAAGGCCCTTTGCGACAGCGCGTACAAGTTTTGTCCACATGTCTTTCATGTACTTCAGCTCCGCCCGTCTTCGGGCATCAACCAGAAAACCGCCTGCCCGGCGCTCTTCCATGGTGTTCCCGGAGGCGGACTCTGTTTGCCGATGATGTATCCTGTGCCACGGAGGTCCGGCATCACCCCCGCGTCCGCAAAAATTTTGACGGCCTGTCGCAGGGAAAGCCCCACAACATCCGGAACAAGCAATGGATTTCTCACATCAGGAGAACGGTGAACAGCGGCCTGAACCGCCCGCTCCAGCTCTCGCGGAGCAGCAAAGGAATCAGGAGAAGCAGCTTCGGTCATGACTTCGGGCAGCTCGCCAAGGAAAGCAAGCGATTTCAGCGCAATTTCCCGAACTGCCGGAGCAGCAACAAGCCCGCCATAATAGACTGGGTGCGGCTCATCCACCGAGACCAGCACAACATAGCGGGGATGCGTGGCCGGAATCATGCCGACAAACGACGCGAGGTATTTTTTCCCGTATCCACCAGAGCGGCTGGCCTTCTGCGCTGTGCCCGTCTTGCCGCCAACTGTCAGCCCTTCGATGCGGGCGCGCTTGCCTGTGCCCTCTTCGACAGCGGCCTGCAACATCCCCAGCACCGTATGCGTCACTTCGGGGCTAAACACAGCGCGTTCTGGCTGCGTCGGCTGCTGCCCGGCAAAAAGCCGCAGGGGCTTGAGCACTCCATCGTCTGCAAGGCAAACATACGCGCGAGCAGTCTGGAGCGCGGTCACAGCAATGCCCTGTCCAAAGGACGTCGCAGCAAGGTCAACCCGCTGCCATGTCCCAGGATTCCGCAAAATGCCTTTGCTCTCAGGAAGCTTGAGTCCCGAACGGGACCCAAAGCCAAGCTTGGTCAAATAGTCGTAATAGCGGGATGCACCCATTTCGAGGCCAATCTTTGCCATGCCGATGTTTGAAGAAAGCTTCAAGACTTCGGCAACACTCAGATCCTCGTACTTGTGCGTATCCCGAATGGTGACGCCGTCCAGCCGGAAGCGGCCATTTTCGCAATACACGGCCGTTTCTGGGGCAACGATGCCCTCCTGAAGGGCGGCGGCAATAAGAAAAGGCTTTAAGGTCGATCCCGGCTCCAGCGCATCAAGGGCAACCCTGTTGCGCCAGCCAAGTGAACGATATTGCCTGTAACTGTTCGGATTGAAAAGAGGATATTGCGCCCACGCAAGGATGTCGCCACTCTCAACTTCTGCGACCAGAGCAACACCAGACTTTCCGTTATACTGGCTGACAACCTTGGAAAGCGCCTGCTCGGCAACGGCCTGAATATCTGCATCCAGAGTCAGCCGGACATCCTGCCCATGACTGGGGGATTCCTGCTCACCGTCCAGATACAGTTTTCGCCCTCGTGCATCCCTCTGCACTATTTGCCGATTTTGGACGCCCGTGAGCTGCGTATTCAAGGACCGTTCCAGACCTTCCAGCCCGTGCCCATCCTGACCGCAAAAACCCAAAAGCTGGCCCGCAAGCCACTTGTTGGGATAGAGTCGGCGGTATTCTTTGACCAAAGAAATTCCACCAATATCCAAGGACCTTACACCAAAGGCGACCTTATCACTCACCTGCCGTTTCAGCCAGACAAAAGGCCGACGGGAGGAGAGTTTTTTTACTAATTTATTCGCGGGGATATTTAGCACACGCGAGAGGCTGCGTGCAGCTTGTGCAGGATTTTTCACCTGCACAGGTCGGGCATACACGGACTGACACTGCACACTTTGTGCAAGAATTCGTCCGTGACGGTCAAGAATCCTGCCTCGTTCACCATTAATGAACTCACTGGCAAGATGCTGCCGACGGGCGCGCTCAGCGAGCATATCGCCATCCAGCACCTGCACCTGAAAAGCCCTACCCCACAAAACAAGCCAGACCAGCCCGAAGAGTCCCGCCACAAGGGCGAGTCGAATCCGGCTCCAGTCTTTTTCCTGTTTGTGTTGCGGCGAGTAGCTTCTCATTGAGGCGCCTCCACCCGTGGCGATTTTTGGGGCAGCTCATCCAAAACCCGGATCTGCCCCGGGGCGGCAGGTGCAAGGCCAAGTTGCCGTGCCTGCCTGCGCAGTCGGTGGGGACTGAGCAGGTTTTCCTGTTCGACCCCAAGCTTGGTCAGCAGACTGCGGTTTCTGTTCAGGGCGTCCTGCTGTTCTTTCAGGGTGTAGGCAATATCCATTCGTTCGATATTGCACCACACCAAAGAAAGTCCCTGAAGGAGAGCAAGGAGGAGCAGAATGGCAATTGCTCCATCCTGCCAGTCCCTTAATCCTTTCATTCGTCATCTTCCGTAACGGGGAGCTTTTCTGCCACCCGCAGCTTTGCGCTTCGCGAACGGGAATTGCGTTCCAGCTCTTCCTCTCCCGCAGTCACAGGCTTGCGGGTCAAAACTTTTACCTGCGCCTTGTGTCCACAAATGCAGATCACCTGCTCGCGCGGGCAGAGGCAGCCCTTGGCTTCCTCACGGAAAAAACGTTTTACAATGCGGTCTTCCAGTGAATGGAACGAAATAACCGCCACCCGAGCACCGGGTTTCAGGTACGGAAGAATGGCCTCTAAAAAGCCCTCCAGTTCCTGAAGTTCCTGATTCACTTCCATCCGGAGGGCCTGAAAAGTTCGTGTTGCAGGATGCAGCCGGGCCTTGGCCCGCATCTTTGCCGGATAGGCATCCTCAACAATCTTGGCCAGCTCCAGAGTGGTTTCAATGGGCTTCTTTTCTCGCGCGTCAATGATGGCTCGGGAAATGCGTCCACCCATAGGGTCTTCGCCATACTTGCCTATAATGCGCTTGAGCTTCTCAAGGCTTGCCCGGTTCACCAGCGAGGACGCGGTTGTCCCGTCGCCAAGGGTCCCCATGCGCATGTCGAGCGGTCCATCTTCAAGAAAGCTAAACCCGCGTTCCGGGTCATCAATCTGCAAGGAAGACACACCAATATCGATCATTGCGCCATCAAGAGAGTCCCAGCCAATATCCGCGAGCGCAGTTTCAAACTGACTAAAACGGCAATGTGCAAAATGCACCCGGCCCTCAAAAGGCTCCAGCCGCTGGCTCGCTAGGGCGATGGCTTCACGGTCCCGGTCGCAGCCAAGCACCTGAGCGCCTTCACCTGCGGCCTTGAGAATTGCTTCAGTATGGCCACCCATACCAAGCGTTCCATCCAAATATTTTCCACCCGGCTTTGGTGCGAGGTATGAAATCACTTCATCCCGCAAAACCGGGATATGAACCTCTTCGGGTCGCTTTTCTTCAACGCTCACAGCGCTCCTCCACACCAGCCGTTATATGCGCAATTCAAAGCCCTGCTCTGCAAGGGCAGAAAGATCATCATCAAAAGATTCTTCCATTTCACGCCGTTTGGCTTCAAAAGTTTCCTGATTCCAGATTTCGAACTTTCGTCCGACACCAGCGACAACAACGTCCCGGTCAAGCCCTGCATACTTGCGAAGATGCGGAGGCACAAGGATTCGTCCCTGTTTATCGATTTTGACGTCCATTGCGCCGGAAATAAAAAAGCGCTGGAAGTTGCGAAGCCGCGAATCAAGCATGTTTATCTGATTAAAACTGTCCTCAATGCGTTCCCACTCGGACAGGGGATATCCCACCACGCAGCCATCAAAATTTGTCAGCATAAAAGCCCCCTCAGCAGAGTCCCCGTCCTCAAGGGACCGGTATTCTGGAGGAAGCATGAGACGCCCCTTTGCGTCGAGGCTTCTGTATGTATGGCCGCGGTATGTGATCATGAGTGCACCTATACCCACTCTTTACCACAAAATACCACCAAACACCGTAATTCTGTCAAGGAGAAAAGCAAGACGTGGAGCTTGTTTTCCGGAATTGGGGCGTGTTTTTTGGCGTGTGGGAAATGCCTTTCGTCTTTTCATCCACAAAACGGGGAAGATGCGTCTCGTTTCACCCTCTGCACAAAAAGCCATGCAAGGTTCAATTTTTTTTCACAACAGAACGGGCTAAACAGAACAAAGCTGGATAACGCTTTTTTTCACAGAGTTTTTGTACTCCCAAGGTCCACAATGCAGAGCTTTTGCCAAGGCTCACGACTCCCACAGGGCACGGCTCAAAACCACAGCAAACTTATCAAGTTTGTATTTCTGCCGACAAAGAGCCTGTACCTCCTGCAATTTGCACGACTTTATATGTTCCGGTGCTCTTGTTCAGAGCTTTCGTACCCATGCAAAATATGCTACTGAGCGTAAACCGCACATGCGGGCCGCTTTTTACCATGTTCGATCACATCACCACCACAAGGTTCAAGCGTTTATGGCACTACTGAAATCTTCTATCCCAAATGGACTGGACGAAGAGTATTATCAGATTACTCCTGAAATCCTCACCAGTTTCCCCAAATTCCGACTGCCCCTTGCCACGTACAAGCTCAAGGAAGACACCGTTCAGGTTCTTGTCTTCAAAAAAGCTGGAGAACGCATCAGCAAGGAAGAGCAGGAAATCCTTGCTGGACTCTGTGCCAAAGGCGACATCTTTCTGGCCCGCAGCGACCACGCCATTTACTCCAAGCACATCAGCAAGCAGCTTGACCTTGTTTTGCAGGATGAGCACCTCAAAGAAGCTGAAATTGCAGAAATTTTCCAACACGCCATCACGGACCAGCTTGAGCTGTTTATGCTCCAGCCCGTGGCGGTGGTCTATGAAAAGCTCTACTCAGACCTCATGGTTCTGACCGAGTACCTCTGGGAAGATCACAATAGAATCAAGGCGCTCATTCGCCGCCTGCACCCAGAGCACAGCCTCGCCCGCCACAGTTTCAACAGTGGCATTCTGGGCCTTGGACTTTTCTACAAGATTATGAACGGAGAAATTACCCGCCGCCTCTTTGACAAGGTTGCGGTTGCCCTCTTCCTGCACGACATGGGCATGAGCAAAATTCCATCGTTCATTCTGAAAAAGACCAAACCTCTGACGCAGGACGAACTGCAAAAAGTCCACAGTCACGCCAAAATCGGTTCAAAAATGGCGCACAAGCTGGGGCTGGTCTACGAAGAAATTCAGATCTGTACCATGCAGCACCACGAACGCATTGATGGTTCTGGCTATCCCAACAAAACGCGCGACATTAAAAAACTCGGTCGGGTCTGCGCCATTGCCGACGCCTACTGCGCCATGACCAGCAAACGCGTCTATGCCGACGCCAAGGACCCCAAAGAAGCCTTGGCAGAACTCAAGAACCATTCCGACAAATTTGATGGACGCATTGTGTCCCAGCTCGCCAGCGCTATTCTTCTTGGCGACTGGTAGTCCACTGACTGCACACAAAAAAGGGAGCACGCGACATTGCATGCTCCCTTTCTTTCTCTCTTTTTCTGACCCTAGCGCAGAACGAGTCCACCCTCTTCGCCAGGATCCACAGTGACAGTGGATCCTGCCTCGACTTCACCCGCAATCAGCTTCTTTGCCAAAGGTGTTTCAATGGCATTCTGCAAATAGCGGCGAAGTGGACGCGCGCCAAAGGCTGGTTCATACGCGGTCTCGGCAATAAAGGTCTTTGCCGCATCAGTCAGCTCCAGCGACATGTCGCGCTCTGCAAGGCGTTCCCGCAGGCCACGCAGCATGTATTCAATGATTTCCTTGAGCTGGGACGCACTCAGCGGCGTAAAGCTCACGATGTCATCGACACGGTTCAGGAATTCAGGACGGAAATGCTCACGCAGAGCACCCATCACCTGTTCCTGCACTCCGGGTTTCAGCTGACCTTCATTATCAATCCCGTCCAACAAATACTGGGAACCAAGGTTCGAGGTCATGATAATGATTGTGTTTTTAAAATCCACCGTACGACCGTGGCTGTCAGTCAAACGCCCATCGTCCAGAATCTGGAGCAGAGCATTAAACACATCTGGATGCGCTTTTTCAATTTCATCGAAAAGCACAACCGAATACGGCTTGCGACGCACAGCTTCGGTCAGCTGTCCACCTTCGTCATAGCCCACATATCCGGGAGGCGCTCCGATCAAACGGGCCACCGTATGCTTTTCCATGTATTCTGACATATCGAGGCGAATCATATTCTCCTCGGTATCAAACAGCGCTTCTGCCAGTGCCTTGGACAACTCAGTTTTTCCCACGCCAGTCGGTCCCATGAAGATAAACGAACCAATGGGCCGCGACGGGTCTTTCAGTCCGGCACGGGCACGCAGCACAGCATCAGAAACAGCGGTCACCGCCTCATCCTGCCCCACCACTCGGCTATGCAGAATGTCTTCCAGCCGCAAAAGCTTGTCGCGCTCTGTCTCCAGCAAACGCGTCACCGGGATACCAGTCCAGCGGGCAATGACATTTGCCACATCATCCGGACCGACTTCTTCCCGCAACATACGGCGTTCATCGCCATCCTCACCACCCTGCGCCTTGAGCTGCTTTTCCAGCGCTGGCAGGGTTGAGTATTTCAGCTCAGCCGCGCGGTTATAGTCCAGAGCGCGCTCAGCTTCTTCAATCTCATGGCGGGTTCGCTCAATATCCTGCTTGAGCTGGCGATTGCCTTCAATCGAACCTTTTTCCTTTTCCCACTGCATGGTCAGGCTGGCCTGCTCAGTCTTGAGATCAGCAAGCTCCTGCTCCAGCTTCCCAAGACGCTCCTGAGACTTTTCATCGGTCTCGCGCCGCAGGGCTTCACGCTCAATCTCAAGCTGTGTCACCTTACGGTTCAAATCGTCCAGTTCCGCTGGCAGTGAGTCAATTTCTGTACGAATCATGGCCGCAGCTTCATCAATCAGGTCAATAGCCTTGTCCGGAAGCTGGCGATCAGGCAAATAGCGGTGCGAAAGCGTTACAGCCTCAACAATCGCGCCATCGGCAATACGCACGCCATGATGCACTTCGAAGCGTTCCTTCAGCCCTCGCAGAATGGATACAGAATCTTCAACAGAAGGCTCTTCCACCAGCACAGGCTGGAAACGACGCTCCAGTGCCGGGTCTTTTTCAATATATTTTCGATACTCATCAATGGTCGTGGCACCGATGCAGTGCAGCTCGCCACGAGCCAGCATCGGCTTAAGCAGGTTTCCGGCGTCCATTGCGCCATCAGCCTTGCCAGCACCAACAATGGTATGAATTTCATCGATAAAAAGCAGAATCCGGCCGTCTGATTTCTGGACTTCTGCCAGCACAGCCTTGAGCCGTTCCTCAAACTCACCGCGGTATTTGGCTCCAGCGATAAGCGCTCCCATATCCAAAGCAAAAACCGTTTTGTTTTTCAGCCCCTCCGGTACATCCTCTTTGAGGATACGCTGGGCAAGGCCTTCAACAATAGCGGTTTTACCAACGCCAGCCTCACCAATGAGCACGGGGTTGTTTTTGGTCCGACGGGATAAAATTCGAATGGTCCGGCGGATTTCATCATCACGGCCAATCACGGGATCAAGCTTGCCGCGTTTGGCTTCTTCCACCAGATCGCGACCATACTTTTCCAGCGCTTCATAGGATTCCTCAGGATTTGCCGAGGTCACCCGGTGTGCGCCGCGCACGTCCGTCAGGATATGAAGAATCTTGTCCTTATCAATTTTGAACTGCTGATTCACGCGGCCCACGCCCGTCGACGCGGGTTCCTCGCACAGCACAAGAAAAATATGTTCGACGCTGACGTATTCGTCCTTCATGCGTTTGGCCATGTCCTGCGCCTTGAGCAAAACCTCATTCAGGCGCTGAGTTACATAGACCTGCCCCGGACTTGCGCCGGGACCAGAAACACTCGGGACTCTGCCAAGCTCCTGACGCAAGGCCTCGGTATAGGCCTTGGCCGTATACCCAGCTTTTTCAAGCAGACGAGGAACAAGCCCATCTTCCTGCTCAACAAGTGCCAGCAGGAGATGCTCGGCATCAACGCTCTGGTGGCCAAAGCGGATGGCGATATCCTGCGCGGCCTGAACAGCCTGCTGGGACTTTTGGGTAAACGAATTAAAATCCATAGCGTAACCCTCCGCTTGTTTGCAGGCTCAAAGCCTGCGAACTTCTGCCCAGGGAAACCCCGGGCAGAAGGAATGTACAAAGGTCTTCCAGCTCTTTCCGCGAGAGAATATGCTCTCACTCTACACCAGAAGACGAACAGGAACACTCCCGCCCGCATGTGCACAGGCGGGACATTTTCAAGATTCTGGCCTAAAAATCGCGCGGACTAAACTCTCCGCTCTCTTCGGCCAGAGATTCCCACAGCTCACGCTGGTGATCTGTCATTTTTTTTGGCATCTTAATCATCACTCGCACAAACTGGTCGCCCTGTTTGGCTCCAGAACCAAGGCCACGGCCACGAATGCGCATCTTTTGGCCACTGGAGATACCTGCTGGAACTTTAAGCTCAACAGGCTTATCCAGAGTAGGCACCTGAACGTGTGTTCCCAATGCAGCCTCCCACGGTGCCAGCGGCAAATCCAGAACGACATTCAGGCCGTCCAGTGTAAAGCGTGGGTGTGGCTGAATGGCTGTACGCAGGTACAAATCACCCTTTGGACCACCGTTTCGGCCGGGGTGCCCCTGACCAGACAGACGTATCCGTGCGCCATTCTTGATTCCTTTCGGGACATTGACTTCCAGCGTCTTGGTGCGCATTGTGGGCATACCATTTGGCCCGGTAACGCGCTCCTGAAGGCTGACGCTTTTGCGCCCACCCAGAAACGCCTCTTCCAGCGTCAGGTGCAACGTGGTTTCCGCATCCTGCCCTCTACTCGGTGCAGCATGGAATCCCCCGCCGCCACCAAAACCACCACCAAAGGGGTTCTGGTGACCGCCACCAGCACCACCGAAAATGGTCTCAAAAAAATCGCTGAAGCCAGAAGCATCAAAACCTGCTCCGCCTCCTCCAAAGCCCTGGAAGCCCGGCGGCGGCTCAAAGTTCTGTCCATGTTGATAATTCGGTCCAAGCTGATCATACAGACGGCGTTTCTTGTCGTCCTTTAAGACCTCATAGGCCTCATTGATCTCCTTGAACTTCTTCTCAGCCTCTGGGTTGTCTGGATTCAGATCAGGATGATATTTTCGTGCAAGACGCTTGAACGCCCTTGCGATCTCCTCTTTGGAGTCGCCGCGTTTGACGCCCAGCACTTCATAGTAATTTTTATATTCAACGCTCATCTCGTTAAGCACTCCTTGCTACCGCGAATTCTCGCCTTTCGGCAGTATCTAAATAAGCTGCCTGAACCGAGAGTCAAGTATCCAAGCGTGTTAGAGGAACGGATTCGTATGCTGAAAAGTCTCCCTGTTCTCATGTATCATTATATTAGCTCCTGGCCCAACTCCATTGCCGTGGACCCGGAAGTTTTTGAATCGCACCTGACCGCCATGACTGAAGCGGGATACAGAGGTATTAGCCTCGACTCCGCCGTTGCCTATCTGCGCGACGGAAAGCCACTCCCCAAGAAATCCGTCCTCATTACTTTTGACGACGGCTTTCTCGACAACTATGTCACAGCGTGGCCACTCCTGCGACAGCATGGGCACAAAGGCACCATCTTTGCCGTCACCAACAAAATTGGGCACGACGAGCATCCGCGCCCAACGCTCTCCGATGTCTGGGATGGCTACATCAATTATGAGCAGCTCCCGCCCGTCAACAAGCCCTTCCGCACCAATCAGGAAGGCCTGCGCATTCGCACCGACATGTTTTTTTCGTGGAAAGAAGCCCGCGCCATGGAAGCCGACGGCACAATGTCCATTGCCGGGCACACCCATTTTCACCGCTCCGTCTTCAAAAGTAGCTCCTTCTCTTCCCTCTACGCTCCCGGCGTTCGCAAGCGCACCTTTGACCGCATTGACGAGAAAGTCATATATGGTCTTCCCCGTTTTGAGGACGGCCCCTCAATGCAGCATCGCGCCTTCCGCCCTTCTGATGCCCTCTACGAATTCATTGAAAAAGAAGTCCCTCAGGACAAGCACGAAGCACATGAATATTTTCGCGACGAAAAGCGAAAACGCAAGCTTTTGGAGCAACTCAAGACCCTCCCCGAATCCCAGCTCGGGCGCTATGAATCACAGAATGAATTCGAAGAGCGTGTCTATGAGGAATTACGCACGTCGCATCGCGTTCTTGAGCAGGAACTGGGACGGCCTGCAAATGTCCTCGCCTGGCCCTGGGGCGCAAGCTGTGAAGCATCCGTTCGCATCGCCGAAGAAATCGGATTCTCCGTCCTCTTCACCACGAAGGTCGGCCCTAACCCGCCCTCCGTCACCGCAAACCACGCCCATCGTTTCAAGGTGCGGAACAAAAGCGCGGCCTGGCTCAAGTCACGTCTGCGCATGTATTCCAACACCTGGGTCGCCAAAGCGTATGGCATGATTCACAACAAATAAGATAACAAGACTCCGTCTCGTGCTCTGCACGGGGCGCTAGGGTGGGCGGGGACTCTGTCCCCGCACCTCTGCAAGGGGCGCTGCCCCTTGACCCCGCCCAAGGACGAGGCCCTTGGGAATCCCGCTATCGCCCAAAATTAAAGGGCCGGATGTGTGAAAGCCGTTGGCTTTCCCTTACATCCGGCCCTTTAATTTTGGCCTAGTGGCGTTTCCCTAGCGCGTGTTCTTCTGCCCTTTCCAGACCGCACTTATTTTCTTTTTGAACGCTCGCGTTCAAAAAGAAAATGGTGGCAACGCACGGGAAAGAGAAAGAGCTTCTTTACGCCATTCTCACCCAAGTTTGAATTTCATTCACGCGAAGCGTGAAGGGAATTCAAACTCGATGAGGATACGTAAGGGAATCATTCCCTTACGCGGGGGTTTGGGGGCAGGCCCCCAATTTTCCCCCACCCGCCCATCCAGCACTACCGTGCTGGGGCTGGCCCCGGTTCTCTCCCCTCCCACCTATCCAGCCTCACGAGCTGGGACAGTGCCCCCAATATTACTTACGAACGCGTGCCAAAAGCTGAAGCTTGTCGAGGGCGTCGGCGAGGGTGTCCTGAAGTGATTCGACAGCGGGGAGGACGAAATGGGCCACGCCGAGATATAGGGACTCACGCTCGGCAAAGGCAGCGCGCAGGTCGTCCTCAAGGCTGGAATGCGCGAGAGATGGCCGCTGATCCTGCAGTGGATCAGCCTGAAGACGCTGCACCAAAACGGGCACTTCCGCGTAGAGATAAAAAACGGGTCCGGAACGATGCATCAGCTCACGATTTTCCTGGCGAAGCACCATGCCACCGCCGGTAGAAATCACCTGCCCTTTGCTTTTGGAGACCGAACGAAGAATTTCTGCTTCGGCATCGCGAAAGGCACCCCATCCGTTGGCTGCGACAAAGTCGGCAATGGACTGCCCGTGCTGCTCCACGAAAACATCATCAGTATCGAGAAAGGGGCGAGAGAGCTTCTGGGCAAGAAGCTTCCCAAGGGTTGTTTTACCACTGGCGCGCATACCCACTAAATAAATATTGGTCTCGGACGTATACGGAACAGGCGCAGGAGCCTTTCCAAAGGCAACCGACCGTGATTCGTCTTCGACAGCGATTTTCTTGTTGAGGGGATTCTGAGGAACGATTTTTCGCATAAAAGAACTCCAAAAAAGTTTGGAAAAGTGGGGCAGACTGCGCGCAGACATGAGTCTTCAAAAAAACACAAAAAACGTATTGAGACTTGTACTGTGAGGATACATGAAAGGCAACCAAGGGGGAAAAGAGACACGAAAAGGCCAAAAGGAGCGCTGACAGAAAAGGGAAAACAGGGTAATTATGAAAGACTGAAAAATCTTTGTTCCATCGTGTGGTGTCCCTGACTGTATCCTGAGATGCACGGAGAATTGTATGAATCCGCAAATACTAGGACAAGCCCTCTTTGCCCTGTACGCCCATACACAGGAAGCAATAGCAATCCTCGACCAAAACGAATGCGTCGTGGACATAAACCCAGCGTTTTCGAGACTTTTTGGCTACCGACGTGATGAAATACTCGGCCAAAAGCTTGGGGCGTATATCTCCCTGCATAACGCGGCAGAGGAAATTTTCCTTCAGGCAGGACGAGTGCAGCGAGGGAAAACAGTCCGCATGCAAACCACACGCAAACATAAAAGCGGCCGTCCACTGCATGTGCTGGCGGTGGGTTACCCTGTACTCCTCGCAGAAAAGACGTATGGCATCTGCGCAGTGTATACAGACTATAGCTATAGAGAAAAGCTCGCCAAGGCCCTGCAGCAAGCCGAACAACGCTATAAGGAATTCTTTGAGATAGCCCCGGTTGGGCTGTATATCTCCACCCCGAATGGCCGCTTCATGAAGGCCAATCAAAATCTCGCAACCCTGCTTGGCTACGACAGTATCGCAGAAGTCACTGACACAATTAAAAATATCGGCAAAGAGATTTATGAAACCGCTTCGGATAGAGATGCCCTCATAAAAGGACTCCAACAAAACGGACAGGTTAATGATTTCCACACGACTTTTGTAAAAAAAGACGGCGAACATATCTCTGTTCGGCTGGACGTGAGCCAGGTCCATGATGAAGAAGGGGAATTCCTGTACTACGCAGGCTGTGCAACACAAATTGCCCCTAAAAAGGGAGAATCATAGGCCGACCGCTTCGCCCCCCTTGCAACGCTGAGACACTCAAAAAAGAGTGTGTGCGGCACGCGCTCAAAGACCACCAAAAAATCCAGCCCTTCTGTACTTTTTCTCATAAGTACCGATATGCCCTATGCGACTCTGTTTTTTCATAAAACAGACAATGCCACAGGGAATTTTACACATTCAACAGAATTATCTCTTTTATATCTTACTGTTATATTGATGAGTCTACAATTCATAGCATTTAAGTCGTGACAGAAAACAACGCTGCGTGTATTCTCTGCTGTGGATTTTCTCCACAGTACCTTTGTCGCCATATTTATTTGTTATTGATTACTTTTTCTTCTTCAATCCTCACAGCTCAACACCAATGACGACACGCAAAAAGACGGCATCCAATCCTCTGCTCACCCGTATTGCCAAAGTGTATAGCACCGCACTGCATACCCATCAGGATGAGCAACTTGCCAAGGCCAAGCTCCTTGAATTTGTCCAAAAGGTCCTTCGTAAACTCGGCGCCAGCTTAACCGCTGAAAAACTTGAACAAAAAGCACAGGGACTCGTCCACCTTGCAATCGAAGAGGCGGAGCGAACCCTTGCGGCCGAAAAATCTCCTTACCTGAACACGCTGACAATCGGTGATGGTTCAGAATCGTATACGATCAATTTTTTCCCAGACATCCGTATTCCCAATACGGAGGAAGAAAAATCTCGCTGGCAAGAGTTCCTTGATCTTCTTGCGCCCAAAACGCGCATAGGAAAAGACCAGAAGACAGATGAAATCGGCATCCAGTTCCGGGACGGCTTCTGGCTTGGCGATCTGATCTTCAAGGACGACGTGCTCTCGCTGTCCATCATCCCAAACGTGCATACCATCCGCAAAAATTTTGTGGCGCGAGCGGCACAGGTCGTCAACAGTACCTTTGCCCATGAGGTCCGCATCCAGGGCGATATGCACATCAACTGCCAGCTCTTGCGCCAGCCTTCGCCCCGCATTGAACTTGAGGGGGAACTCTGGCTCTATGGACTCCGCTCCATGCACGATGCCCAGTTCACACTGGACCAGCTCATGGACTGGGGCCTTAGGGCAGGCGGGCACCTCCATATCCGCAGCGATATTTTTGTCCTGCAAAAAATTGAAGAAAGAGGCGCCGCCACCCGCTGGATTCTGGAAGGCGAGAATATCCTCAGCTGCTACGAATGGACCAGCAGCACATGGCAGTATAAAAAACGGGAACGCCTCCGCCCCGAGGCATTTCACCACGTCCATTCGCGGCTGCAACGCCTCTGCCTTGAGCTTGGACTCGGCTCTGATTTCATTGCCGAAAGTATCTCGCGCACGCCCGAAAACATCGACAAAATCTGCCTGTATCTTGACTTTTGCCGAAGCCAGTCCCTCGCGGAAATTTCCTCAGAATCCCCAGAACGTCAGGGCACAAACACCATCATTCGCCTGCTGAGCGAACTTCGCCGACTCTTCCTGTCCTCCTACATCAACGAAGCACTCGCCCGCTCCATCATCAAAGACCTGACCGATGACGACATCAAATCAGCCGTAGCGTTCAGCGCCCTTCCCCGGCGAAAAGTGAGCGAAAAAAAACTCCGGCAAGATTACAACTGGCTCGTGCGAATGCAGGATGAAGGCTGCGATATTTCCGAAGTCATGCCGAATGGCCTGAGCGCAGGACGCTTTCTGCATGTCACAGTTGAATCCGACGCGGCAATGCGCGCCTTGCACCATGCAATGAGCGGCCTGTATGAAAAATTTTCCAGTTTCAAGGACACACACAAGAGCCTCAGCAAGCTCTCGTTCCGCCGTTTTTTGGAAAAACCTACAGCCTTCCTGAAAATGCTGGAAGCAAGCAGTTCCGAAAAAGACCTTCCAGTGCTCCAGGATATGGAACGGATCTGCCTTGAGCTTGGCCAGACAGAACGCCGCCAGTTCCTGCGCAAGGTCTCCCAAAACATGCAGGCAGCACATAACGACGATGATAACGCTGCTGATGACAAAGAGCTTCTCAATACACTGTTTGCGGTGACGCACTGCGACATCACAGAAATCCCAGTCAACACGCTCCAGCTCCTTGAGCTGCTGTCACCTTTCCTTCATGGAGTTCAGCGCTACAGGGTCGAGCTTCTGCTCAAGGCCATGCGAGAAGGGCCGGATGAAGAGTACCCTTTGACTGGCGCGCTCACGGATGTGTATCAAAACCTGACAGGCACAGAGCTGCTTGATCTTCTGCGGCGACGCTCACTGCTTATGCTGGACATCATCCAGATGTACAACAGCCTGACAGCAAGCCCCACAGCACCAGCGCCACACGCCAGTTCCGCCAGCAGTCTTTCTGCGGAAACGCTCCTGGCCATGAAAAACAGACTGGAACGCCTCTGCCTCAAGATTGGACTGGGCCGCAGCTTTCTGGATGGACATAGCGATGCGCTGGAAAAGAATCTCTTCAAGGTACTGACATATTTTGAAATTTCCCTTGGCCAGCACATCAACAACGAGACAGCTCTTGCAGGAGAAGAGCTTGAGCTGGTCAAAACAGGGTACCGATCCCTGAGCCTGCTCCACACGGCAGTCAAAACAGGGCAGGAAAGCACAGAGCTCCAGGACGCGCTTGACCATATGGACAATGCCTTTTTTGATGCACTGGCACAGGCCTTTGCCCTGCCTCGCACTCCTCTGGGACTCAAAGCATTCCGCCGGGACGTCAAAACACTCGCCACCCTGCTTTCCCCCTCTCTCAGGCTCACGGACCTTTTTGGCCACAGCGGGCGGCTCCTGCTTTTCCTGAACTCCTGCCTTAGCTCCAAAAAGATGAAAAAAGCACTCTCGCCATTTCTCAAGCCTGTGTACTTCTCGCTGGAGCAGATTGAGACAGAAAAACAGACTATCGGACTCAATGAACTCCTGCGGCGTCATGCCCCGCACCGGGCCGCAGAGCGATACTTTGCCAGTAGCCCACAGGAAGAAGTCGAACAGCTTCTTACAGCTCTCAGAGACATGCTTGATACAGAACCTGAGGGCATCCTAAATAATCTTGTACAAAGCGCTTCTTCCAAGCCCTGCGCCAAGGAAGTCGAGGATCTGCGCCTTATCAACGCGCTCCAGACCCTCACCGGACACCCGCTGAACTTCCTGCGCCTTGATGCTCGACAGGCTGGAGTCCTGTTCCTGCTGCTCCTTTCCCGCTTTGGTGCAGAGCAGCTCCGACAACTCTTTGAGCACGAAAACTTTGACGGCGTGAGTGCAGGACGCATTGCCAAACGCCTGAAAGACGAACTAAACTGGCACTACGCTATAGCATACAAATATAATATGCTTTCAACAGTCAGCGAGAAAGCAACAGAATAATCAATCAACAATTTAAAACACGAAAGGGAGTATACTGCTCCCCTTTTTTTGTGGGAAATCGTATGCAAAAGCTTGCGTGAGAACACGCCCTTGCCATGCTTTCATATTGAATTTTGCCCCAGACTCCTGCACAGTATACAAGTAAGAAAAGGGATATACTTGGCTCCGGAGGGGACATGCTCAAAATTCAGGACATCGAAAGTGTTATCGACGCGATGATTCCCGCAATACACAACGCGACCATATCGTTTCACCCACAGGAGGAGGCAGAAGAAAGCTGGTGGGTTCTTATCTGTGGAGCCTGCGTTGACGAAGACTGCGAAGAAGAACGCGCCGAAGCCCGGGCTGAACTCGAGCAAAAGGTGGCCGAGGCAAAAGTAGAGTTGTATGATTTCATCTGGATTTGGGATAAAAATGGCACTGCACAGCTGATTCATTCCCGACACTCCAGTAAAAAAAGCGCCGAAATTCAGGCTCATGAACTCAGCGCAAAGGGTCTCAGTGTTCGGATAATGCCCTGTTTCTGTACGACATAACACGCAGCAAGGAGAGGCCGCGCCTATGAACGAACTGCTCCGCCCATGCCGCAATGTTTTCGTGACCTTTCGCAAAATCTGCCTCGACAGGCGCGTTTTTAATCTTTTTCTCGCCATCGCCATCGGAACACTTTCCGGGCTTGGCGCAGTCCTGTTTCACCACATCCTCCAGGGTGCACAATACGCTTTCTATCAAGAATCCGGAGACATCCTGGGCTTTTATGGCGGCCTTGCCCGCTGGAAACTTTTCCTCCTCCCGGCCCTTGGCGGCCTAATCGTTGGCATCATTGTCCGCTATGGCGCATCCGAGGCCAAGGGGCATGGCGTTCCAGAAGTTATGTCAGCCCTCACCCTGAAAGGTGGACGTATCAGAAAACGGGTTGCACTGGTCAAAATCATTGCCTCTGCCGTGTGCATTGGCTCTGGTGGCTCGTCAGGGCGCGAAGGGCCAATGGTTCAGATCGGCTCAAGCGTTGGGTCGACCCTTGGACAACTCTTCCGGGTTCCGGTCATGGAGCAGCGCACTATGGTTGGCTGTGGCGCAGCCGCAGGCATTGCCGCAACCTTCAATGCCCCAATCGCAGGCACACTCTTTGCGCTCGAAATTCTCGTTGGCGATTTTGGGCTGAGTTCCTTTAGCCCGGTGGTGCTCTCCTCTGTCACCGCAACGGCCATATCCCGCGCATACTGGGGCGACCTGCCAACATTCAATCTCCCACTCTACGAAATCCATTCCTTTTGGGAATACGGCATCTATCCGTTCCTTGGCATACTGGCCGGACTTGCCGCAGTGCTCTTTATTTCCGTGCTCTATGCGTCCGAAGACTTTTTTGAGCGGCTTGCTCTGCCGGACTGGACAAAGCCCGGTCTTGGCGGCCTGCTTCTGGGAAGCGTACTTTTTTTCTTCCCCCATGTTTTTGGCGTGGGATACGGGAGCATGAACCTTGCCCTGCACGGACGGCTCCCCGGCCTCATGCTGCTTGCCCTTGTCTTTGCCAAGGTTATTGCCACCTCATGCACGCTCGGTTCTGGCGGCTCTGGCGGCATCTTTGCCCCTTCGCTTTTTATTGGAGCCATGACTGGCGGCTTCTTTGGCTGGCTCGCCATGCTGCTGTTCCCCGGCTACGTTGCCCCTTCCGGAGCCTACGCCCTTGTCGGCATGGGAGCAGTCGTCGCAGGCACAACACAGGCACCAATCACCGCAATTCTCATTCTTTTTGAAATGACAGGTGACTATAAAATCATCCTGCCCATGATGATCACCTGCATTATTGCCACGCTCACGGCTTCGGCCATCAAATCCGGTTCCATCTATACCCTCAAGCTCAAAAAACGCGGCATAGACATATCCGGAGGCCTTGAACAGAATATCCTGCGTACCCTGCGCGTCGGATCATTCATGTACAAAGGCCCTGCTACCATCCCGGAAGACATGCTTCTCATCGACATTATTCAGACCTTCCGCTCTGATGATGCCTCGTACCTGCATGTGCTTGATGACAAGGGTCTGCTTGCTGGCATCATTTCCTTCCGGGATATTCGCCCCTACATGAACGAAGAATGCTTTGGCAAAGGCACCACAGCCGGAAAAATCTGTACCAAAGCTCCAGTTACGGTGACCCCGCAGGACAGCATCCAGAGCGCGCTTGCCATCATGGGGCAGCACGGAATTTCACAGCTCCCAGTGGTGGAGTCAGGAGGGACTCGCCGACTGCTTGGAACGCTTCCGCAACGTGATGTTCTGGCGGCCTATGACAAGGCAGTGCTCAAGCGTGAAATTCAGGAATCATAAGCAAACAGGGCTTGCCAGCACAGGCCCACTGCTTCATGCTACCCGCATGGTACAACGATATTCTTTTCATTCCTGCGCCTGCTCCATTCTGCTGGCCTGCGTCCTGCTGCTGGGGCTGTGCTGCTCCGGCAATGCAGCAGGCAAGCTTGACGAACTGGCCCAGCGCGGCGAGCTGGTCTGTGGCGTACGGAGCACAGTTTACCCCTTTGGTTTTATTAATCCGCGCACCAACGACCTTGAAGGTTTTGACGTTGATCTGGGCAAAGCGATTGCCGCCGACCTCGGACTCCGTGCGCGCTTTATGGCTGTCTCCTCACTGGAGCGCATCCCTGCGCTTTTGCGCGGCGACATTGATCTCATCGTTGCGGCCATGACTCACCAGTTTGACCGGGAATCCCAGATTGATTTTTCGCTGACCTACTTCATGGACGGCCAGCGCCTGCTGGTCCGCAACGGTCAAGGCATCAGGAGCATTTCTGACCTTGCAGGCAAAACCGTTGGCGTGACCCAAGGCTCCACAGCAGAAAAAAACCTTTCCGCTATTCAGCCCAACTGTCATATCCGGGAATTCCCGAACTACATTGCCTCGTTTCTGGCGCTCAAAAAGGGCCTAATCTCAGCAGTCAGCACCGACTCGACAATCCTTTTGGGGCTGAAGGCCGCCGATCCTAATCCCTATCTCTGGGACATTGTGGGGGCCTACATGTCGGATGAGCCATACGCCATTGGCCTGCCTCAAAACGATTCTGCATACCGGGACAGAATAAACTATGCATTATCAAGGATATGGCTTCGCGGCGAATACATGGAGATCTATAACCGCTGGTTTGGCGCAGGGACACCGACGTATCTTCCAACAGACTGGAAAATGGAAATCTGGCCGGGGCAGCTCAAAAATGCCGACAGCAAGGGGACTCTGAGACCATAGGTCCTTTTTTTCCCAATTGCCCTTTCTCTCGTTCACAAGAGTCCGGTATGTATGGTACTCTTTTTTCTACAATAAAAATGCATCTGCTCGTCACGACGTGAATCAGTTCTTCACCGTTTATTCTCATTTTTAAAAAAGCGGTAAATTATGATTGCTGAGTGTTCACTCCCGAGATACAAAGAACAAAGTTTTTACGAAAATTACAAATCTGTTCTTTTCCATGCCGCATTTCAGGAGAGCGTCTCTTTCCAAGATGAGCATCTAATGCATTGGCATTACTGAGCCAACCTCGTTTTGACGGTTGGCTTTTTTGCGTTTTTGTAATTTCTTACCGCAACAGAGAGAAAGGAAATGGCCAAACCCAAGAAAGGACAAACTACCATCACCGTGTACCCCGACTGGTGCAAGGCATGTGGGCTGTGTGTCGCATTCTGTCCCGGAAAGGTGCTTGAGCTCGACACCGTTGCTGGATGTGCTCGAGTGGTGCGGGAAGAGGAATGTATCAACTGTGGCTTTTGCGAGCTGCACTGCCCAGACTTCGCAATCGTTGTGACGCCCAAAGCACACGCTGCTGAACAGAACGCGCCCAAAAAAGAGGCAGGAGGCAGTCAATGACCCAGATTACCCGCTCAAAGGAAATTTTTGCTCTTGGAGCAGAAGCCGTTGTCGAGGGGGCACTCCTCGCAGGGTGCAGTTTTTATGGTGGCTACCCCATCACTCCGTCTTCGGAAATCATGGAAGGCATGTCTGCCCGTCTGCCAAAGAGTCCAGACGGTGTTTTCATGCAGATGGAAGACGAAATTGCGAGCATGGGCGCTGTAATTGGGGCATCCCTTGCCGGGCGCAAAGCCATGACCGCAACCTCTGGACCGGGTTTCTCACTCATGCAGGAATTTATTGGCTATGCCTGCATGACAGAAGTTCCACTGGTTTTGGTCAACGTTATGCGCGCAGGCCCGAGCACCGGACTCCCGACCAGCCCGGCTCAGGGCGACGTGCAGCAGGCTCGCTGGGGCACGCATGGCGATCACGCCATCATCGTCCTTTCTGCCTCAGACGTGCAGTCCTGCCTCGAAATGACCGTCAAAGCCTTTAACTTTGCCGAGCGATTCCGTACTCCTGTTATCCTGCTCCTCGACGAAATCACCGCTCACACTCGCGAAAAAATCACCATTCCCGGTCCCGGCGAAATCGAAATCATGTCTCGCGTACGGCCCTCCATGCCGCCTGAATGGTACAAGGCGTTTGAAGAAACCACTCGTGGCGTTCCGCCCATGCCTCCCATTGGCTCCGGCTATCGCTACCACGTCACCGGTCTGACTCACGACGACAAAGGCTTCCCGACTTCAAAACCATCGGAAGTGGTCAAGGCCATTGACCGCCAGTTCCGCAAAATTGACCAATTCTTTTATGAGATATCCATCACGGAAGAATTCATGTGTGACGATGCAGACACCCTTGTCGTGGCTTACGGCAGTGTTGCCCGCTCCGCACATCTTGCCGTGACCAAGGCTCGTGAAGCTGGCGTCAAAGCTGGTCTGCTGACTCTGGAAACCCTCTTCCCCTTCCCCCGAACGGCTCTGGAAAGCCTCCTGCGAAACTGCAAGCAGATCATCGTTCCAGAAATGAACATGGGCCAAATATCCCGCGAGGTAAAACGCGTGAACGAGGGACGCGCCATTGTGCAGACCATCAACCGCATTGACGGGCGCATCATCACTCCCCAGCAAATCTTTGACATTCTGAGGAAGGGTTAGCCATGTCAGAAATTACCCAACTCATTCATCACTACCTGCGGCACGACAAAAAGTTCCCCCATGTGTACTGCCCGGGCTGTGGGCATGGCATCGCCCTTGGCTCACTCATCCGCAGTGTTCACGGGCTGGAAATTCCCAAAGACGACGTCACCATTGTTGCCGGTATTGGCTGCTCTGGCCGCATGGCCGTCTATGTCGACTTCAACACGGTGCATGCCGTACACGGCCGCGCCATCCCCATCGCCTCCGGCATAAAGATGTGCAACCCCAAGCAGCATGTCATTGTCATCACGGGTGACGGTGATGCCATGTCCATTGGTGGCAACCACTTCATACATGCCGCGCGCCGCAACATCGGCCTGACGGTCCTCGTTCTGAACAACGCCATTTACGGCATGACAGGTGGCCAGTGTTCAGCCACAACCCCACAGGCAAGCTGGACCAGCACCTCCCCATATGGCTCCCTCGAAGAGCCTCTCGACATCGTCAACATGGCTTCCGCTGCTGGCGCAAACTATGTGGCGCGTGGAACTGTTTTCCACGTCAAAGCTCTCGACAAAATGATTACAGAAGCCATTCAGCATCCCGGCCTGAGCGTTGTTGAAGTGCTTACCCCGTGTCACACTCAGTATGGCCGCAAAAATTCGTACAAGACCCCCATTGCGATGTATGAATGGCTCAAGAAAAACGCCATCAGCAAGGAGCGCTACGAGGCCCTTGACCCCGAAAAAGCCAAAGAAAAAATCCCGACAGGCGTTTTTTGTGAGCACGGCAAACCCTCCTATGAAGAACGCTATCAAGAACTTCGAAAGAACCTTGCGAGGTCATAAGCATGAGCTCTCACGCAACGCTTCAGCGTTTTGAAATATGTCTTTCCGGTCTTGGTGGTCAGGGCGTCCTCACGCTTGGCAAAATCATGGGGCAGGCCCTCGCCCTTGGGCATGGGTTCAACGTGACCCAGACCCAGAGCTACGGCCCAGAAGCCCGTGGTGGTGCCAGCCGCTCTGATCTCGTTATCAGCACGGAGTCCATCAGCTACCCAAAGACGGATAAAATCGACCTGCTTGTTGCCCTCTCTCAGGAGGCCTGCAACAAGTATTACAGCCTGCTCAAGCCAAACGGCGTGCTTCTCGTCAACGACACGCTCGTCAAGCAGGTCCCCACCAATCAGTATCTGGGCCTCCCCTTTAGCGAACTCGCGCAGGACAAACTCGGCCTTATTCAGGCCATGAACACCATTGTCCTCGGCGCCTGTTCCTTCCTGCTTCCCTTTGCCCAGCCCAAGCTCATGAAAAACTCTCTGGAGCAAACGCTTCCAGCAAAGATTCTGGACATCAACATCAAGGCGTTCAGCATGGGCCACGACGCAGCAAAAGAGAAATACAAGGCTCCGCCCAGTGAATGGGCTGACCTGTATCCGCCAGCAAAATCAAAAAAATAGCGCACAGGGCACCCTCCGGGGTGCCTTTTTCTTGCACTCTTTCTGCTTTTTACACCGCAACCACTTGCCTTTTAATTGCAAAGGAGTACAACTTTTGCGCTATGTATTACGACGTTCACACCCATGCATTTCATCCAAAAATCGTTAAAAAGGTTCTTGTACAGCTCGAAGAACATTATGGTCTTCCCGCAGTAGGCTCTGGTCTTATCACTGATTTGCTGGACCGCATTCATCGTGCGGGCATCAACAAAGCCGTCGTGCATACTGCCGCAACTACTCCCGCTCAGGTTATCCCCGCCAACAACTGGGCCATCGCCCTTGCCGAGCGTTTTCCTGACGACGTCATCTCGTTTGGCAGCATTCACCCCGGCTTTGACCGCTGGCGCTGGTCTTTGGACCGCCTGCAGCAGGCTGGTATTCGTGGCATCAAGCTTCATCCAGACTTTCAGGGCTACTCCCTCGACGCTCCAGAAATGGAGCCTATTTTTGAGGAAATGAGCGGCCGCTTTGTCGTTATGCTTCACGTCGGCGACCAGAACCCGCCCGGCCAGAATGCGACCGACCCGTACAAGGTGCTCGCCCTGCACAAAAAATTCCCCAAGCTCCAGCTCATCGCCGCGCACTTTGGCGGCGTCTATCACTGGAAGTGGGTTCTCGACAGCGGACTCGCAGACGCCAATATTTATTTTGACACGTCCAGCACCCTCTCCCTTATTCCAGACGACCAGCTCAAAGAAATCTTTCGCCGCCACCCTCGAGACAAATTTCTCTTCGGAAGTGACTATCCGCTCGCTGACCCCGGTGAGGAAATGCTCGAACTCAAAAAACGCCTCTCACTCTCCCAGCAGGAACTCGAGGACATTATGGCCCACACAGGCGCCCTCCTCGGCGAATAGCTCCCCCCTTTTCACAAGCTTAGGACACCACCCCCCTTCATGTCGTGGTGTCTTTTTTTACCCCTTCGGTGCAAACTCATGCGTAAGATTTGCCCCTACCATTCTTAGTCACTCCTTGAAATTCCTTCTCTCTCAATACTTTTCAGGCTCTTACTCCCCTTTTTTCCCAAAAAATGTCCGACCAATTTAATTTGCTGGACTCTCTCAAAAGGCAGTGCTACCCCCAAAAAACCAGCTCACAAGCTGACTGAGTATTCAATCAGCTTCAGCACTGGAACTATACGACGCCGGAGGATTTATGCGCGTTCTCATCGTTAACACGACCCCGAACGAACGCACTGCGCTCGTTGAGCGCCTGACACGTCTCGGTATTGACGTGGACTTTGCTGATAGCGTTCGACTTGCTGTCCACTTCTCGCACATGATGCGGTACAGCGCTGCCATCTTTGAAAATGGCACCCCAACTGAAGAACTGGAGCGACTCTATCTCGCTCTCCAGAGACGACAGCCGTGGATGAAAATCCACCTCCAAAATCGCATACCAGAGCAGCACGATACCGACGACTTCGTCGCCCGCATCGCTCCACAACGCTCCGCTCTCAACAGCGCCGCGCTCTGTGCGTAACTCACAACTCTGCACCCTCAGGCCACTTGAAAAAGTGGCCTTTTTTATTGGGGCGCTGCCCCAAGCCCGGGTGGGCGGGTATTGTTTTATTGGGGCGCTGCCCCAACCCCTGCAAGGGGCGCTGCCCCTTGACCCCGCCCAAGGACGAGGCCCTTGGGAATCCCGCTATCGCTCAAAAAAAATAAGGCTGAATGGGATGAAAGCTTCGCTTTCCTCTCCATCAGCCTTATTTTTTGAGCTAGGGGAATTTCCTCAACGCGTGTTCTTCTGCCTTTTCCAGACCGCACTTATTCCTTTTGAACGCCGAAAGGCGTTCAAAAGGAATGGAGGCAACTCACGGGAAAGAGAAAGAGGCTCTCGACGCTAGCCCCATTAAGTTTAAAAGCCGTGCAAGCGAAGCTTGCACGGCTTTTAAACTCGATGAGGATACGTAAGGGAATCATTCCCTTACGCGGGGGTTTGGGGGCTGGCCCCCAATCTTTCCTTCCTCTTCTTTTCTTCTATACCTGCGCAGCGATCAAACGCTTACCACGCAGTGCGGGCGATAATTTCTTTAACGCGTTCCTCGTTGTGCTTTTCTTCGAGGACGAGGCGTTTTGCCTGAGCGACGCAAATTTTATCAGTAAGGAGGTCGATGTCGACGGGCTTCTCCATGAAGTCCATAGCGCCGAGTTTCATTGCCTCAATACCGAGTTGAATAGTTGCGTGGCCGGAGAGCAACAGAATCTGAAGATCTTCGTTAAATTCTTTGAGTCGTTCAAGGGTCTCGAGTCCGTCCATACCGGGCATCTGAAGATCGAGGACAACGGCGTCGAAACGGCGTTCCTCGGCGAGTTTCAGTGCTGAGGGACCGTCATAGGCCACATGAACATTAAAGCTCCGATTTTGGAGACGTTCTGCGAGGGTGTCGACAAACTCTTTGTTGTCGTCACAAAGCAAAACATGAACAGCCATCATGGATGGGCATTGGCTCTGCATGAGAGATTTCCTCCTCTACGCCATAGGGATATGCAATTCAAACCAGTCAGGGCCAGAGTCACACCGGGCATGCTGTGCCTGAGTCAGCGCCACCAGAGGAGCACTCTCCACGGTCTTGCATCCTTCGAAACGGACAACGGCATCCCCATCTTTTTTTAACAGACCGATGCCGAGCACACTGTGCTCCGACATGGTCAGGGTACATGCATCCAGACAGGCAAGCAGCATTTGCTGAATGGCAAAGGGAGATCCCAAAACCATCACATCGTCGGCGGGCTGGACTTTCAGCTCGACGCCCCGCATGGTCGCAAGGCGGAAAAAGAGTCCCGTAGCCAGCTCCACTGCTTCTGTCATGTTCACTTCTTCGCGCAGGTGGTCCACGCTATGGGCGAAACGGTTCAGGCGTTTCACTGCCTCATCAGCGTGTACGGTTCGCTTCTGAACGTCAAGGGCAAGCTGAGTAATGCGGGCGAGACTCACGTCTTTCCCTCTGGCCTGCATAGCGAGCAAGTCACTCAAAAGGCCAGCCTTTTCACGGATGGTCGCCAGATGATTTTTAAACTCGTGCGAAACGCTCGCGGCGACTTTTCCAAAACAGGTTAATTCATCTGTCCAGTCCCGATCACTCATGATTTTCCCCTTTTAGAGCTGCAAGGCAGCCTTTACCCGCTCAAGTAAAAGGTCCAGCTGGACAGGTTTCATCAAATAGTCACAGGCTCCAGCTTCGCAGCCAGCATCGCGGTCCTGTTCTGATCCGTGCCCAGTCATAAAGATAAATTTCATTCCGGGGCGTGCCCGGTTAAGGCTATGCATGACGTCAATACCGCTGGCTCCAGGCATTTTCATATCGACGATAACCACGTCGTAAGCTTTTTCCTGAACAAGAGACAATGCCTTTCCGCCATCAAGCGCGTAGTCCGTATCGATTCCACGAAGCTCAAGACGCTCCGCGAGAGTTTCTACAAGTTCAGCCTCGTCATCAACCAGCAAAATATGCACGTTGTCTACTCCGTTAACTCTTCACGGGGAACACAATGTGAAAGGTTGTTCCAACTCCCACAGTGCTGTCCACCGTCATTTCTGCGCCAAGTTTCTGAACAAGCCCATAGGTAATGGACAGTCCAAGACCTGTACCTTTCTCACCTTTGGTGGAGAAAAATGGTTCAAAGATATGCTTGAGATGCTCTTCAGTTATGCCACAGCCGTTGTCTGTAATGTCCACAATCACATGCTTGGCATCAAGGTTTCGAATGCCGATCTTAATGCGCCCGCCGTCATCCACGGCAGCAAAGGCGTTGTTGACAATGTTCAAAAAGACCTGCTGAAGCTGTCCCCGGTCGCTGTTGACCGGCGGCACATCGGGGTCAGAATCGACAGAGACCTCAAGCCCCCGATATTCTGCCTCTTTCTCAAGAAAGCTCAAGACCTCCCGAACCACGGGTTCGATATCCAGCTCTTCCAGCCGCACATCAATGTGCCGGGCAAAGCCCAGCAGACGATGCGTAATCGTTCCACAACGCTGTACCGATGCTAAAATAGAATCCGTCAGCTTGAGGAACTTCTCCTTTTGATCTTCCACACTCTTGCCAAAGGAAAGCAGGTCTTTCATGAGACCAGCCTTCTCGTTAATGACTGCAAGGGGGTTGTTCACCTCATGAGCGACACCAGCAGCCAAACGGCCAATCGACGCCATCTTGTTTGAATGCTCGGCATTGTGCATGGCAACCATGCGCCGCTGGTCCGCGTCATACACGCGACTCACAAGAGTGGAAGAAACACCAAGGACAACAAAAACGATGGCCCAGATGCTCAGGATGGAAAAGCCAAGAATTTCAAGGCGAGCTTCCCACCACGTATTCATAACATCTTTCTTTGAAGTCACAAGGGTCAGGATGTAGGGGGTTCCCTTGATGTAGGCATAGCCCATAGTCATGGGGTGGCCGACACTGTCCACAATATCAATAAGCTTTGTGGAATCAGAATAGGCCGGAACAGGATACGGTGCCTTTTGCAAAACGCGACCAGACCGGCGCGTTGGGGTCTGCAAAATTCCCTGCCTGTCCATGATAAAAATATCGCCGCCCTTCCAGATATTGAGAGAAAGCAGCAAATCGTTGAACCGCGCCGTGTCCAGCGTGGCCCGCAAAATATAATAGTCACCGTCGGCGTCATCATGCTTTATGGCAATGACCATGTGCGGCACATCACGAAAGCCACGGAAAACCGGGCTGATGTACACTCCGCGAGTCAAGACTTCCCGAAACCAGTCCTGCGAAGAATAATCGCGGCCAGTCAGGTTAAGCGGCCCAGAATAGGCAAGCTGCATGCCGCTGCTGTCCACAAAGCCGATGTCATACACTCCGCCAAAACTTCGCTTGAGATTCAGCAAAACCCGACCAAGCTCAGCCTGATCTGACAGACGCTCGCGAGAAAGATGACTGACGACAAATTCAAGCGCAGCCCGGCGCTCTTCAATAAAATTGGCAATAGTATGCTTTGAATTGGAAACAAGACGGGAAACACGGAAGGTGTTGTCTGCTTCGGCTTTTTCTCTGCTGAGACTAAAGTCCGCAAACGACATGACACACAGGGGGACAATGGAAACCAGAAGCATGACGGTGACGACGAGCGCCCAAAGCCGTCGGTAATTCATGATGCTGTCGCTTTGAGAATCTTCTTTCGACCAGAAGCGGGGACGTGCGATGCGAAACAGGCGAGCCATGTGAATCACCATCCTTCGACCGTGTTCAGAAGTGAAACGGGAGGGGAACAGACGCCCCCTCCCGGGTATATCAGTTAGGATGCATTGACCTTTTCATACGCATTTTTCACTGTGGCAGACAGACTGTCAATGTCCACAGGCTTTTGCAGATAGGCAAAGGCACCAAGCTCCATACAGGTCTCGCGATCCTTTTCGGAACCGTGGCCTGTCAGGATAATCACTGCAACATTGGGGTGGTTGCGGCGAACGCGACGCAGGACCTCAATGCCATCCATGCCGGGCATTTTCAGGTCCAGAATCATAACCTCTGGCTCTTCTTCCTCCATGAGGTTCAGAGCCTGCGGGCCGTCATACACAACCGCAGAACCAATATCACGCATAGTCAGACGTTCGGACAAGGTTTCGACAAACTCGCGCTCGTCGTCAACCAAAAGGACCTTGTTTGGCAGACTAAAGTCAGCACGACGGTAAATGTCGGCCTGATAAAAGTCCTTGCCCACACGGGTCACAACTTCCTGCACACCATCAACAGCAACAGTCAGACGTTTCAGCTCGTCCTCAAGACGGGAAAGCATGATGACGTTCTTGTTGATGGTCAGGGTCACAACGCCCTGACTGGCTTCGACGCCCACAATGTGGCCAGCCTGTGCCAGAGAGAGTGCTACCTGTGCCTGAAGTTTAAAGTCCTTCACAGCCTGCACAGACTGCGCAGTCTGCACCAGAACACCACGGCGGGCATTTTCAATGACCAGCCCGGCAATGTCGTCCACAGAACGGGACCCCATTGGAGCGACCAAATCATAGAGTGCTTCGTCAAAGGGCGGACGCCCAGCAACGAACTGACTCCACGCCAGCAGGTTCTCGTCTTCCTGCGCAACCAGCTTTCCTGCTTCCTCCGCAGACACATTTTCTGTGCCCACAGCATGAGAAACACGGAAGCCCATGTCGGCCACGAGCAGGACACGCAGCATATGCGAGATGGAACGCGGAGCCAAAAGCCCGCCCCATCCAAAGAGCATCAGGTCATCCCTGCTCAGCTCTTCGGCCACAATAGCCCGCAAGCACGCCACATTTCGCTCACGCTCATGCGTAAAGGAATTGAACACGCTGGTCTTGCCAAACATGGTTTTATGCAGTCGAGATTCAGCAATCCCATACCGCTCCGAAGCTTTGGAAAGGAGTTCTTCATCACGAACAACTGCAAGTCCAAGCTCGGAAGCGACCCGGGCCGAAACTTCTTCTGCCCGCACGTAGGACGCGTTGAAAATGTCGATGATAGCCATAAGGAGTCTCCTTTAGATCGGGCAGACTTCAGTCAGAGGGCATTCCTTTTCGTCAGAGCCTTCGTGCGCCTTTGCATGAATGGCTGGCAATGCCTCTGCCTGAGTCTCATAAATATTCTCCTCACCAATGGATTCCAGCAAATGGGTCCGCTCCATCACGGACATGACTTTCTCGTTCACACCAGAAAGTGACATGCCGTAACCAGCGCTACGCACTCGCTTGACAATCAGGGACAGCGCTTCTTCACCAGATGCGTCCATGTCATTGATGCCGTTGGCAACAAGCAGGATGTGGCGAAGATTGCGCTTGGTCTGAATGATATCCGTAATACGGTCTTCAAGATAGCTTGCATTTGCAAAGAACAGCGGTCCGTCAAAACGAATCACCGCCACATGCTCACACTCTTTCAGGCCATATACGGCACTGTCCCGAAGGCTCTTTTCTGGCGACATAGACAGGGCGGCAACGGTTGGGCGCATGCTCTTGTACAAAAAGACACCAAGAGACAGAACAACACCCACCATAATGCCCTTGTCCAGATGCGGAGCAAAGCCAAGGGTACAGAGGAAGGTTATAATTGAGATAGCGCCATCATACCACTGAGCCTTCCATGCGTGAATGAAACCATGCACGTTCAAAAGGCCAATAACAGCCATCATGATGACCGAAGCCAGCACAGACTGAGGCAAGTGATACAGAAGTGGCGTAAAGAACATCAGCACAATGAGAACCACCAGCGAGGTAAACACGCTGGACAGACCTGTGACTGCGCCAGATGCGAGGTTAACAGCAGAACGGGAGAAGGATCCGGACGCGGGATAACTCTTGCCAATAGCACCCACCATGTTGGCGAGGCCCTGACCAATAAGTTCCTGGTTCGGGTCCAGGCGCTGACCTGTTTTTGCAGCCATAGCCTTTGCAATGGAAATAGCTTCCATAAAACCAAGCAACGAAATAATCGCAGCGTAGGGCAAAAGCTGGAGGATACTCCCGAGGTCAAGCTTGGGGACAGTAAAGGACGGAAGGCCACTCGGAACCACACCAACAACGGCGCCGCCACCCATCATTTTGAGGGAATCGGTCTTGAGTTCCTTGTTGCCAACCTTGATGCGCCAGAGGCGACCATCAGTTGTCAGTCCATCAGGAACAGCATCATAGTCATAGAAAACAATGCTGTTTCCCTGTTCAACACCGGCAAACTTCATGTGCCGCAGACGGGCACGCCATGCGTGAGCCTTGTGCTTCAGGTTTTCAATACGAATATTCACGACTTCGATGTCATGCTTGTAATCAAGCGCAGGGATCGAGGTCAGCCCCTGATTCTGCACGGCGTCAGCATACAGGCCATTCAGCTCCGTCCGCTTTTCGCCAAGGACCGGGATCGTGTGAATAATCTTGTTGAATTCCTGCACAGCCTGCTGGGCCTCGGTCGACTGAACAGTCGACAGGTCCGCAGTCGTGTTATGCTCAAAGCCAATGGCCCATGAAAGAAGCGTTGTGATAACAACAGCGACCAGAACGTTTGGCACCTTCGGTGCGAGGCGTTTCAGGCCAATCATAATCACAAACGCGAGTATCGCCATTAAAAGAGTCGGCCAGTGCGTATAATCCACTGCCGCTTCAACAACACGGATAATTGTCTCATAGTGGTGCGCGGCCTTGTCTACATAAACACCAAACAGCTTGGAGAGCTGGCTGGTGGCGATGATAAGTGCCGCAGCATTTGTAAAACCGTTAACAACCGGATGAGACAGGAAGTTGACCACCAGTCCCAGGCGCAAGGCACCGAGTAAGAACTGGAACAGGCCGACTGTGAACGCCAGCAAAATGGCATACACAACAAACGCTTCACTTCCGGCAGTGGCAAGAGGTTCGAGAGAAGCTGCCGTCATGAGCGAGACCACAGCCACAGGACCAGTCGCGAGCTGGCGACTCGATCCAAACAGAGCGGCGATCATTGGCGGCAGGAAAGAGGCATACAAGCCATAATACGCTGGCAGACCAGCAAGCTGAGCGTATGCCATTGACTGGGGAATAAGCACCAGAGCAACGGTCAGTCCTGAGGTAAAGTCAGCACGAAGTTCTTTGGCGCCATATCCCTTGATCCAAGAGAGGAATGGGAAAATTCGGGTCAGCATGTGCACCCTTCCATCGGTTAGGGATTGAGCATGTTTTCGCATGAAATCAGCACGTCATCGTACATGGCTCTCACGGGGAACAGATTCAGCATCCGAAATCTCAAAAGGCCAGTCATCATGGAAAAAATAATCAGTCCACGATGCTCGGCAGAAACGTCAGGCTTAATTGATCCATCCCGCAAACCTTTTCGGATGGCTTCCACAAGGATGTCGACAAAACAGTTATAAATTTCCTCAACATCCTTGCGCAGTGCAGGGTGAATTCCGGCCAGAGAATACAAGTGGGATCTGAAAAGAAGCCGAAATTCTGTGTGCATCTGCTCCGACAGTCGGAAAAACATGGACACATACTCCAGAACCATCTCCAAGCCGTTGCCATACATTTTTGCTGCAACTCCCGCCTCCACCTTGGAAACAATTTCATCCTTCACGTGGTCAAGAACCGAGACATAAATCTCTTCCTTGCTGCGAAAGTGATGAAAAATCGTTCCTTCAGCGGCCCCTGAATGGCGAGAAATCTCTGCAATCGATGTATCTTTGTAACCACGGGTTGCAAAAAGTTCCTTTGCTGTTTCCAGTATCTTTCCTTTGTACGACATGGCACTCCTAGACCGAGTGTTCACTCGGTTTTCCCGAGTATACACTCGGCATTCATTCCCCCTTATGTGCTGCATTTCACATTGTCAAGCGCACGAATTTTTCAGGAGAATCAGGAGGGCAGAATGCGCTATTTTGAGCAATTATTCCCAATCAGAGAGAATTAGACGCAAATATGATTTTGCTCATTTTTGGCTCAAATGGCACCCTGCAAGCCTCTGTCTGGACACGCTTTTTTCAGAAAGAGGTCAAACAGGAAATTGAGTATGTGATTTTTATCTCAATTTAACGAATATCCTTGATTCACCGATATTAAAATTTTTTTCACGGAAAAACAGGAGCTTTACGAGTTTTCTCTTTTTTTCTAGAAAACGCGGAGAAATAAGAGATTTTCACACCAAAGCGTCTGAGTGCTGACAGTGCCAATCCTGTCGTGATATTATCGCTCAACCAGAATCTTCAATCGAGGGACACCATGCTTTCAGACATGATGAACAGGCGAGAGTTTCTCTATCTTTCAGGAATAACGTCCGCAGTATTTCTTGCTGGATGTGCAATAAATCCGGTTACTGGAGAGCAGCAGCTCATGTTTGTTTCTCCACAACAGGAAATTGCGCTCGACAAAAAGAGTTCTCCACACCAGTTTTCCTCGGACTACGGGGCCACATCCGACAAGAAAGTTAACGCCTATGTTTCACGGACCGGACTGGCTATGGCCCGGCACACGCACCGCCCGGACATGCCATATTCATTTCGCTGTGTTGATGCGGTCTACGTCAATGCTTATGCATTCCCAGGTGGCTCTATTGCATGTACAAGAGGCATCTTGCTGACCTTACAAAATGAAGCAGAGCTTTCTGCCCTGCTTGGGCACGAGATGGGACACGTCAATGCACGCCACACCGCATCCCGCATGTCAAAAGGCATGCTGATTTCTGCCGTTGCCGCTGGTGTTTCTGCATTCGCAGCAACAAAACGTAAAGAATACGCCGCGATTGCAGCCGGACTTGGTGGCGCAGCCTCAGGTGCCCTGCTCGCTTTTTACAGCCGCGAAGACGAACGTCAGGCTGATTCACTCGGTATGCAGTACATGGTCCGTACTGGCTACTCTCCTTCGGGCATGGTCGGCCTGCAAACACATCTGCTCAATATGCACAAATCCCGCCCGAATCCCATGCAGATTCTTTTTGCCTCCCACCCCATGAGCGAAGAGCGGGTGCGCAATGCCGAGCTGCAAATGGATACGGAATTTCTGCATGACAAAAACAAGCCGCTCTATCGTGAGCGCTACATGGACAACACGGCCTCGCTCCGGGCCAAACGCAAGCCCATCATGCAGCTTCAGGACGGCGAAAAGCTCATGCAGCAAAAAAAATACCCACAGGCTGAACAAAAATTCAGCTCAGCGCTCAAGGCCATGCCCAATGATTACGCAGGGCTGCTTATGATGAGTAAATGCACACTGGCCCAGAACAAGGCACAGGTCGCCCAGAGCTATGCAGACAAAGCCAAACGCGCCAAGCCCGGTGAAGCACAGGCCCTGCACATGGCGGGCATCTCCCGGCTTGTGCGTCAGGACTTTAGCGGTGCAGAGCAGCAGTTCAGAACCTACGAGCAGCGCTTGCCCGGCAATCCAAACACCGTATATCTGCGCGGTTTATCTCTGGAAGGAATGGGGAAAAAAGAAGCAGCCGCACAGGAGTACGGCCGCTATTTGCAGTCTGGAGCACAAGGCGACATGGCCAAGCGTGCCTACCGAAAGCTTCAAAACTGGGGATATATCCGCCAGCGCTAAGCTTCGGGCTATGCGTCGCGCTTTTCCTGCTCATCAGGAGGCAGCAGAAGCGGCGTCATAAATTTCTCTGGAGTAACAGAACAGCGCACGGCATTGCGCCCTGCTTTCTTTGCTTCATACAAGGCAACATCTGCCCGCGACAGAAGAGAATCAAGGGTCTCCTCACCGCCAAAGCTTGAGGCAACGCCAATGCTGATGGTAAATTTCAGCATACCATGCCCAAGCGGACCAAGCTCACAGGGCACCCTGTTCTCGACTTCGCGCCGCAGACGCTCTGCCACATTCAGGGCGTCCTCAAGCCCTGCTCCGGGCAAAATCACGGCAAATTCCTCACCACCAAGACGTCCAAACAGATCAATATCCCGAATAAGCTCACGCCCAACCGCAGCCAGGGTCCGCAGCGCAGTGTCCCCTGCGGCATGCCCAAGGCGGTCATTGACCTGCTTAAAATGGTCTGCGTCAATCATCAGCACGCCAATGGGCGTCCGTTCCCGCCTGGCCCGTGCTATTTCACGATGACCAAGATCAAAGAAATGCCGACGCGTCGAGACCTGAGTCAGACAGTCGGTCGTCACCTGCTCGCGCATTCTGTCTTCAAGCTCTTTTCGGCTGGTGATGTCCGTACACAGGCCCAAAAGCCGAGACGGAGTACCTTCTGAGTTCCACCCCACAACACGCCCCATGATGTGCAGCCACATCCAGTGCCCTGAGGAGTTGGCAATGCGGAATTCAAAAGAAAATTCAGGGTCCAGCCCTGTCAGATAGCGGTTCAGGCTCTGTTCAAGAAGAATCAGGTCCTTGGGATGCAGCATCTTTCGCAGCACAGCAGAATTACTTGGGACCTGATAGGAAAGGTAGCCAAGGTTTTCCTGAAAAAGGCGCTCCGGGACATGGAGTTCTCGCGACGGGATAAACAGCTCCCACAGCCCGTAATCAGGACTGTCCAAGGCCATGGACAAACGCTGCTCACTTTCCCGCAGGGCGGCTTCGGCGGCCTTCCTGTCACAAATTTCGTGACGAAGACGGGAATTTCGCCACCACAAAAAAAGGAAAATGCACAGCACGGGCACGCCAAGACGAATCACCCACCACAAGACAGAGTTCAGGCTGACAGGCCGCTCATGCGGAAGTCGAACCCAACGGTCATAAATGAGGCTCTGCTCCTGCACCGGGATCACGCTCAAGACTTTGGATATAATCCCGGCAAACTCTGCCCAGTCGCTGCGAATCCCCATTCGCAAGGCATGCCTGCCTCGCCCAATGCGGCAGGAGACCTTGAGATTTGTCAGGCCAGCAGAGCGCGCAACATGGCTCAACGCAGCCAGATTCCCAATATAAAAATCAGCTTCCCCTGTGGAAACGGCATTCAGCGCAGATTCAATATTCCGGTATTCCCGTTTTCGCAGTAGCTCAGTCCCCGGATACAGGGCATAGCCTTTCACCACAGCCAGACGCTCCTTGCGGAACTCATCGAGCCGAGTCCGAAACGGGTGTTCTGTCCGGGTCATGGCCACCACGATGGAATGCTGATATGGCGCTGAAAAAGCAACAAAATCAAGTCGCTCTTCTGTCCTCAGCATGGCTGGCAAAATGTCTGCTTCCCGCCGCCTAAGGAGTTCCATAGACTCCATCCACGACCCCGTACGGACATAATGAAACTGCACGCCTGTCATTCGGGAAACAAGGGACAGGTAATCCGTAGCCATCCCTGCAGGCCGCCCTGCGCTGTCCCAAAACTCAAAAGGGGGAAAGCCGGGATCGAGGGCAACCCGCACAACTTTATGTTCCTTGAGCCACTGGCGTTCCTGTGGGGAAAACACAATGGGGAGCGCGTCTCCACCTGAGTAAAAATATTTTTTATTCTCAGGAAACCACGCCCGGAACAGCGTCCGATACGTGCCGTCCCGCTTCATCTCGCCAAGTGCCCGCTGCCAGCTTTCGGAAACCGAGCACGGCGTTTTCAGTGAAAAAGCAATGTAGGAAGGATTTTCATAAAGGAGGAAGTCAGGCCGGAACGTGGAGGGAGAATAGCCCGCAGAATGAGACAGGCCATCCACGACTTCCTCGTCAGACACAAAATAGTCAACGCGCCCGTCTCCAAGCTCCCGCAGGCACTGGCTTGCATCACTCAGGCTGATGATATTCGTAAAGCCCGCATCAACCAGATAATGCTCCAAGAAAGATCCGCGAACCACGGCAATCGCTTCGGCATTTCTGGCTTCAGCAAGTGAGCTAATATGTTTTTTGTTGGAATGATGCGTGAACAGCCAGTAGCGCTTGAACAAAAGCGGGCCGACCCACTTAAAGTGTGATTCACGATTCTTGGACCGGGCCGCAGGGAGCGCCCCATAGTTACTTTCAGTTCGGGCATGGTTCAGCACCTCGCCCCACGTGGCCGATTCAAAGCGAACGTCATCGCCTGCGCGGCGGGCAATTTCCCGGCACAGTTCAACGCCAAAGCCCGTCTTGACGCCGCCAATGTACGAAAAAAATCCAGGGAGATCGTGAGAGCCAATCGTCACAAGACGAGGAGAAGCCTCGACCTGTGCCTCGGCAAAAGAACATTCAGGATGGAGAAAGAGAAGGCAAAAAAGCACCCACACGGCCCACAGTACACCGCGAGCACCAGCGCAGGGGGTGACAGAGACATCCTTCATGCAGCTTCTCCAAATACACAATATATTGAGTGTGATAGATAAAAAAAAAGACAGTTGACCTGCGTAAAGCCCGGGCAACTGTCCCAAATTTTTGTGCAGGGAGCCGCTCCTAAAAGGAAAAGACTCCGTGTTGCCATAGCGTATTCACCCCAAGTCCGACAAGGGTAACACCGCCCACCATTCCGGCCCAACGCCCGAGACCACACAATTTTCCGAGGATTCGACCAAGAGAAAGGCCAAGGCAGGTCATGACGCAGGCCACCAGTCCAATCACCAGCGAAGGCAGCACAATATCTCGCCCCAGCAGGGAATAGCTACAGCCAACGGCAAGGGCATCAATGCTTGTTGCAACAGAAAGCATCACCAGAGACATGCCCCGTGTCGGATCGCTGTTTACATTCTCACAGCTCTCGTCCGTTAAGGACTCCCAAAACATATGGATGCCAATGGCAGCAAGCAACACAAAGGCAATCCAGTGCGCCCATTCCTGAACCAGCCCACGCACAGCAAAGCCCATCCACCAGCCAATAATCGGCATGATGGCCTGAAAAAATCCAAAGTGCCAGCCGAGCCGGAAGTAGTGGCGAAAATCCAGCCGGTTCACAGCAGCACCAGTTGCGGTTGCAACAGCAAAGGCATCCATTGCCAATGCCAGAGCAACAAGCAAAATTTCCATCATCATCGGTACAAATCCAGTCAGTTTTTGCCCAAGCGTCGTTAAAAAAAGGCGCCGTCTTCCAAAAACGGCGCCTTGTGCTCAAAGTTCAGTCTCAACAAAGACAGTCTTATTTCGATGCACCCTGAACATGCTTCATCACGCTGGCCCGGAAATCTTCCTCAGTAGAAAACCCGGTGTGGTCAGCGGCAAGCTTGCCCTTGGCATCAAAAATCAGCACACGAGGGATGCCAGAAATTTCGTATTCTTCAACAAAATCCATCCCACCAGCATATGCTGGATAATTCATTTTTTGCTCGGCCACAAATTTTTTAGCATCGTCCCTGCTCTGGTCAAGAGAAATGCTGACGATTTTTAACTGTTCTTCTGTCAGCTCATCCCGAAGGGATTTCAGCACAGGAACTTCGCGGCGGCACGGCGGGCACCAAGACGCCCAAAACGACACGAGTACAGGTGTCCCCTTGGATTCGGCGATCATTTTTTGCAGACTTTTCACGTCCGTCTCTCCCAGATATTCTGCCTGAGCAGAACTCTGTGCACCTATAAACAAAAACAGTCCTGCTAGTGCGACAAGCATAACTTTTCTGCACCGGGAAACCGTCTGATTCATATTTTTCCTCGCTTGAATGTGTGAAACAGGCTCTCTTATGGATGTAGAGAGCAGAATACGGTATTCTACACATATCCTCTCCTCTCGCCAAACGAGCGGAGACCCCATTTATGGGCAACTGCTTCTTTTTCTCTGACAGAAAAAAGGAAAGCTTGCAAAAATGTGCAGTACACCACGAAATCCAGTGCAGGAACCCCAGCTCCCAGTTCCCTTTGCCGGTGTTTTTTCCCTAGAAAAAGAGTCGGAAAAATCAACGCTGTATTTTGTTGAAAAGACCTCTGAAACAGCACTCAGCATTCGTCCCCTGAACGCACACCTTGTGCCCTCTGGAGCGGCACAAGCCATAGAAGAACGAACCCTCCTCGAAAAGTATTCACCAGAGCCGGGCATATACATGGCCCGCGTCGCCCCACAAATCCGCAAGATGGAAGAGCACGTCGACAAAGGCGACAGGCACCGGGAAAAAGGGGAACATTACAGTGCAGAGCTGGAATACGACTCAGCCCTCGCCATTGATGAAGATCACATTCGAGCCAACTTTGGGCTTGGACTCAGCTGCCTTGAAATCGGCTGTACGGACCGGGCAGAGAAAATTCTGGGAAAACTCGTCGAGCTTGAAGCCAGTTTTCAGCCAGAGCACAAACACCTCTTTAACGAGTTTGGCATCCAGCTCAGAAAAAGCGGCCTGTATACAGCCTGCTGCGCCTATTATGAACGGGCGCTCAGCCTGACTGATTCCGACGAAAACCTGCTCTTTAATCACGCCCGAGCGCTCTTTGAAAACGAACACTACGCCGAAGCCCAAGCGCAGATCGACAAGGCGCTCAAGCTTGCTCCAGACTTTTCCGAGGCTGCGCTCCTTCGGGACTACATCACCAAAAAGCAGGACAAGTCCCCGTCAGACAAAAAAGAATTATCGACACCAGACGCAGGCTGACCTTTGTCCTTGTTTTGTCTATGCTCAGAGCCATGCACAAGCAGCGAATCCAGCTCCATCCCCAGCCAGCCTTTGATCTTGTCCGTTTTTTGGACTTTGCCGGTACCAGTGCCGACCGCATTCCAGAAGACGAGGCCTTTTTCCGTGAGGTCTGGGACCGCTGGCAAACACAGCTTGAGGCTCATGCCATCCGCACGCCTCAGGGCCGAATTCTTTTTGCATGGCTCGCCGAAGCCGTAGAAACAGAAATAGATACACTGTGGAACAGCAGCCCGCACACAGCCTATCTCCTTCACGTTCTTGCTCTTGATCTCATCATGAACGCCGCCTCGCAGCTTGTTCCACAAATCGCCAAACACGGCTGCGCACCAGTTCCGCACCCTCATCCCAGCATTGAGCACCACGCCAAAGAACTTGGTCTGCACATAGAAGACGGCTGCATTCTTTCCCGACGCTACGCAATGCTCACTCCCATGCCCTGGAATGGCGGCTGTGCATCATGCGCACTTGCAGCAAACTGCCCGCGCAATACAACAGAAATGCAGCCTTCTGGTATGCCTAGCACAGAATTTCACTCTAAACATTCCTCATGACGCGCCGATAACACAGCCAAGATGGACAGGACACTGTCCTTTGTGCAGCTTTTTTTCTTTGCGGAAAGCGCCTGATATGGCATATCTATTGCTTGAATTGTAGAAAAAGCTGCACACCTGTCAAATTGACAGCAGCCTGAACTACAGCATAATTTGAGAGAAAGCGCCCAGACATGGACGCCCGCGAGAGGAGGAATGCCGTGAGCATTAAGGGAATTGGTCCGACAAGGACCTACGACCAAATTAAAATTATGGGAGAGCGCAACGAGTCTGCTCCCAATGTCAAGGAATCGTCAGAGCTGCACGACGAAGTTTCTGTCAGCGGCAATGCCCGGCTTCTTTCTGCGGCCCGTGAGACCGCAGCCGAGCACTCTGGCATCCGTTCAGACAAGGTCGCCCAGCTCAAAGCTCAAGTCGCGGCCGGAACCTACGCACCTGACGGCAAAGTTGTTGCCGAAAAAATACTCTCCGAGGAACTCGACCTCTGGGAATAATATTTTCAGCCTCATAGGGGTTTTGCCTGCGGGTGAAGCCCCCTTTTTTTATGCCTGCGCTCCATACAGCTTTTCAAAACGCTCCAGAAGTACATCCAAAGACATCAGGGGTTTGGTCAAAACATGGTCATCCCCAAGCCCCAGCTCGCTAAGTTCTGCTGGCAGCACATAGTCAGTTGAGCCAGTAAAAATACACAGCCTCAGCTGAGGATTAATCTTGAGCGCCTGAATGATGAAGGCATTTCCATCCATCCCCGGCAGCCGCATGTCCACCGTGGCATAATCAACATGCCCCCGTTTCAAAATTTCCAGCCCGTCCTCACCACTTTCGGCAGTCAGCACCTCATAGCCGCTGTCTTCCATAAAGTCCGCAAGGGTCTCTCGAATGAGAGGCTCATCATCCACGATTAAGACTACAGGAAATTCCTGACTCATTCCGCAGTACCTCCAACCGGGAGCTTGATTCGGAACGTTGTCCCTTTTCCGGGAACTGAATCGACCTCAATCTGACCATTATGGTTCGTGCATACAATAAAGTACGACACGGACAGGCCAAGCCCTGTACCAGAACCAACAGGCTTTGTGGTAAAAAATGGCTCAAAGATGCGCTTGCGCACATCCTCTGGCATACCCGGCCCATTATCCGAGACCTCAATCACGGCATACTCTCCAGAAACAGAAGTCCTGAGCCACAACGTTGGCGTCTCCGGCGGAGAGTCCATTTCTGCCAAAGCCTGCGCAGCATTTTTCAAAAGATTCAGCAGGACCTGCTCAATTTCCGTCGAATTACACGGCACAACAGGCATCTCTGGTGAATAGTCCCGCACAATTTCAAGCTGCCGGAAATCAAATTTCTTTTTCAGGTCATAATCATTTGCGGCCAGCTCCAGCGTAGAATCAATAATGCCATTAAAGTTGCACGATTCCACTGAGGCGGTATTGCGGCGACTAAATTCCAGCATATTCGCCACAATCCTTGCGGCACGGCTTCCAGCGTCATGGATGCCCTCAAGGTAGCCAGTCACACCGCGCTGGGTCAGATATTCATTCATCAGCTCCAGCCCAAGCCCAAGCGCCTCAGCCTTTTTCCTGTTCGCAGGGAGATCGGGAGCAATGCGTCGCTTTGCCCCCTCGGCACACTGCATAATAATACCCAGCGGATTGTTGATCTCGTGCGCCATTCCAGCAGCAAGCCCACCCACAGACAGCATTTTTTCTGCCTGCACCATCACTTCCTCAATGCGGGTCTGCTCTGTCACGTCATCAACACGAATGACCGCTCCAGAAAAACCAATGCGCTCTTTGGGCAAAGGGTACACCGTCATATGCTCAAAGCGCACTTCGCCACCAATTGCCCGCTGCCTGCGGGGAACAAGCTGCACCCGGTGCTCCTGCAATGCTCTCAGCACCACGTCCCTGTCCTGCTCAAAAAACGGAATTGCCCGCATCAGCTCTTTCCCAAGCAAAGGGCCACATCCATCTTCGCACAGTGACCCTGCTTCCCGGTTGAGCTGAATGATGCGCAGGTCATTGTCCACGGCAACAAGAGCGGATGGCATCGCGTCAATAATCGCCTGATGCAAGGCGCGAAGCTTTTCACGCTCCCCTTCGCTCTCTTTTCGGTCCGTAATATCTGTTTGCGTCCCTGCCATGCGAGTCGCACAGCCCTTTGCATCCTGAACACCGACTCCACGCACCAGAAGCCAGCGCCACGCGCCATCCCGGTGCTTCATTCGGTATTCCACTTCAAAATGCAAGGCAGCTCCTTCACGGCACAAGGTCGTTGACTCGTCCACCCGGTCCAGGTCATCTGGATGAATGCGCGACGTCCATTCCTCAAGCCTGTTGGGCAACTCTGCGTCTGTGTATCCCAAAATTTCTTTCCAGCGCGGAGAAAAGTACACTTCGCCACTCGCGGAATCCCAGTCCCAGATTCCATCGTTTGCCCCGCGGACAACGAGGCCATAGCGTTCATCACTCTCCCGCAGCTCCTGCTCAACTCTTCGGCGCTCATCCAGCTCTTTTTGCAGCTCTTTGGTACGCTCATCCACTCGCGATTTCAGCGTTCTGTTGATGACAAAAAAGACAGCCAGCACGCCCAGCACAATAAACAGGACAAAGACCACAACACGTAAGGTCAGCGCCAGCCGTTCCGAGTTTCTGTCCAGCGCATACCAGCGGTTCATCAGCATTTCATGTTCTGCCGGGCTGACCATTTCCAGCCCTTTTTCCAGAATCGCCAAAAGTTCTGGCGCATCTTTGCGCACAGCCATTGAGTACTCAAGTTCCATGACGTCTTCGCCAACAAGCTTGAGTCCAGAAATACCTTCCTGTTCGATGGTGTATGAGGCCAGCGCAAGATTGACGACAAAAGCATCAAGGTCGCCGAAAGCAAGTTTTCTCATCCCTGAGCTGGCATTGCTGACTCCGACTACCTGAACCACGGAACCATACAGGGTTCGCACATATTCATCCACGGCATAGCCATTAATGACGCCAACCTTTTTCCCCGCAAGTTCATTCAGTGTTTTCACGTCAGGAGCTTCGCGCCGGGTCACAATGACGCAAGGGACTTTGACGTATGGTCTGGAAAACAAAAACTTGCCTTCCCGCTCCGGGGTCTTGTTCAGGATGCTAATGACATCAACCTTTCCCTCGCGAAGCCAGCCAAGCACCTTGTTCCAGTCGTCATCCGTCCGAAAAATCAGTTTGGTTCCAAGTTTTTGCCCCAGCATACGGACATAATCGGCCCCAAGCCCCGAGAATTCTCCCTGCTCATCACGGAATTCAAAAGGCGCAAACCCCGCGTCGTAGGCCACACGAATTCCCTGTGGTCTCTGTGCGAGCCACTGCCTTTCCTCTGGCGTAAGCTGCGTCTCATCCGTCTTCGGAGCCGCAGCAACAAAAGAGCTGCCAATGCACACAAGCACGAGCAGGAAAATACCAACACGCTTTCTTATCCACCGGACATCCACCATGACGGCCTCCAGTGCCCACACGTCAAACGGTCATGACATTTCACCACATAGTTTCACATAAAAACAGATTTTGTCTACTTGGGTGGACTTTTCTTCGTACTCCATTTTGCGCGCAGCTCCGTTTTTCATCTTCTCACCCCTGAGCACTGATTCAGAGAGGTTTCCAAGACTTTTTTCTAACTACAGAAAATCCCCATCCCCCCGCTTTAATAATGGTTTTTTGACACAAAGCAGGCTCCTGTTAATGGAGTTTTCGCCTTGACAACTTTGAATAACGCTTCGTATATCTCTAAAACCTTGAAAAATATTACCCGCGGACATGCTTCCAGACCGCGGTGCGCCAAACCACTGCGGTCACCCAGAAATAATACATAGCAAAAGGGAGAGACCATGTCGGATGCGCTTAAGAACCAAAGGACCTATGCACTTGTAGGACACGGCGGCTGCGGAAAGACCTCGGTCGCCGAGATGCTGCTACTTCAAACCGGCGCCATCAACCGCCTCGGGAAAATTGAAGAGGGCAATACTGCCCTTGACACTGAGCCTGAGGAAATCAAACGCCGCGGCTCAATTCAGCCTGCTTTCGCCCATTATTCTTGGGAAAAAAATCCTCACTTCCTTATCGACACCCCCGGCGACAACAATTTTATCGGTGATCTGCCATACCTGCTGCTCGCTTCTGATGCAGTTCTGTTCACCGTTGATGCTGTTGATGGCGCAAAACCCCTGACCAAAAGACTCTGGCAGGACGTCGAAAAGGCCCAGCTCCCGGCCATGATCTTTATCAACAAGATGGACCGGGACCGTGCAAACTTTGACTCCGCGTTCGACAGCCTCCAGTCTATGCTCGGCATTCGCCCCATCCTTCTCTACATGCCCATAGGTGAAAAAGAGAAGTTTCAGGGACTGGTGAATGTCATCTCCAAGCAGGCGTATTTTTTCCAGGATGACGGCTCGCTCAAAGAAGGCCCCGTCCCAGGCGACATGCTCGACACCGTCGAGATCATGCAGGAAACCATGATTGAAAACATCGCCGAAAGCGATGAAGACCTCATGGAAAAATACCTTGAAGAAGGCGAACTCTCTCTTGACGATATTCGTGACGGACTCCGAAAAGGCGTTCTCTCCCGCGAACTCGTTCCCGTAACCTGCGGCTCCGCCCTCAACAATCAGGGTGGACAGGTCGCCCTCGACCTTATTCAGAAACTTTTCCCCTCCCCTCTGGAGCATGCCGCGTGGCAAGGCGAAGAACAGGAACGCGAAAGCTCACCCGACGCCCCTGTCTCTGCCTTTATCTTAAAGACCACTGTGGACCCATTCTCTGGGCAACTCGCCCTCCTGCGTGTGCTCTCTGGTACGCTCACCAGTGACACCACGCTCCAGAACCCACAAAAAGACGACAAAGAGCGCATCGGCGCACTGCTCTCCCTTGTCGGCAAAAATCAGTCACCATTTGAAGGCACGGCCGGTCCCGGAAGCATCGTCGCCGTTGCCAAACTCAAGGAAGCAACAACAGGCGATACGCTCTGCGACGCAAAAGAACCTTTCCGCGTCACTCCGCCTGAACTGCCTCCAACGCTTATGTCTTACGCTCTCGCCCCAGAAGACAAAGGCGACGAAGACAAAGCGTATGCCGCCGTGCACAAGCTCCTCGCAGAAGATGTCTGCCTTTCCCTCACCCGCGATCAGGACACCGGCGACATTTTGATCTCTGGCATGGGCCAGATGCACATCGAAACCGCTATTGAGCGCGCCATGCGGCGCGGTAAAACTAAAATTCAGCTGCAAACACCAAAAATTCCATATCGCGAAACCTTCAAGATGAATGCCGACGTTCAGGGACGCCACAAAAAACAGTCCGGCGGCCGTGGTCAGTTCGGCGACTGCTTTATTCGTGTCGAGCCAACACCTCGCGGGACAGGCTATGAGTTCCTCGACGAAATCGTCGGCGGCGCCATCCCCCGTCAGTACATCCCCGCTGTCGACAAAGGTATTCAGGAAGCCGCCGTCCGTGGCGTGCTCGCTGGCTATCCCGTCGTCGACTTTAAGGTTCATCTCTATGATGGCTCCTATCACTCCGTCGACTCATCAGAAATGGCGTTCAAAATCGCAGGCTCTGTCGCCTTTAAAAAAGCCGCAGAAGAAGCAAAACCCGTGCTCCTTGAGCCTATCGTGACTGTCTCCGTCTTCGTCCCCGACGACTTCATGGGCGACGTCATCGGCGACCTCTCCAGCAGGCGCGGCAAGGTCCTTGGCTCTGACTCGCAGGGCGGCCTTACCGAAATCAAGGCGCACGTCCCAATGGAAGAAGTCCTTCAGTATGCCCCAGACCTCCGCTCCATGACCGGCGGACAGGGGACATTCACCATGAGCTTCGACCACTACGAAGAAGCTCCGCCGCAGGTCACTGAGCGCGTTGTGGCTGAAGCACAGTAAGTAGAATAATTGTGGTGAAGGTGGTGTGGTGTGGGAGGGGGGAGTTACGAGACGCTGTCTCGTGCTCTGCCGGGGCCAGCCCCGGACCCCGCGTAAGGGAATGATTCCCTTACGTATCCTCATCGAGTTTATAAGCCGTGGAAGCTTCGCTTCCACGGCTTTTAAACTTGTTGGGCATAACGTCGAGAGCCTCTTTCTCTTTTGCGAGTTGCCACCATTTTCTTTCTGAACGCGAGCGTTCTGAAAGAAAATAAGTGCGGCAGAAAAAGGCAAAAGAACACGCGTTCGGGAAATGCCCACTAGCTTAAAAAAACAGGGCTGATGGAGAGGAAAGCAAAGCTTTCATCCCATTCAGCCCTGTTTTTTTGAGTGAAAGCGGGATTCCCAAGGGCCTCGTCCTTGGACGGGGTCAAGGGGTGCCGCCCCTTGCAGAGCACGAGACAGCGTCTCGTCCCCCACCACCCCCAAAGCCCTTGCAGGGTCACCCGAAAAAACCCGCATCATATAGACCTTTTTGACGCTTCCGCGTAAGAAAGAGATGCAAAAGCAACATTGACAAAGGTTCGGGCGAAAGCCTGCAAATGACATAAACAGAAAAAATAGCTTTTCACTTCGCGAGGATGCGACCGTATTCTTGTGGAAACAATCATTGCGGAATACCCGTCACACTCTGATGTTGACAGCTCGCGGCCGGGCGGGATGTTCCCTGGAGAAAAGAATGACGCACGATTTGGACACACTTCAAAACAGTATTTCCCACCAATTCAAGGATGTTGCCCTCCTCGAAACAGCCCTCACCCATAGTTCCTTTGCAAACGAGAACGGTGAAGACACAGAAGACAACGAACGCCTTGAATTTCTTGGCGATGCTGTTTTAGAACTCTCTAGCTCAGAAGTTCTGTTTGCCAAATTTCCACAGGCCCCTGAGGGCCAGCTCACGCGCCTGCGTGCTCAGCTGGTAAGCGAACCTGCACTTGCAGAAGTCGCACGGGAGCTGCACATTAACGAACTGCTGATGCTTGGTAAGGGAGAAGAGCGGCAAGGCGGAAGGGAGCGAAATTCACTGCTTTCTGACGCATTCGAGGCCATCCTTGGCGCAGTTTTCCTTGATGGTGGATATAGCGCAGCACAGCACGTTATCGGAACGGTGTTCGAAAGCAGATGGCCAGAGCACTGTGACGTAACGCGAGTGAAAGACTCGAAGAGCAAGCTCCAGGAGCTGACGCAAAAGCTTTTTCGTGAGCGCCCGGTGTACACACTGAAAAGCTCAGCAGGGCCGGAACACGCGAAGATATTTAGTGTCGAAGTCAGCCTTCCGGACGGAACGGCTCTGGTAGCAGAAGGATCCAGCGTGAAAAAGGCAGAGCAAAATTCTGCATTAAACGCACTGAACTACCTGAAAGAAAAGAAAAAAAAATAGTTCTATAAAAAAAGATATGCCGGGGGACAGTACTGTCCTCCGGCACATATCTTTTATCCGGCAAAAGCTGGGTAAAAGCCCTCCTCTACCGGCATTATCTCTACTGCTGGATAAGCTGCATAGCCATCTGCGGCAGGCTGTTTGCCTGAGAAAGCATGGCAACTGCAGACTTCGTCTTAATCTGGTTTCGGACAAACTCAGTCATCTCGGTTGCTACGTCAACGTCAGAGATACGGGACTCTGCTGAGGACATATTCTCAGACTGAATTTCCAGATTGGAAATAGTTGCTTCCAAACGATTCTGAAGGGCGCCGAGGTCAGCTCGGATGTTGTCCTTGGAAACGATTGCCTTGTCGATCTGCTCAAGAGCGCTTGCTGCCTTGTCCTGAGTCTCGATGCTCTTGCCGGGGTCAGCAGCTGCTGCGCTACCCAGACCAAAAGCACTGGCAGTCGTGGTGCCAATCTTGATGGAATAGTAGTCTTCCTTGGAGCTGTTGCCAGTACCAAAGTGAATCTTCATACCCTTATCGCTCAGGTTACCGTTCAGCAGGTGTACCTGGTTGAAGTCGGTAGCATTGGAAATACGAGTGATTTCGGATGCCATTGCCTGATACTCAGAGTTCAGGATCTTACGCTGTTCATCGTTGTAGGTACCGGTTGCGGCCTGTTCAGCCAGCTCTTTCATACGAATAAGCTTCTCGTCGATAACCTGCAAAGCGCCGTCAGCGGTCTGCACCATGGAAATAGCGTCGTTTGCGTTACGAACACCCTGGTTCAGGGTTGCAACGTCGGAGCGCATAAGCTCACGAATAGCCAGACCAGCAGCGTCATCAGCTGCGGTACCAACACGAAGACCGGAAGACAGGCGGCGGGTGGAGCGGCTCAGATCGCCGTAGCTCTCGTTAAGGTTACGGGAAGCGTTCATGGACATCAGATTGTGATTAATTACTAAAGACATTTCAAAACCTCCTTGTTCTGACTTGCCAAGAGTAAAGCAGTCTGCGTGCCAAAACTTTTTTATTCAATATTTACAAACACTTAACTTTTTGAACATTCAGCTTTTCACCTCTTTTGGCCCTTTTCTGGAGCTTTTTTCCCGGCAAAAGGCAACCCGCCATAAAAAACAGGTCACGAAGCAAGCAAAGTTTTCCCACCCTCAGACAGAAAAGATTTCTCCTCAGCCCTAAGCTCTTTTGCAGCCCATCCGATAAAGAAAATGTGCGACATTTTTCCGCCCCATTCGGGGAAGGAGGTGGAGTATGCTTTTTGATGGTATCCCACTCCACACAGCGAACCAGTTTGGAACAGGAACGGCACGGATAGAGGCTCCGGAGAACACACAGCGCGAGCAGCGCCATTCTTCGCAGCATCAAAACCTGCATGATCAGCATACCGGCAGACACGAGGCAGGCGGTCTGGGGCAGATACTGACCCCTGTGGAAAATTTTGCCGAGAGCTTTGGTCTCAAGATGCAGTTCCGTGTGGATGACGAATCAGGAAAGGTACAGGTGCGGATTTTGGACAATCAGGGTGAGCAGATCCTGCGAGAGGTTCCATCTGATGCAATTCTGGAGTTGGCAGCAGCCATAAAGAACTCCACCAATTCTGTTTTTCATTCCGTTGCATAAACGCGAAAGACACTTCAAAAAGCAAAGCCCCCGGTTGGGCAGAACCGGGGGCAGCTTTGGGTCGTCTGCGCATGTGGGCACCATGCGCGGACAATATGCAGAGACTCGGAGATGGTTGTCTTGCGTTCTATTTCTTCATGGCGATGACAGTCTGAAGCATCGTGTCAGTCGAGGTAATCACCTTCGAGTTCGCCTGGAATCCACGTTCTGTGGAAATCATATTCACAAACTCCTTAGAAAGATCGACATTGGACATTTCCAGTGAGTTGGCGTTGACGTTACCGAATCCGTTTGCATTGGCAGGTCCTGCTGATGCAGCACCGGATTCGCGTGTTTCCGTGAACAGGTTGCCGCCCTCTCGGTGCAGGCCCCACTTGTTCTGGAAATCATAAATTGTGACCTGATACAGCTCCAGAGTAACACCGTTGGAGTAACGGCCAGACATGATGCCGTCGCGGTCAACAGTCACATTCTGGAGGTAACCAAAGGTATAGCCGTCCTGAGCCTGATACTGCGTCGAGCTGGAACCAGCAAAGCTTGTGCAGGCCTTGGCTTCTACCGTGGTGCTGTTGAATTCAGGAAGCTGACCAGCAGCAGTGCCAACGGCACCGGCAGTTGCGGCACCGCCTGTAGCCCAGCCACCGCTCGGATTCGCATTGGACAGGCCAAAGTTCACAGCAATGTTGTGTGCGTCTGTGTCACCGGGGAAGCTGGCGTCTGCCTTGCCGGAGAAGTTCGCAGTAAAGACAGGCTGTCCGTCAGTGTTAAACTTGGCGGCTTCCCAGTTTGTCAGAGTCTGCGGATTTGCAGCATCGCCGTCAGCCGCAGAAGGATCATAATCTCCACTCTTGAGAGTGAATGCACTCTGATTTTTCAGCTGACCGGAAGAATCAAAGGTCAAGGTACCGACCATCATGACTCCAGCAGCTTTGGTATCAGCGATTTTGTCTCCGCTGGTATCAGCACGGCCATCAGATCCCGGAGGAACCGTCACCATGTACTCCCAGACTCGGTCGCCAGTCGATGTGACTTCGGGGGCCTGGTCAAAGTACACAGTCATGTCGTGTGCTGTGCCACCCTCGTCATAGATCTTCATGGTCGTCTGGTAGGCATACTGCTTGTCGCCAAGCGGGGGAGTTGCTGAGCCATTCCAGTTCTTGAACATGGCAAAGTAGGGATCAGTCCCATCAGTCGTATGGTTGCCACCTTCAGAACCATCCAGGTTTGCAATCACAGAAAGTGCTTCTGTGGCCTTTGGCTGCGAGGTAAAGTTTTCTACCCGGATGTCAGTTGGTGCACCGCTACCGCGAATGCTTGATTTCATTGCAGCAGCACCAGTCGTGCCACCATGAGCAAGGGCCGAATGGCTACTCTGGTCAATCTTCCAGCCCTGGAGCGGATATCCATGCGGGTCAACGAGGAATCCGTCGTTATCGAAGCGGAAGTTACCTGCGCGGGTGTAGTATGATGTATCATCACCCTTGGGGCTGACCTTAAAGAAACCACGGCCACCAATTGCGAGGTCTGTGGCCTCGTTTGTGGTCTCATAGCCGCCCTGTGAAAAGTCTGCATAAATTGCAGCAATACCAACACCACGACCGACCTGACCAACACCAGCGGATGTGTTGACATCCTGGCTAATGAAGTCTTCAAAGTGCATGGTCGAGCCTTTGAAGCCGTAGGTGTTGACGTTAGAAATATTGTTACCGATGACGCTCATTTTCTGACTGTGAGCGTTCAGACCAGACACGCCAGTCCACATTGCAGATGACAAACCCATAACCGAACCTCCTTATGCATCCGAAGCTGAAGTGTCATCATCGTTGCCGCCAGAACCAGCCGGATCTTCTCCGGGCTTTTCCTTGGCCGCGGTCGATGTCCCAACAACTTCTTTCACCATGTTGTACTGAATGACTCGGCCGTCAGACAGGCGCAGGCAGTTCTGCCCATTAGAATACTGTACGCCTTCAACAATACCGGTCACCTCAGCCAGCGTCATGATCGGCTGACCGTCCTTATCCTCTGCGGCAAGGGCTACATGATACTGCCCTTCTGGCAACGTATTGCCCTTCCAGTCCTTGCCGTCCCATTCGAACTTGTGTTCGCCAGCAGCCTGTGCGCCCATCTGAACGGTACGCAGCAGGTTGTTGTTTTCATCAAAGATGTTCAGGTAAACATGCTCAGCATCGTTCTTCAGGTTGTAGAACATGCCACTTACAGATCCGTCAGGACGGATAGAAAGGTTATCACCAACAGCCCGGACTTCCTTGCCGATGAAGCTGGATGCGTCGACCATTTCTTCCTGCACAGTACGATTCGCCAGTGCGGCAATTCCATCATTAATGGATGTCAGCTGTTCCAAGCTTGAGAACTCGGCGAGCTGAGAGGTGAACTCTTTGTCATCCATTGGGTTCAGGGGGTCCTGATGCTTGAGCTGCTCAACGAGCAGGGTCAGGAATTCCTCTTTGCCCATCTTGGAATTTCCCTTTGATGCGGCCGGTGCGAAATCCTTTTCTGCCCGCCCGATGATATTGCTGTAATCGTACTGCTGCATGTTTTTACCCTCAGCTTACTAAGCGATGATGTCCAACCCACTTTGGGAAGAAATTACCGTTTGCATGGTATTCTGCATTTCTTGGGCCAAAGTTTCTCCATCGCTCTGGAAACGGCGGAACATGGACTTCCATTGTCCCTGATCTGCCTGTTCCTGCTGCTGATTATGCTGACCAGCACCCTGCCAGGACTGTGCAAAATTATTGTCCGAAAGCTGCGTCTGAACCTCCAGACGCTGGACCTTGAGACCCTGATCCTGCAAATTCTGCTTGAGCAGTGCGAGCTGTTCCGTCAGCTTCTTTCCTGCTTCGTGTGAATCCACGCGGATGACGGCAGAAACTTCCTTGTCCTTGACCGACAGCACCAGACTCATTTTGCCCAGATCAGCAGTATCCAGCTTCAGATTCAGCTGCTTGCTTCCATTTGCGGTGTTCTTCAAAATTCCATTCTCGACCTGACGCATCACCTGTGATGCAAAGCCGTTTTCAGCAAGCTTTGGCATGGCAACACTTCCTGTATTGGCCTTGCCAAAAATAGACGTGGCAAGTTCTGCCGCCCGTCCCGCTTCATCATTCAGAAGCGTTCGGGAGGAGGACTTTTCACCCTTCACGTCCAGCTTGCCCAAAAACTCTTCCCAGACACCGCGATCCTGCTGGGAGAATTCACCAGACTGCTTTCCGGAAAATCCATTTTCCGCACCGCTCTGGCTTTGCCCCTGAAATGCTGCCAGCCGGGCTTCCAGCCCTTCTGTCTGATTCTGAGGCATGGTGTTGCCCATTCCTGCCGTCCGTGGCGAATGGTTTCCGAGCAGCCGCTCCGCGACGCCCTGAAAAGATGTCGACCGGACTCCCTGCGCATCTTCTTTTTCGCGCTGGGCATAATCCGCCAGAACCTGTTGGTTCCGTCCAAAATTTTCTTTTGTGCTATCAGGACGGGCATTCGTCTCAGCTCGAGACAGTGCCGCTTCCAGAATCTGTCCAAGATTTTCCTGGATTTTCTTTGGTGCTGCATCGTCCTGCTTGGCATCTTTCGCCAACTCGCTCTTGAGCTGACTCATAACCGTCCGGAAGCCCTTCACAGGAAGTGCCGCGTCTCCTGTGCCCTGCATCAGGGCCTTCAGCCGCGCCATCCCTTTATCCGAAAGCTGAGCAGCCTTGCCAAGCAGAGCCAGATCTGACGACGTGACATCCAAAAGACCTGTGTCCTGCATGCCATTCAGTCGTTTGCCCAACTGGTTCCACACGGTGGAATACTGCCCATGCTCCAGCTGGCCCATAAGGTTCTGGGACTGCTGAGGCGTAAAGCCCATCTTCTGGAAAAACATCTGGAGCTGACGCGTTTCATTCATGTCGAGCTGCACAGGATTTCGACCATAGGCTCCCATGCGCGATGACAGCGCAGACATAAACTGTCCCCAGGTCAGGCCAGCTTCGCTTGTGACGCGCTCAGAAAACGCCTGAACTTCTTTCTTGCTCAGGCCCATGTCTTCCAGCTTGTCCCGAAGCTCAAGCAGGTCTTCCTGTGTCAGCTTTAAATTTTGCACGACATTCAGTCCCTGCGTGCTCCCCGTTCCCCGCAGGCTTCCGGAATTCGGAACACCTGCAAGCTGCTGGAGCGCCTGCAAAGTCTGTTCGCCAGACGGCCGGGTCTGTGCCTTGCCCACCAGGCCACAGGCAGCATCATGCAGCGCAGCTTCAAACTGCCGGACCTGCTCTGACTGTCTGGGTTTTCCCTGATCTTCGCCAAACGCGGACTGGAGCATCTGCTCAAATCCTGTCGTCATCTGCGGAAGGGACTGCCCAACCAGACTGTCAGCAGCATTATCCAGCCAGCCGCGTCCTGCGCTGGAGGATGAATTGAGGCCAAAAACCTCATCTGCCTTGTCTGCTATTGAAGGAAAAATCTGCATACGTTGTTACCTCGCTCCTATAAGGTTACAAAGCTCATGCCAAAATATTTTATCCTTGATTTTATTGAACTTTTTGAAATAGCGAGGAAGTTTTTTCCGGCCCAAAGAGCACAAAAAAACGCACAGGCAGGAAGCATGTGCGCTCTTTCAAATATTTCACTTTCCCCGTCGCTCTTCTCTCATCACATCTTTTTACCCGGCCTCTATATTCCCTCTCTCATTGCGCACAAAAAAAGCCGGGCTGCTCAGCAGCCCGGCCAGAATCAGCGTATTTGCAAGGACTTTGCGACTAGTCCTGCAAAGGCTTCGCCTTACCAAAACCGTACTTCATCATGAAGAAACCAAAGGCTGCTGCTGCGAGAACAACACCCACGATTTCAGAGATGCCCATCGGCAGGTTGAAACCAATCTTCGCCTGAAGAATAAAGGTTACACACACCGCGGTCATGAAGGTTGCCGGAATTGTTGCAATCCAGTGCAGCTTCTTGGTTCGGATCAGATACACGGCAGCAGCCCAGAGCATCAGCATAGCCAAGGTCTGGTTTGCAAAACCAAAGTAGCGCCAAATCATGCCAAAGTCCTGAGTCGAAATAACGTAACCGATGAGGAACAGCGGTACAGCAATCGTCAGGCGCTTGGCCGGAAGGCTCTGGTCCATCTTAAAGGTTTCAGCAAGAATCAGTCGGGTACTACGGAATGCCGTATCACCAGAGGTAATAGGCAGAACAACAACTGCCACGATAGCCAGCATGCCGCCAACGCCACCAAGCAGAGTTGTGGAAACTTCCTTAACAACTGCTGCCGGAGAACCAGCTGCAACAACTGCACTCAGTGCCTCAGGAGAGTTGTAGAAGGACATACCAAGAGTTGCCCAGATAAGAGCAATAACACCCTCGATAATCATCGAACCGTAGAACACGGAGCGGCCTTCTCGCTCGTTCTTCACGCAGCGCGCCATAAGCGGGGACTGTGTGGAGTGGAAGCCTGAAATAGCACCACAAGACAAAGTGATGAACAGCAGAGGCCAAACAGGCTTATTCCCGGGATGAACGTTTGTCGTGACATCAAGGTTCGGCAGGATGCTATAGTCACCAGCAAACAGTGCGATGCACAGGGAGACTGTCATAACCAGCAGCAAAATACCCATAATCGGGTAGAAGCGGCCAATAATCTTGTCGATGGGAAGAATCGTTGCCAAGAAATAATAGAAGAAGACACAGGCAACCAGAATCTGAACGTCAATGCCAGTCAGGCCGTTCAGAAGCTTTGCCGGGGCGAGAACAAAAACAACGCCAACCAGCAAAAGCAGAATCACAGAGAATACTCGCATAACCTGACGTGCAGGCATGCCCATGTATTCACCAACAATCTCAGGAACACTCGCGCCGCCATTTCGGACGGACAGCATGCCACTGAAATAGTCATGGACGGAACCAGCAAAAATACAGCCAATGACAATCCAGACCAGTGCGACAGGTCCGTACATCGCACCAAGGATAGGTCCAAAAATCGGTCCAATACCAGCAATGTCCAGAACCTGAATGAAAATCAGCTTCCACTTCGGCATGGGAAGGTAGTCAACCCCGTCCTGCTTTGTGTATGCAGGCGTCTCACGGTTGGCGTCCGGTCCCATAATATTGTCGACGAACTTACCATAAACAAGGTAGCCGACGATCAATGCTATCAGGCATAGAAAGAATGTAAGCATAAAAGCCTCCCTCTGGCTCTTCTAACCCCGTCCGTGCGGGATTTGGTTTCTAAACCCCTTGTAGTGCATCCTAATCATTATACAAGGGGTTAAGAATGAATGGCCGTTTTTCTGCCCTGAATCGCCATGTACTCGCCCTGAGTGACATGGACCTCTTTACTCCTCCCTCCGCTTGTACCCTTTTCAGCACTTTTTTTCACGCCAAAAATCACAAGCAGATAGCTCAGGGGGATGTTTTCTATTGGGGCGCTGCCCCAAGCCCCGCAAGGGGTGCCGGGTGGGCGGGTATTGTTTTATTGGGGCGCTGCCCCAAGCCCCGCAAGGGGCGCCGCCCCTTGACCCCGCCCAAGGACGAGGCCCTTGGGAATCCCGCTATCGCCCAAAATGAAGGGCCGGATGTGTGAAAGCCGTTGGCTTTCCCTTACATCCGGCCCTTCATTTTGGCCTAGTGGCGTTTCCCGATTGCGTGTTCTTCTGCCTTTTTCTGCCGCACTTATTTTCTTTCTGAACGCAAGCGTTCAGAAAGAAAATGGTGGCAACGCACGAGAAAGAGAAACGACTTTCTTTTCGTTTTCTCACCCAAGTTTAAAAGCCGTCCAAGCGAAGCTTGAACGGCTTTTAAACTCGATGAGGATACGTAAGGGAATCATTCCCTTACGCGGGGGTTTGGGGGCTGGCCCCCAATCATTTCCACACTCTTCTCCCACACAACTCACGACGTTTTAATTCTCAACCATTTTTCCTACAGTGTGGAGATGCGGATTTTTAGGGACGTGAAACCAGACGACAGTGCCTGATCCTAGCGCACTGCGAATGTGGAGGCGGTAGCGCGATCCATACATCTGCTCAAGCCGCTGAGTGCAGTTGGAGAGTCCAATGGAGTCACGCCGGGAGCCGAGGCCACCGGAGAGAACCTTGGAGGCTTTTTCTTCTTCCATGCCGACGCCATCGTCTTCGACGCGCACACAGAGTTCGCCACGGTCGACTTTGGCATGAAGGCGAACAACACCGCCCTCTTCCTTGTGGGAAATGCCATGCACAATGGAATTTTCAATAAGTGGCTGCACGAGGAGAGACGGCACCATCCAGTCGCGGGCTTCGGGGGCGACATCCAAATCGACACGTACACGCTCGCCAAAGCGGGCCTGCTCAATGGAAAGATAGGAGCGGACCTGCTCCAGTTCCTCGTCAAAGCGCACCATGCCTCGCGTGCTCATGTTGCGCCGCATGAAATTCGCAAGATCCTTGAGCAGATCGCGCGCACGAGTCGGGCTTGTCCGACAAAAGGATGCAATGGTATTGAGCGAATTGAATAAAAAATGTGGATTAATCTGGGCCTGAAGATGCCGAATTTCAGCATTGGCCCGTAGCTCGGCCTGAATCTGAATATCTTCAAGTTCAAGCTGCGTCGAAAAAAGCTGAGCAAGCCCCTTGGCTAACTCAAAATGCACACCGTCGAGACTAGACCGCTTGCTGCCATAAAACTTGAGTGCACCAACAATGCGCCCACCCTTCTTGAGCGGCACGTTGATACCGGAAAGAAAGGGGCATCCTTTGTGATCGCAGCCAATTTCTTCGGGGCTGTGCTGAAACATGGGCAAACCAGTCTCAATAACGTGCCGGGTAGCCTGCGTTCGAATCGCCCGACCGGGCAAATGATGGTCTGCACCTTCACCGACATGCGCCAAAACCTTTTCAGAATCCGTGATGGCAACAGCGGCAACACCAATACGGTCATAAATGATGCGAGCTGTGGCGCGGGCTGTTTCCGGATTTAGGCCTGTCCGAAGATAGCCCACGGTAAGGTTGGCAATGGACAAAATATCGTGCGCCGTACTGGACTGATCTTTTTCACGATACATGGACAAAATTCGAATAGTCTGAACAAAAAGCCCAGCACCAAGCGTGTTGACCACAATCATGGGCAGCGCAATAATTTTGACCAACTCCAGTGCTTCCGGAAAAGAGTGAGACATGGTGAGGACGAGCACCATGTGCAAACATTCTCCGGCAAAGGCGATGCCTGAGGCATAGCGCCAGTCAAGCCGCTTTTCACCAAGGTAGCGCCCCATAAACCCAGCGACTGCCCCCTCAAGAATTGTGGCAATGCCACAGGGTACAGAAGAGAATCCACCGACATCAATAAGGATTCTGTGCCCACCGGCAATTATTCCAGCAAGAATGCCGACAACAGGCCCACCAAAAAGCCCACCGGGAACAACGCCCATTGCCCGCAGATTTGCAAGGCTGTTGAACACCATGTTGCCGCTATAGGTCCCCATGATGCCAAAGGCGCCAAAGAGCAAAACCTGAAAAAGTTTGCTGATGCCTCCGGGAGCGCGCAAACCAAGACGACGCACAGGGCTAAAATGCAGCAGCATAAATGCCACGGCAATAATCAACCCAAAGCGCTCCAAAAGCGAAAACAGGAGGACACCAATCGTCATATATCTTCTCCGGCCAGAAACAGATTCTGGCGCGTTCTAAAGTCCGAGATTTTCTTTAAAGCCTGCCACTCGCGAACGACTCACAGGGATTTCCGAGCGACCGGCATCATCCATGACAATGTTGTACTTGCCGTTGAACCACGGCGAAAATTCGTGAACATGAGCGAGATTGACAAGCGTGCTGCGATTGACCCGGTAAAAGGAAAATTCCTTGAGGCGGGCCTCTATTCTGTCGAGAGTCAGCGGCCCATGACTTGATGCGCTAGAATCGTGCGTATAGACTGTGATTTTTTTGCCATCCACACTCAAAAAATACACATCTTCCGGGGGCAGAAGCACAACCCGCCCACCTTTTTCAACGGGAATTCGGACAATTTTCTGCGCTCCGCCAACGCTCTCCAGCACCTTTTCCAGTTTCTGCCTCATAGCCGCTTCTGCGCTGGGATGCCGCGCTTCGAGCTGCTGCCGCACCTTGTCTATGCTGGACTCCAAACGTTGCTCAGAGACAGGCTTGAGCAAATAATCCACGGCGTTCGCTTCAAAGGCCCGAATGGCATACTGGTCAAAGGCCGTAGCAAAAACAAAAAGTGGCGGATGCTCAAGGGCGAGCGTCTCCGCGACAACATGAAAACCATTTCGACCGGGCATTTCTATGTCCAGAAAGACCACGTCCGGCTCATGCTTGAGAATTGCCTCAACCGCAGCTCCGGCCGAAGAAGCTTCTGCCACAAGCTCGACACCGTCTATGGCAGAAAGCATGTAGGCCAGCTCGTCACGTGCAGGCGGCTCATCATCAACAATTATCGCGGTAATGGAGCGTGGAAGCATGGGCGTTCCCCTCTGTTCCCTGCATGTCCCCCCGGACGCAGGATGGTTCAAAAAAAAGCTCCCCCAGACAGGGGGAGTTTAAGAACGGAGCCAAAGATGGCAAGAAAAAAAACAGGACCCAGCTCAATGCTGGCATATGCTGACCAACATCTCAGCACAGCGAACAGCATCCCTCCGGGACTGCACAGACCAGTTATCGTTTGACATCGCCATCTGTGCAAAGCTCCGAAGCGGGCTCACAACAGGGGCACCCTGCTGCCAAAAATTCTTTTGCACCGCGGTACTGCCAAAACGCAAAATGCGGTTCATGTCGCGGCCAAAGCGGGCAAAGCCCAAAAGCATTCGTTCCGAAAGCGCGGGATACTTCTCCCGAAGATGCACAAAAGTCTTCTCCGGAAGCTCCGCACTCCCCCGGCCAGAAAAAGCAAGCCAAAACTCCTGCCAAAACTGCGAACACAAGGCTCGGGAACGCGCCTCTGTGCTACGGCATGGCTCCAGAGCATACAAGCCCTGCTCAGAGCGGCTGCTTTTCCACAGCTCCAGACCAGCTAACGCCGCAGACTGCCCAGACGGGACCCGGTCACGACACAGCTGCGACGCCAAATACGCAACGGCCTGCGGCTTCAGCTTGCGGTGGCAGAGTCCTGAGGGTGTTCTGCGACACGTCCAGCACCCCGCGCAACTCATGGCGGGCCGCAACACATAATGCCCCGGCTGATACGGCCCTGTTTCCATGCAGTTCACATTGCCTATGGACAGATTCAAAACCTTGAGGCCTGACCACGCGGCAAGATGCATAGGACCAGTATCGGGCGTCATGAGCATGTTTAGCCCCTGCCCAGTCATCACCAGTTCAGAAAGACTCTGCTTTCCAGCAAGGTTCAGGGCTGGAAATGAAAGCCGGGAAGCCAGCTCTGTGGCAAAAGCCTGCTCCGCAGGACCGCCTAAAAGAACAGGAAAAATCTTCCTTGCATACAGCAGCTCACACAACTCTTCCCAAAACTCCAGACAGGGCCGCTTGAGCGCCTCACTCGCCCCAAGAAACACCCCAACCCGCCGGCTCGACGTTCCCCCCAAACTTCGAGGCGAACTCCAGACAGTCTCTTGCATCTGATCCTGCGGGATAATGTCCATTGCATTCAGGTCTGCCCAGTGAAAAGCATTGTGCCGGTTGCAGTTCACAAGAGCACAACGGTAGAGCTGCCAAAAGCCGCGTACATGCAACTCGCCGTGAGCATCGCAGACCGGGCCAAAAAGTTCCTCACTCTTCACCTCTGCGGCGAGCTTCGCCGAAGTCGAGTCATGGCTCAGGTTTATCACCAGCTCATACGGCGTCGTGCGGAGCTTTTCATAAGAATGACTGAGCGAAAAATACTGAACCGCAGGTCCCACAGGACGAAGCTGCTCATAAAACGTCTGCTGCGCTGCCACCCAGATTGGGTGCCCCGGAAATTTTCTGGAAAGCCACAAAAAGAGAGGAAAACTCAGAATGAGATCTCCCATGCGAAGCGGCTGGATAACAAGAAGAGGCTTCTTCATACAGCTTACCCAAAGGTCCTGCGCACAGTTTCAATAATAGTCTTCATGCGGGACTCGTAGGTGTGCTCAGCCATGATGCGCTTGCGGGCTGCACGAATCACAGCCTCACGCTCAGCACTGTGCGACAGGTAATAGTGGACCAGTTCAGGTATTTCATCGGGAGATTCATAAGAAATGCACTCAACACCCGGCTCAAACAGCTCGTCCATCTGCTCCTGATGGTCAGAGAGGACAAAGGAGCCAGAGGCGGGCACATCAAAAATACGCTGATTCACAGCGCCTTTCATCTGGCGGCTCGTGCAGTTGAAGTTGATTTCGGCACAGGGATAAAAATACGGCAGCTCTTCATAATAGTTCAGCTCAGGATGCCAGCGCCAGGAATATGGAGAATCGGCAAAGGCGAGCTGCCAATTTTCATCACCAGCAATAAGCGGATCAAATGGCAGGATGCGCGAAACGCAGTCCCAGCGATACTGGCGCGTGGCCTCAAAGGTAATCAGCCGTTCGTAGGCAAGCTGCCGTTCCGTGGCATGAAGCGCCACAAACTCTGCATAAATTTCCGGACGGAACTTTTTCAAAAAGGCAGGAACGCTGCGCTCTGTGCTCTGGGTAAACGCAGAGGCAACATCTTCATACCCCGTTGCAAGTGATGCCGGGAAGTGCCCTTCCTGCAAGTTATCCTGCACTGTTTGCAGCATGGAGAACCCAATAAACGAAACCCGGGATTTCCACTGCGCATGTTGGGCATCTGTCTTACCCTGAAAGCGGAAAACGTCCGTTCCAAGCGGCAGATACTCTACCCGCTCAAAGCCCATGTCTTTCAAAAGCGGAATGTTGTCCTTGTCCCATGTCAAAAGCATAGACCAGTCACTGACGAGCTTTTTATACCGGGCGAGAATCAAAAGCGGGTTGTCCACGAACCACGAAACCAGCGGCAGCTCAAGCTGTTCAAGCAGGTTCATGACCGCTCCCTCGCGGTCCATTCCCATGTGATTAATGGTCAGGACAAAATCTGGCTTAAACTCCAGAATAGCCTTCAGCAAATCCTCGACAAGATGCTCACATTCCATTGTATCTTTTTTAATCTGCAAAAGACGGAACGGAATGCCGAGGCGTTCGCAGGCGCTGATAAGTTCGCCATTCAAAAAGTATTTGCTGGTCAAATACAAAATTCGAGGCGTGGCGTTCTGAAACTTGGGATACGAAACCTGGGACCAGAAATCATACTTTTGACTGGCTTCAAGACATGACAGGACTTCGCCGTAATACGCACGGTTCAGCCTGCGATAGGCAGGGAGCGCAATGGGAGAAAACTTTTTGCGCCCGTGCTGAACCTGCCACTCCGTGAGCTGGCGCAAAACCACCTGAGGATCTGGGTCAGAAACCCAAAAAACACGTGATTCATTCGCATAACGATCACGAAGCCCAGTACATTCCAGAACCTGAGTTTCGCAATCGACAACAGCAACAGGACCAGTGCAGACCTCAAGAAGAGCATCAAGCGCCGCGCCAGAGCCAGACCCAAGGAGTACGGGCAAAAGCTCTTCCGGCCTGTTCCCCTGCATAGCGCGCGAAACAAGAGCCTGCTCCCGCTGCTCTGGATTTTTACCAAAAAGCCGAAAGCCCCGGCCATCACGCACAAGGTCAATATCACACAGTACACCGCCTTCCATGATGGGAGTCACAGTGTACGCCGTCGAAAGTATCTTCATAGAGCGCTACCATTTTGCGGAACCGTGCCTGTACAAAAGGAACTCCACTCGCCTGTTCTGACGTCGGTCCTTTTCGTTATCATTTGGCACCAGAGGCCGCGTGTCCGCATATCCAACGGCTTTGAGCTGCTGCGGATTAATGCCGCCTTCTTCCACAAGCCAACGCAATGTTGCTGCTGCCCGTGCCGAAGAAAGCTCCCAGTTGGACGGATACAGCGACCCTGAATGTTCCTGATCATCCGTGTGCCCACGGATAACGCAGTTAAATTTATATTCTTTGAGCAAGTTCAGCACCTTTGCCAAAATCTTGGGAGCATCAGCAGCCAAGACAGCGGAACCACTCTCAAACAAAAACGAACTGTCGATGCGGACAAGAACGCCTTCCCTGTCTGCGGTCACGCCTGTCGAGCGTTTCAACTCCGTATCTTCCTCCACCATCGCCCGAAGCTTCATGGTCATGTCGAGCACTTCGCGCTCTTTTTGATTAAGCTTCACGCCCTTGCTTTCGAGCCGGGTAGGAGAATATGCGGCAAAGGTATCTTCCGGCCGTTCGGTTTGCACACCAAAAGCTTCCTTGATGGACCCCATAAGCGTTCGGAAATTGGAAATATCCTGATTCGCAAAGGAGAGCAGAAGCACGAAAAAACACAGAAGAAGCGTCATCATGTCGGCAAAAGTTGCCATCCATGCAGGAAGCCCTTCCTCGACTTCCGGCTCTTCGTCTTTTCGCTGTGGAGGCGTATATTCCTGTTTTGCCATGAGCTTTCCCGCCTAATCCTGCCCGCGCAGTGCAGGGGAAAGAAATGCCAGCAGCTTTTCCCGAACGATCTGTGGGTGTTCTCCATGCAAAATAGACACCACTCCCTCCATGGCAATTTCCATAAACAGCACTTCTTCCTGAGATCGTTCCTCAAGTTTTTTGGCGAGCGGCAAAAACGCCACGTTTGCCAAAACAGCACCATAAAATGTCGTCAAAAGAGCGACAGCCATTGCCGGGCCAATGGAAGACGGGTCCGAAAGGTTTTGCAGCATTTTGACCAGACCAATCAGGGTGCCAATCATGCCAAAAGCCGGGGCCATTGTGCCCATGCCCTTAAACACGCCCTGTCCCTGCCGGTGGCGCTGCTTCATAAATGAAATTTCTGTCTGCATCACCGCACGAATCAGCGGCTCTTCCGTGCCGTCTGCCACAAGGGTGATGCCTTTTTTGATGAAGGGGTTTTCGATGGGCACTTTTTCCAGCGCCACCAAGGATTCCTTACGGGCCTTTTCTGCCAGTCCCACCATCTGGTCAATCATTCCAGAGGCATCCATGTTGCTTGAAAAAAACGCATTCATGGCAACCTTGAACGAGCCAAAAACAACCTTCATGGGGAACATGATAAATGCGGTGGCCATCGTGCCACCCACAACAACAAGGATGGAAGGAACATCAAAAAAACCAGCGATATTCCCATCGCCAAACAAAATCGAGCCAACAATCAGTCCAAAACCGGCAAGAATACCGAGCAGTGTCCCAATGTCCATATCAGATCAGCCTTCATGAGAAACAGCAGGCGAGTCTACTACGATGTCGTAATCCTGATAGCGAAAACAGACGTTCTCAAGATAATCGGTGACTTTGAGTCGCGCTTCTCCAATTGTAATTTCGACTCCGGGGCGGACAGCTCCGGGCACAACAACACGACAGGACTCAAGGTCCTGAACCTTTTCCATTCCGTCCCAAAGCTCCCGCATCTTGTGCCGACAGGCCCCAAGTTTCTTTTCCGTACGCAGAATCTTTGGTTCAAACTCGTCTTTGAGTGTCGAATGATGCCGCAGGGCGAGCGTATATTCCTCCAGCCGAGCATTCAGCTCCCGAATATGCTCTCCCAGCAAATGCGCCTTATACATAAGAACGGCATCGTACCCTAGAATAAGGGTCGTTTCGGTAGACAGCCCTCCCCCAAGCTGTCCTTCTACATAGATGTAGCGGGAACTGATAGCCCGTCCCCCAACGAGCATGTCTTTCACAACGAGCTGCTTGCCCGCAAAGACCTCGCTATGCATCAGCGAGCCGTCAATGAGTGTACTTTTCCCAGCCAGAATCTGAGTATTTTCTGCAAACGCGGCGCGTATGTTGCCCTCTGCACGAACAAGCGCCTTGTGTGCGCCCTTGATGCCAGCCTCTGCCAAAACAGAATCCGAGGCATGCACTTTGGCACCCTCAATAACATCACGAGCCATAACGTTCACGCCACGGACAGAAAAACCTGTTCGCACGCTCCCGTGAACAATAACGTTTCCCAAGAAGAAAATATTTCCGGTGTGAAAGTCAATATCCCTTCGGACATTCAGCGTTTTTTTTATTGTAATATAGCCATCAAGATAAAAGACATAGCCATTTGCCGATGCCAAAAGCCGGTTTCCATCGTTCGGGTCTATGCGAGTATTTTCTCCTGACGGAAAATCACGCGAGGCGCACTCAAAGACCCACGGTGTCGTGTCCTCTGGTTTTTCTTCCCGCCACTCCGCAAGAAGCTCACCTTCCCGAACATTTTGCACATAGCCGAGGTTGTAGTAATCAACATTTCCGTCAACGCGTTCCCGAGGCAGGAGATTTTCATAATCAAAATCAGGATCAAAGTGATGTACCAGGTAGTATGACATAGGCAGTAACTCGCAGGGCGTGCACTACAACAATAATGCAGCCCGTTCCTCATCTGTTCGAAGAATCTTAAAAAATGACGACAACTGGACCAGTTCGAGAGTTTTCAGCACCTGAGGTCGAGGACGATAAAGGTAGAGGGAACGGTCCTTTGCCTCAAGTTCTGATGCAAAAGCAACGAGAAAGCCGATTCCAGAGCTATCAATAAACGCCACTTCCGACAAATCCAAAATCACAAAAGTGTAGCGCCCTTCTTCCAGTGTTTTTTGAATTTTTTCCCGAAGCTCGGGAATGCACTCCAGAGTCAGCTCCTTTCGGAACGAAAACAGTACGGCAGGTCCCTCTCGTGAACTCATACAATCTTCCATGCTGATCCTCCAGGTTTCATCTCCAAACGAACAGTGCTTCCCTCTGCTGACGAAACAATCTCAACCGAATCCATAAGCTGCTGCATCATGAACAGCCCTCGTCCAGAACCCTGCTCTGCTGGGGGCAAAGTCCACGGCTGAGGCGGCACCTCAAAACCTGTGCCGCAGTCTTCCACAGTACACAAAAGCCGTGCTCCAGTTTCCAGAGACAGGGTCAGGCGCACAAAGCCCGGCTTTCCACCATAGGCGTGAGCCAGCACATTAGCGCAGGCTTCATGCAGGGCCAGCCGAAAGGATTCCACGGCTCGCCCGTCCCGCAGACAGTCGTCCACGGCCCGCAATAGCGGCTGTACAAACGCAGCAAGATTTTCTGCGCACAAAAAGCCCTCGCGAGAAAGCTCCGGAGCAGCAGGGAGAGCACAGACAAAGAGCGCAGTCGCATCGTCGCGCGGCGCTTCTCCACGCATTTCCTGAATATTTCTCAAAAGACGCGTTGGGAAATTTTCCCGAAATGCTGTCAGCTCAGAGTCCTGCTGCGACAGCCCCCTGTCCATCATCTCAATGGCATATTCCCAAAAAGCTTCGGCATCAAAATACTCATCGGCCGAAAGAGAAAAATCATAAAAACCATCTGTATAAAAGAGTATTCCCGCTCCGGGACGCAGGACATAATGCCGCTCAGGAAATCGTTCCTCCGGGAAAAATCCCAGCATCCGTGCGCAGGGACACAAAAAATCCTGCTGCCGCTCCCCCACCAAAAGTGCGGGGCAGTGGCCTGCATTCACCATGCGGACTGCGCCACAGCGCAAGTCACAGTCTGCGGCCAGAGCCGTGACAAAATCTTCTTCGCGACCAATAATTTCGCAGAGCTGGGAATTGAGGAGAGAAAAGGTCTCGGAAAGAGAAAGCTGCCGTTCGCAGGAGACATGAAAAAGCGTCCGGACTATGGCCATCAAAAACGCCGCGCGCGCACCGTGCCCAGAGACGTCTGCAACAATCATCCGCAGCACACCATCCGAAAGCCGCACGCAGTCAAAATAGTCTCCACTCGCCCGGCCAGAGGGGGCGTAGACGCTACTCACCTGCGCAGTCAGACATCCCTCGTCAGGAAAAGAAGGGCACAGAAAGAGCCGTCCCTGAAAGCTGGGCAAAAGCCGCTGCTGGAGCGAGGCCACAAGGTGTATTTCTTTCTCCACAGCATCACGGGCAGATCGCAGGCGCTGGAGCAGGCGGAGCTGGCGAACCCCAACCGCAACCCGCGCCAAAAGCTCGGAACGGTCCACAGGCTTATATAAAAAATCATTGCAGCCCGCGCCAAAGGCACGAAGCTTTCCTTCGGGATCGCGCGACGACGTCAGCACCGTAATACTCACCTCTTCGTCACCGTAGACCTCACGCAGGGCATGGATAACGTCGATCCCATCCATGTCGGGCATGTTCAGATCCAGCAGGAGCAGGTGAGGCTGAAAGCGCAAATAGCAATTCACCGCCTCCCGGCCATCCGCGGCAGACTCGACCACATACGAAAAATCCGCCAGCATTTCGCACAGCATCTGGCGGAGCACTGCGTCATCGTCCACCACAAGGATTCGTATGGCATCTGCTTTTTCTCTGCCTAACGCGCCGTGAGACATGCGACTCCTCCGCAGCTTGGCGAGCAGCGCAACACGCAGCCCGAGCTTGCACCAGAACGCACTCAGAGGCAGGATACGGCTCTGAGCACAGCTCCATTAAAAAGCTTCCAAGGAAATCTTATGGAATTTTTCGCATATCAGCAAAGCGACATCCCAGAAATTCAGGCTCTCTTTCACCAAACCTTTGCCGACTCCGAAGGAGAAGCAGAAGGCAAAATCATTGGTGAACTGGCCGCAGAACTCCTCACACGCACGCCCCAAGAGGACCTGTACTGCTTTGTGGCCAAAAATGAGAACAACAAAGAACTGGCTGGCTGCATCATCTTCTCCCGAATGCAGTTTGAGCAGCCCGTCACAGCATTCATTCTCTCACCTGTTGCCGTGCTCACGCCATATCAGGGACAGGGCATAGGACAAAAGCTCATCCGCTTTGGCCTGGATAAACTCAGGCAGGACGGCGTAGAGCTGGCGTTCACTTACGGCGACCCGAGCTTTTATTATCAGGTTGGATTCGAACAAATCCCAGAAACACACATCAAGGCTCCCCAGCCTCTGAGCTACCCCATTGGCTGGCTTGCCCAGTCCCTGACCGAGGCAGCCGTGCCCCATATCCCGGGAAAAAGCTCCTGCGTTCCAGCACTCAACAACGCAGAATACTGGTAAGCTTTAGCTCCCAAAACAAAAAAACGGCGTCCTCCCCACATCAGGGAAGACGCCATTTTCTTTGCAAAAGTCTATCGCAGATCAGAACAAATCAGCACTGTCCAAAAGAAGAGTCACAGGTCCCCAGTTACACAGGGACACATCCATCATGGCCCCAAATTCACCATGCTGGACCTGACCGGGCAAGCGCTGCTCAAAATCCTGCAAGAGCTGCTCATACAGGACTTTAGCCTCTGCGCCGGGTGCGGATTTGTTAAAGGACGGTCGACGTCCCTTTCGGCAGTCTGCATACAGAGTAAACTGCGAGACCACCAAAAGCTCTCCGCCAAAATCCCGAAGTGAAAGATTCATCTTGTCATTTTCATCAGGGAAAATGCGCAGATCCAGCACCTTGTTCAGCATGGAGGCCCAGACTTTGCTTTTGGGCAAGTCCTGACTGTCCTCCGCACCAAAACCAGCCAAGACAAGCAGACCCTGCTGAATTTTCCCTATGCAGGTTCCATCAACATCAACCTGCGCACGAGAAACACGCTGGAGATGAAGCCGCATCGCTACTCCTCAAAATAGGTTGCAGTCTGGGCGGGCTTTTCGCTCACGCTCACAGATTTCACATCCACACCAGAACCAGCAAGGCGTGCTTCCAGTCCCTTGTAGATATGACGGGCAATATTTTCAGATGAGGGGTTGTGGACGGCAAAGGCCGGATGCTCATTCAGGTGGCAGTGGTCCATGTCTCCAAGGATTTCCTTGAGCATGTTCTTCAGGACCTTAAAGTCCACCAGCAGCTCCGTGTCCTGACTCAGCGTGTCACCCTCGACCTGAGCTTCCACCATAAAGTTGTGGCCATGCATCCGCTCGCATTTGCCTTCATAATGCCGCAGCTGATGGGCCGCAGCAAAATCTTTGCGTACAGTCAGACGCCACTTGCCTTTTTTTTCGCTCATTGTCTTCTCTCTTTCCCAAAAGCAGCGCTACAGGGATTCAATGTCTTTCCAAAATTCTTTTGTCGGGGAAACGCTGTACTTTGGTCCAAGCTGCATCTTGCATTCGACCTCGTCCATTCGCAGCAAAAGCTGCACGCGAACCCCGCCGGTATGGCGAGCCAATACATCCTTGAGTCGACGCCGTCCACCTTCGGTCAGATCGTCTTCCCCCTTGATGAGCAGGACAGGTTCTTCGTTTCCGGCCAGCGCACCGCCAAGAATCTTAATCTCATCTGCAATGAGCTTGGCTTTTTTCGGAGCACCTTCATCATCGTTTGGCCCACCGTCACGGTCACTCACCTTACCGATAAGCAAAAGGGGCTGATCCTGTTCCAGAATCTCACGGCTTTTCGCGTAGGTTTCCGGGAACATGACGGCTTCGCCAACGCCTGTGAGGTCTTCGATGTCGCAGAATGCCATCTTCCCGCCCTTCTGGGTGATGTGTTCCTTGCGACCTGTCACCATGCAGGCAACCCGAACCTCTGCGCCGCCGCCATAGTCAGCAACCTGCAAAAGAGTCGGAAGTTTCATGCGGGCCAGCTCGTGCCGGAAAGATAGAAGCGGATGGCTGGAAAGATAGAAGCCTAGGGCCTCTTTTTCAAACTGAAGCTTTTCATCATCTTCCCATTCTTCAACCGTGGGGCCATCGGTATTCAGCCCTGTTCCGGGGAAGGAAGGCATCTCCATGCCGGACATCGCCATGAGTGACATCTGGCCAGAATTTTTGTCTTTGGCCTTTTTCTGGGCAATGGCAACAACACGTTCCAAGGCATCCAAAAGCGCAGCGCGGGGAACATCAAAGCAGTCCAGTGCTCCGGCCTTGATAAGATTCTCAAGAACACGCTTGGTCACCTTTCGCAGGTTTACCCGTTCGCACATGTCGAGCATGCTCTTGAATTTCCCACCTTCCGTTCTGGCATCAACGATTTCACGAATAGCTTCGTCACCAACGTTTTTGACACCAGCAAGGCCGTAGCGAATCTGGCCGTCCGCAGGCACGGTGAAGTGCCGCATGGAGCTGTTCACGTCCGGAGTCAGCATCTCAATGTCCAGATCACGGCACGCGGAAATGTATTTCAACACCTTGTCGGTGTTGTTCACTTCCGAGGTAATCATGGCGGCCATGAATTCTGTGGGATGATGCGCCTTGAGGTACGCCGTATGATAGGAAATGAGGGCATACGCTGCGGAGTGCGACTTGTTGAAGCCGTAAGCCGCAAACATTTCCATCAAGTCAAAGATTTCTTTGGCCTTTTCCTGAGGAACGCCGCGCTTTTTGGCACCATCATAGAACGTGTGGCGCTGCTCTGCCATTGCTTCCGCGATTTTCTTGCCCATTGCACGACGGAGCAGGTCAGCGCCACCAAGGGTGTAGCCTGCGACCACCTGAGCAATCTTCATAACCTGTTCCTGATACACAATGACGCCGTAGGTGTCCTTGAGCACAGGCTCCAGTTCTGGCAGCGGATATACGACAGGCACTTCGCCATGCTTACGCTTAATGAACTCTTCGACCATGCCCGAACTCAGCGGACCGGGTCGGTACAGGGCGAGCATAGCGATAAGGTCTTCAAAGCAGTTGGGGCTGAGCATTCGCAGGTATTTGCGCATACCATCAGACTCAACCTGAAAAATGCCGTCAGTGTCGCCACGGGCATACAAATCATAGGTCGCGGGATCATCAAGGGACAGGGTGTCCAGATCGGGCGCATCCTTGCCTCGCTCAGCAATGATGTCCACCGCGTCCTGAATCACGGTCATGGTTCTCAGGCCAAGAAAGTCAAACTTAACCAGCCCGACTTTTTCGACATATTTCATGTCGTACATGGCCACTGTTTCGCCCTTCTTTCCTTTGTAGAGCGGAAGGAAGTTCCACATGTCACCGGGTGAGATAACAACACCGGCAGCATGTGTGGAGGCGTGGCGGTGCAGGCCTTCGAGCCTGCGGGAAATATCAATAAGCTTCTTGACCCTGCTGTCTGAATCCATCTTTTCACGAATCTCAGGCTCCATTTTCAGAGCCTTGTCGATGGTCATCTTGAGGTCTTCAGGAATCAGCTTGGCGATTTCGTTCACTTCCGGGAACGACATGCCCATAGCGCGGCCAACGTCACGGATAACAGCCTTGGCCTTCATGGTGCCAAAGGTCGTAATCTGGGCCACAGAGTCCTTGCCGTACTTGGTGCCCACATACTTGATAACTTCGGTTCGCCGACGTTCGCAGAAGTCGACGTCGATATCAGGCATGGAAACACGTTCGATGTTCAGAAAACGTTCGAACAGCAAGTTATACGGGAGCGGATCAAGGTTGGTGATACGCAGGGAGTAGGCAACAAGTGAACCAGCCGCAGAACCACGGCCGGGACCAACCGGGATATGGTTACGCTTTGCCCAGTTAATAAAGTCCTGCACGATCAGGAAGTAACCGGGGAAGCCCATTGTCGTGATGACATCAAGCTCCATCTCAAGGCGTTCCCAGTACACCTTTTCATCAACCTCATAAGGGATGTGAGCGAGACGCTCGCGCAGGCCATCACGCGCCATGTCGCACATGACGTCATCAAGGCTTTTGCCCTCTGGCACGTCATAGACCGGGAAGAAATACTTGCCCATACGGATTTCGACATTGCACTGCTCAGCAATGCGCACCGTATTTTCAATAGCTTCCGGGCAGTCAGCGAACTCTGCTTTCATTTCTGACGGGGGCCGGAAATACAGCTCATCCGTCTCAATCTTGAAGCGCTTGGGGTCATCAATGGTGGTGTTGGTCTGCACGCAAAGCAACAGCTCATGGGCTTCATGGTCCGCAGCGGTCAGATAGTGGCAGTCGTTGGTTGCGACCAGCGGCAAATTGGTGTGAGCAGCCAGCTCCTTGAGCTTGGCATTCGCCTCATTCTGCACCTCAAGGCCGTTGGCCTGCACTTCAATATAAAAACGATTTGGGAAAATCGATTCATACAGCTGAGCGGTTTCAATGGCCTTGTCCATGCCCTCATGCAGAACATGCTGCACGACTTCACCCTGAATACAGGCCGACAGGGCAATGATACCCTCATTATATTTGCGCAAAACATCGTGACTGACACGGGGCTTGTAATAGAAGCCACGCAAATAGCCCTCGGTCACGATTTTGGCCAAGTTATGATAGCCCACGAGGTTCTGGGCAAGAAGGACGAGGTGATAGCGCTTTCTGGCGTCAGCCCCCTCGAAATTCGTATGCGGTCCCTTGGACACATAGACTTCTGAGCCAATGATGGGCTTGATGCCCTTGGATTTGGCTTCCACAAAAAACTTGGCCGCAGCAAACATGTTGCCATGATCGGTCACGGCAACAGCTGGCATCTTATATTCTATTGCCTTGTCACACAGGTCGGGCAGCCGAATGGCGCCGTCAAGGAGACTGTACTCCGTATGGCAGTGCAGATGGACAAAATCAGACATGAATCGCCTTCTCTGAAGGATTGGAACGAATGAAAACAGAAAACGGGTGAGACCTAGCAGAAAACCGCAGCGGCAACAAACTGCCCCCAAGGTGGTTTTTGGGCCAAAAAGAGCGCCAGACTCCCCGTGTTCTCCAAAGATTCTTCTGGGATACGACGACACAGAACCAGAAGATTGGACTTTTTTCTTGCAATTGCTTGAAGCCTTTTTCTAGCACAGTTACGCCCGCACAGCACCCTTCTCTTTCCGCACTTTATTTTTATGCTTTAGCAAGCATGTCAACTACAAAACAACAAGAAAGAACAAGCTTCTATATTTAGAAAATTGCCTCAAGACAGAAAAAATATAAAATTATAGAATAAATGAACTTTATGACATATACATAATGTATATACATTGACAGAATATCAAAAATTTTTTCCTTCCTTTCTTTCTTTTAAATTTTGTTTCCATTTCGTTAGTCAAAAACAAAAGATCTCTGTGTTCCCTCTTTTCTCTCAAATCATCGTACAAAGACATCCACAAAGGAGGACTTTATGAACGATGAGAACTCTCGGAGGAACGCCCCGTCACAACTGACCAGACGTCAGTTCCTTTCTCATTCAGCAGGGGGTCTCACGGCAAGCCTTCTGCTCCTCAAACAAACGGGTTCACTCGCCTTTGCCATGCATCCCGGCGGCGAAGACGCCCAACTCCCTCCAGCAAAATATGAACTTCGTTTTGACGAGAAGCTCTGTGCGGGATGCGCCTACTGCGAAATCGCCTGTGCCCAGTACCACGCAGGACATGCAGACATCACCGCCTGTCGCAACCGTTTTGTTCTCAAACCTGTACTCACCTTTACGGGACTCAGTGCCCTCTCTGCCAATGCTCCAGGGCACCCGCAGGCTCTTTCCACCGCACATTTTGCGGAATTTTCAGAAAACGAATTCTGCCATCAGTGTGCCTCCCCGGAATGCCTTGATGCCTGCCCCGAAAACGCCATCACAGTTTCACCACAAACAGGGGCACGCCTTGTTAACCAAAGTCTGTGTGTCGGCTGTGGTGAATGCGTCGACGCCTGCCCGTATGGCATGATTCACCTCGACGAAAACACAGAAACAGCCGTCAAATGCGATCTTTGCGGCGGAGATCCTCAGTGCGCAGCATGGTGCCCCACTGGTGCAATCAGCTATCACAAACTGTAAATTCACAAGGAGCGTCCCATGAAGGACACTGTTTACGGGAATATGGGTACAATTCTCCGCGTGGATCTTAGCACGGGGAAAATCATTCGCGAAGACTCCACCCCATACCTGAAAGACTGGATAGGCGGCCGTTGTCTCGCCCATTATCTGCTTTTTAACGAACTCGACGTAGCACGAGTTGGCCCACTTTCTCCAGAAAATCGAATCTACATTGGCACGGGTCCCCTTGCAGGGACCACCTTCCCAAGTTCCGGGCGAACACACGCCTGCTTTATCGCCCCACTCAATTATTCCGGCTGGGGCGACTCGAACTGTGGCGGTCACTTTGGCCCAGCCCTCAAGCGTTGCGGCTTTGACATGCTGGTTCTTTCCGGAAAGGCCCCAAAACCTGTTTATCTGCATATCAAAAACGACGACATCAAGCTTGTCCCGGCAGAAGACTTATGGGGCAAGGGCACCATAGACACTCAGGCGGAACTCATTGCCCGACACGGTGAGCGCTGCAAACTTCTGTGCATCGGGCAGGCAGGAGAACACCAGGTTCTCTTTGCCAACGTCCGTACAGAAATGACCAACTCAATGGGACGCTGTGGACTGGGGGCTGTCTTTGGCTCCAAGAACCTCAAGGCCGTCGCAGCACAGGGCACCAAGCCAATTCGTCTCTTTAAGCCCAAAGAATATTACGCGGTCACGAAACAGCTTCGCGATGACCTCCTTGACCCCAAATTCGGCAAAGTTCACAGCGCGACATATAAAGTCATGTCAAACTGGGGCACGCCGGGCATTACAAATCTTATTGGCACAACGGGGATGGTTCCCATTCGCAACTGGCAGCAATGCGGCATTGACCCCAAATTCTCACGACTGGTCCACAGCTGGAATACGGAACACGGAACTCGCAGGGAATCCTGCTTTTCTTGCCCTGTACACTGTCACTCCGCCTATGCAGTCAAAGACGGCTACCCTACTCGAGGTGGAGGGCCAGAATACGAAACAACCACAGCACTGGGCCACAAATGTGACGTGACAGATGACCGGGCCGTACTCAAGCTCAACAGCATGTGTAATGATTATGGCCTTGATACGGTAGAATTTGGGGCGCTCTGCTCAACGCTCATGGAATTGCGGGAACGAAACATTATTGACCGGGACTACCTGAATGGCCTCGACATGCAATTTGGCAACGCCGATGCCATGATCGAACTCATGCCGCAAGTCGTGTTCCGAAAGGGTCTGGGCAAAACACTCGCTGATGGTCCCTGGAGGGTCTGCAAGCGCCTTGGGGAAGAAGCACTTCATTCCTGCTATCACCAGAAAGGCATGTGCGCCACGGGAGTCGAAACACGCTCCACCATTGGCTCCATGCTTCAGTTTGCAGTTTCACCTCGCGGTTCACACCATCTGAACGGACTTCCGACAGCCGAATGGGTGAATATCCCAGATATTGCGATCAAGGTTGCCGGATACAAGGAAGCAGGAGACGTCCGCTCCTACCACCCACAGGCCAAGGCAAATCTCGTGAAATATTATGAAGACATGTTCTTCCTTTCCGACAGCCTTGGCATCTGTAAATTCAACTTTGGGCACCTTGCCTACTGGCATGACTCCGGCAAGGACCTTGATTACATGTATGACCAGATTATCAAATCCATTTATTACGCCACGGGAATACAGTATACAGTCAAGGAACTGTTCCAGATATTCGATCGGAGCAATCAGATTGAACGGGCAAGCATTGTTATGCGAGGCTGCCGACGCAAGGACGATCAGCCCAACTGGAAATGCCTCCACGAATCCTGCCCTGGACAGCATCCTGTCGGACCGATTCCCCTCCCACCCATTGACTCAAAAAAGTACAACCGAGTTCTGGATGCCTATTATGAGGCCAGAGGCTGGGACAAAGAGACTGGCATTCCCAAAACCCGCCAGCTCAAAAAACGGGGATTAGACTTTGTCGCCCAAAAAATGAACGCGGCACTTCCTCACGCATAAAAAAAGGCCAGGGCATATGCCCTGGCCTTTTCCCGACAATTCATCTTAGCGGATATTCTCGATCCGAACCAGCTGACTATAATACGCAATTCCCCCACCGCCATCCGTCGCACGAGGAGCAACAAGGGGATTCACGCAGCGGGAAAACCGCATCCATCCGCCCCGGCGAACCACAAGAGCCTCTGGATGAACACTGTCATCAAGACGCAGGTCAACCTCAAGTTTCCCATGCGGACTCACAATCTGCACCGGAGCATTCAGGTCAATATTTTTCAGCGCCGGGCTTTTGGGTGAAATCCACGCCCGCAAGGCTCCAGAATGCGGTTCTTCCAGACGCTGGGAATGCAGAGAATCTTTTCGCACCAGAGACAAAAGACTCAGCGGATATTCAGAACTTCGCTCTTCATCGCTCAAAAACTCTGGAGCATGATACAGCCCATCGTCAGTATCAAACTGCATCCCCTCATACGCAACGTCCTGGAACTCACAGGGCAAAAAGCCTTTTTCTCGTAGTTCCTCAAGGGACCCATTCACGCTGGGGCCAAGCCCGTAGCGCAGCATTTCTTCTTTGTCAGGAAGAACAAGCGGCTCCTCCAGTCGCTCGGCAATTGCCTGCACGATGTCCCAGTCATTGCGCACACCCTCTGGCGGCTCGCAGACCTTGGCCGCCCAGTTCACGCAATTATGCATCCCGGAATCAACGATTTCCTCTCGCTCCAGCATAAGCGCACAGGGTAAAATCACATCAGCCCGCAGGGTCGTGTCATTAAAAAATGCATCCACAGCAACGACAAATCCTGTACGGGCAAAGGCGTCAGCAATCGCATTGCCATCAGGGAGCTGGTTTACAGGATTTGTGCCCTGCACAAAAACAAATTCAAAAGGAGTCTCCTCTTCCTGCATGCAGCGCCCAAGCCGATGCAGCGGCATTTCCCGTGGCGGAGCAGGAGAAAAATCCTCTGCCCATGAGCGCAGGAACAGTCCGGAAGCCAGATTATAATACGTTCCGCCCCCACTTCTCCCCATGTTTCCAGACAACATGGCCGCAGCATTGATATACCGCACATTTTCCCGCCCATGCACATAGCGCTGCAAACCAAGCCCAACAAGAGTGGCACAGGGTCCGTTTGTGTACAGCTCCACAAGGCGGTTCAAATCCGCTCTGTCCACCCCGCAGGCCTGCAAAAGTTCTGCCTCATCAAGAGCAGCGAGTCGTGCCTCAAAGGCAGAAAAATCACGCGTCGCCGCCTGAACATCTTTGGACACACCAGCAGCAAGAAGTCGTCGACACAGGGCCGCAGCAAGAAAACGGTCTGTCCCAGGCCGAATAAACAGCGTCTCGTCAGAGAATTCCCGAGCAGTGTCAGCAGTTGGCGTAATGCTCAAAACATGCGTGCCATTTTTGCGGGCCTTGGCCACCGCAGCACTCAAATGCAAATAGGCTCTTGTGAGGTCACGCCCCCAGTTCACGATACTTCTGGCCTTGTACAACTCTGTCACACGGCTATGCCGAACAGAGCCAAAATCATCACGAAAGGCGTTATTTCCTGTGGTTGCGCAGGGGGAGCCACTCGTTCCGGAAGCCCCAAGAGTTCGAAAAAACCACCGGGAAATATCACTATACAAACCGCGATACCCATATCCCTGCACATGGAGTATTCGCTCTGGTGTTTTTCGTAAGCGGTCCAGACGGGAGCAAATAAGTTTCAAGGCTTCATCCCAGCTCACAGGCCAATAATTCGCCCCAGACCTGACAAGAGGCTGGGTTATACGGTCAGGACTTGAGAGGCGTTCTCCTATCCGTTTTTGTTTTGCGCAACAAAAGCCTGCTGTAAAAGGATGGTCCGGATTCCCTCTCAGGGATATTTTCCCATCTTTTTCAACAGCTACAAGAAGAGAACATGCATCAAAGCAGTCCAGAGTGCATGCTGTTAGCTGCTCGTTTTTCTTCATACTCCACGTCCTATAATATGCTCTGCATGAGGTCAAAAGGCTTTTTGTTCCAGCAAGGGACAAATTGCCAAGCCACGGGCAGAACGGTATGACATAGGCCATGTCACAGGAATACGACATCCCCGCAGTTTCCCGCCATCAGGCGGAAGACGTCATAAAACGCAGTCATTTTATCACGACCCTTTCCCACGTCCAAAGCGTTGAAGAGGCGCGTGCATTCATCGCAGAAATCAAGGCAGAGCACCCAGATGCAACGCATAACTGCTGGGCTTTCAATGCTGGTCCGGCAGGAGACACGGCCTTTGTTGGCTGCTCTGACGACGGTGAACCTTCCGGCACAGCTGGCCGTCCCATGCTCAACGTGCTGAACCACTGTCCTGTTGGCGAGATAGCCGCAGTGGTCACCCGGTATTACGGTGGCATCAAGCTTGGGACAGGCGGCCTTGTTCGGGCGTACTCAGGCATGGTGCAGCTTGGGCTGGACACTCTTCCTACAAAGCGCCGCTTTGAGGCTGCATCTGTGCACATTGGCATTGAGTATCGGCACATCACACTTTTTAAGCGAATGCTTGAGCGCCACGAAGCCGAAATACAGGAAGAAAATTTTGGGACGGACGCCCAGTTTATGCTTCGTCTCCCAAAGCGAAACCTTGAGACACTGTGTGCGGAGCTTGTTGAGATGACTGACGGCATCGCGCGAATTCACGTTCAAAAGTAAGACAAGGCCATGCTCACAGCATCACACGTACGCGGACGACTGGCTCCAAGCCCAACAGGACATCTCCACCTTGGCAATGCCTGGGCATTTTTGCTGTGCTGGCTTGCAGTACGCAAGGCAGACGGCACAGTTATTCTGCGCATGGAAGACATCGATCCAGATCGCTCCAAAACGGAATTTGCCACAGACATCATCACCGATCTCCACTGGCTTGGTCTGGACTGGGATGAAGGACCCGACTGCGGCGGAGACAACGCGCCATATACGCAAAGTGAAAAGCTGGACCGCTATGCAGAGGTCATTGCCCAGCTCTCAGAGCGGGGGCTAACCTACCCTTGTTACTGTACGCGAAAAGAGCTTCGTTCTCTGGCATCAGCGCCGCATAAGGGAGAATTTGGTCCAGCCTACCCCGGAACCTGCCTGCACCTGAGTGCATCGCGCAAGGCAGAGCTGGAAGCTGCGGGACGGCGCCCCTCCCTTCGACTTCATGCAGACAGCCCAGACCTGAGCTTTCATGATAGACTTTGTGGAGATCAGCACCAGACATGGGAAGAATGCGGCGGTGATTTCCCGCTGCGCCGCTCGGACGGAGTTATTTCGTACCAGCTGGCCGTGGCGGTGGATGACATCGACCAGAACGTGACGCTCGTCATGCGCGGGGATGACATTTTGCACTGCACGCCGCGCCAAGTGTACCTGTACAAACTGCTGAATGCCAGAAGGCCAGACTATGCGCATGTCCCCCTCGTCCTTGATGCCGAAGGGGAGCGCCTTGCCAAGCGGCATAAACACTTCGAACTTCGGGCGCTGCGAGAGATGGGCATCAGCGCAAAGGCCATCATAGGCTACCTCGGATACCGGGCGGGCCTGCTCCCTGAGCCGAAGCTAGCACAGGCACAAGAGCTACTGACACATTTCAGCCTGGAAAAACTTCCCAAGCAGGCTATACAGCTTGAAAACGACATTGAAGAAATTCTGAAAAAGCTTTCAGAAAAAGAGAATAAACTGTGAGGATTTGCCGTCCTGAGGCATTGACGGACAAAGAAAGAACAGTATAAAGACAACCGTACACCTGCCCGGGTGGTGGAATTGGTAGACACAAGGGACTTAAAATCCCTCGGCCTTTTGGCTGTGCGGGTTCAAGTCCCGCCCCGGGTACCAAGGATATTTTGCCCTTCAGAGCTTTTGCTCTGGAGGGCTTTTTTGTGCTTTGTACAAGGACTGTACAAGGAATTTACTCCCCGGGGAAGCCCTAGACAAGTTCCGGAACGGGCTTGGTGGGAGCCTTTGCGTTCAAAGATTTTTTAATAAATGGCGTGAGAACCTTTTTAAATTTCGTCAAATTCTCCACGACCCATCGATGTGTTTGAGCAAGCTCTTCTGGAGAATCCTCAATAGACCCTTTTTTAAAGAATTCGATTCGAGATGGACGGATGTGTTCAAGCAAATTCCACTCTAAAGGAAACCCAAGACTGCTCTCTATTTCAGACTGATACTGACGCATCTTACGAAGCAGGTCATGATTCTTCTCTTGGCTATTGGAATAAATCTCTAAAGCAATTTTAATTCTCCCCTCACGAGTAAAATTCACTGCATACCCAAAGTCTGAAAACCCAGATGAAAAGGTATACCAATTCTGAGGCTGCCCTTTTCTTGCGGAAGTAAATTTATATTTTGTTCGTAATTCATCAATTACATTTTGAAAAAAGTCTTGATACGCAGCTCCTTTTGGGGATGGAGCTGTACTCGTACTCTGTCGTGTCCCTTTTTGCCATTCGTTAGGGTACACAACAGGCTGGAACTTATACGCAGGCCTTGAATCATCAATTTGTAAAACTTCAACAACAACAGCAAAAAAACTTGTTCTAGTGTCAGTTCGCTGATTCAGCCATTCCAAAGCCTGCCGATGTTCATCACGTATTGAATCGGCAATCCAAATAACAGATTCAGCCTCGTATCCTGCTGCATACGTCAGCAGCTTCCCCAAATGATCATGATCTGTTTGCGTCAACTGGTTTTCGATAATGACACTTCGCTTGGTTCCCAGATCTTCAGCGAGCAAATCTAATGAAAAACTTCCAACCTCAGCTTCCCTCTCAACTACCTCCAGATCCATCCCAAGGACCTCTCCCAGGACCTCTATGTTTTCCTGGAGCCACGGAGTGAAATTCCGAGCTTCATTCTTCCAAACTTCACGTAAAGATATTCTCTTTAATCTTCCAAACTCAGCCACAGCTCTCTCCTCAAATATATTTTGGAATACTCAATAAAAGATAAATAAAAGCAAAACAAGATCTCTTCAAATCTTCAAACTCCCCTCGCACTAGTTGCCATAACAAAGCCACAATCCCCCCCTCAAAATGCGCCACACAACAACAGACAACCCAGGCGAATTGCGCCAAGCAAACGAAAAGACACAGCACCCCAGGCCAAATCAAACTCCATATGTTATTTGATTCACAAAGTGTCATTATGCAATAACTGGCACATTACATAATCTCAGAATTTATTTTAAATTTTTTTTGCAAACCGTTTCCAGATCGGGCTCCCCACCCCTAAATTGTACGCGATTCCTCTGTATAAAAAATCTATGAAATCGCGTCAGCAAAAAGGACCTCCTTGCCTGCTTTCCGAAAGTACGCTCCCTGGAGAAACATTTTTTGGCTTCCATTCTCGAAGTTTTTTATAACGCAATGCGTAACCAGAAAAGTTATCCCCGCCTATCACTCGAGGAGCACTTTGCGTTCCTACATTTGTCCTAGGAATTCTCGTAGACACTGTGTTTTTCCCCTTTGCAAAAACAAGTATTTTTTCTTTTTTCAAGTATTCGCAAAACGACTTAAATTCTACTTCCCGTCTAAATTTCTTCGTAAAAATCTCACCACGATCAAAATAGCAGTACGCCCTTTTACACATCAGAAAACAGAACTTCTTTTGATAAACAATTTCGTGAGGCTTGAATCCTTTATGTAATTTGGCCACCTTTTCTTGTACCTTTTTTAAAAACTTCTCCAATTTCTCATCACAGGGTTCTAAGTCCTCAATACCAATTTCACTCATCGGCACAAATATGGAGAAAATAACTGGTATCTGCATCCTATTTTCCATTGCTCTATATTCTTGTAAAGTTTGAACCGTAGCGACAAGCTCCTTCCCTCTTCTCTCCAATGCGTCTGTATAAGGACAATACTCACCATCAAGTAGTTTCTTTTCCCCATCAGAAAAAAGCTCTTCAACAAGCTGCTGGTAGAAAAGGCCCCGATATGGCCGCCACATCCTCAGTATTTCGCGGCACTGTTTTTCATTTTCTTGAAACCAGTATTCCATCTCTTCTGAAGCTTTAATGTTCTCCAGATACACATCCTTTTTCGTCCCCACATATTCCAACTTTTTTTCTTGAGGACTCATGCCACACACAGCTTCTTTGCCAAAAGAAAGAGCCGCAATCCTCAACTCATCCTCTGGACCGGGATCACGGACAACTTGCACAATTCTCCAATTATACAACGTAAAAGCCCTCCGAGAGCTGCACACCTTATTCACAAAATTTCGATAGCAGCGATGCTCGGACGCCCCCAAAGGCTTAAAAACAACAGTGGCATCTTGGTATGCGAAAAGAGACTTCTTTTTCTTCATAAAATCAGAAAAATACCACGATGCAGGAAGAGGATTGCCAACCGAACTAAACATCCCCATAAATTCAGCCCAAAATGTCGCGCATTCATCTGAAAGACCATAAATATGGTAAAATGCATGAGACTTGGGAATTGAATTCAACAAAGGACCACAAGCCATAACGCTAAACAAAAAATGTACGAAAGATTGAGCAGATGGAGGGAGCTCTCTCAGAAAGCTAAGTTGGGGCAAGTGGGATTTACTTAGGCAGGTGTGAGGATAAACAATTCCGCCTGGTATTTGAGGGATAATTTTGCAGGAAGGAGTGGGGTAGCAACCATATGCAGTAACAAAAACGTTCTCATCATTAACTGTATTCCAGCCAGTCTTCCGCACCGAAAAAGCTGTTCCGTCACAAGGTCCATTCAGGATTTTATACCGCAATAGCCTCACATTTTCTGGAGTATTCATAATGCCTAGCCCTGACTCCTCCAACTTTTCAACAAATCTCTTTCCATGCAAATCACGGATTGTCAGAGGGCATTCTTTAATGCATCCATCAAAATCATGAAATGAAACAAGTCTCCCTATCTTCCCGTCTGCAAACTTTAGTAAGCTCACTGACAACACGCTACTGACCTTGAGCAACTGTGCCGTCGTGGATTCCTTGTTTGGTTTGCTAAAATATTTGTAAAAATTGTAAATTACCCCCATTGGATCACACTTATAAACAGGAGTAGTTACATTACACTTCTGATCACACTCAACGCCATGAAACAATGCAAACAACTCTTCACAACGAATTGCCCAAGCGCCCTCTTTTCCTTTCTTTTCAGCTGCCTGTAACGCCTTTTGAAAACGTCGATTCCACTTCTCCGCCGGGGCACCTAAGTAAGAGGCCACACCGTTTTTATTAAAAAAACGCCATCCTTCTTTTAACGATCCAAATGACCGTAACACACCAGCAATCTGTTCTTCTGAGAGGTCCAGCTTATTTTGCGCAGCATAACCCCAGTAAAAACATGTCGGTAATTCATCATAAAAATTGAAATACTTGTCTAGAAGGGAAGCTTTGCATGCCCCCGTACAATTTTTCTGTGATTCCTTAAAATCATCAACAGCAATCCAGTTCCAATTTTTTATTTTAAAAAGAGTATCAAAGGATTTCACTCTTATCTTCGCATAAGACAACGGCTTCCTAATTTTGCTTAACAGACCAATATAACTTTCATATGGAAGTTCAAGAAATTTCTCCTTACCTAGACTTTGACAATTAAGAAACAGCCACTGGATATCACCATATTTACTCAAAAAAACATTTTTTTTACTTATACAAAATAAATCGCATATTTTCCCACAAATATCGTCTTGGCTTAATCTTTCAAATGGAATCCAAAACCCATTAATTTTTATTTTTCTTCCCAGCATAGAGAAGACAGACCTTGTAAAATGTGGCGGCAAAGATATATCTTTTAGACGCACAGCAAATTTCGCACTTCTTTCATTGACCATGGCTTCATCATATTGGATTGCAAAGGGAAAAACATCCAGGGAGGGAAATACCTTGCTAAATTCTTCAAGATCCTCTTCTTGATCTCTAATTAGCATCTGAAATTTTTCCCCTTCGCGTACTCCCCTAACAAAACGAAACCACTGTTTCTTACCCTGCATCTTTTACCTCCTGTTTTTCCATTCACATACCTAAAAAAAAGCAATAAATCACTGTTGTATGCAGGTCCGCTTTCGCGGACCTGCATACCTACTTTCAACACACCTCATCTTCAGGGACTAACTGCGAAAACCACCAATTCAAAAACTCGTCACGACGAATAACGAGCTTCCTTTTCCCTTGACGAAGAAAACAACTTCCAGGGATTTCCCCATTACTTTTCATATTTTTCAAAGTCCTCCAGATCACCGCACCTCCAGTAAGCTCATCAACTTGCGTACCTGCAAAAACTGGCGGCATCTTCTCTTCAAACTCTTTCCGTAACTTTTCATCCAACATCTTTTCCTCCTCGTATTTTAAGTTCATACGATGGGAAGTCATCTGTAAAAAAAGATAGGCCGGGTCACCCCGGCCATCCCTTCTAGTCCTTGAATAAGCGCCAAAGGCTCACCGCTCCAGCGACAATCAACACAGGCGCGGCAACACCACCACTCGCGAGAGTAAGGACTGCAGCCTTTTTCACCCCCTCAGATAACAGCGTTTGCCCCGCCGACTCCACAGCACGTTCAACAACCATTCGTTTCACCTGTCGTCTTGCGATCCTTTGCACCTCATGTGTTGCTTTTTGGCGAACAAGCTCAGTTCCAGCGCAAACAAGCACTCCTTTTTTCGCAAGCCTTTCGATCTGTTCACTGCGATGCTGCCCTTCAATGCACCAATTCACAAAATGCTCGCAGTTATTGAACACAACGCTATAGCTCTCTTCAAAAAGTCGGCTATATGCCCTATCCACACTCTCTTCTCGCGAATACCGCCGATCCTTATGCGACACGAGCTCAATGACTCCTCCTGCAGCAAAATCTGCTAAAGATGTGTAATCCACCCGTCCTGATGTGTCAGACACAGACCCGTCGTAGTGAATGACGCTGTCCGCTCCGACATACAAACCATGGTGAAAATACACGCCGCCAGCACGAGCCACTCTCAGGTGATCACCAGCTTTCCATTCCTTCGACATACAAAGCCTCCAATAAAAAAAGAGCAGAGGCCTTAGCCCCTGCTCATGGTTTGCGCTTTCAAAAGCTGCCCTTGCAGCATCCTAAACAATGCCGGAGCCAAATCCTCCAGCCGATCTATGTTCTCACAACGCTCGTGGAATATTCCCCTGAGATATGGGCTTTGGATACTCACGCCCATCAGTTCAATTCCCAGTCGTTCCCCTTCCACAATGGCAGCCTTGGCACACGCCTCGGAACTTGCCCGGCCGTCAGTCAAAACGAGCACAATTTTTCGAGCTTCTTTGACTCGCTGGAGTTTCGGATACAGCCACCACAGGGTTTCACCGAGTGGCGTATCTCCAACAGGCTTAATCCAAAACCGCTGATGAACTCGCTCTCCATGCTTCACAAGCGGAAACACTGTGCACTCTGAGTCCTCACTTTCAGCCCTTGCCGGAAACGCCGTCACACCGACATTGACTCCGACCTGCTCCAAAGCCTTTGCCAATGCATAGCAGGCAGGACCTGCCACGTGCATTCGATTTCGCATGGACCCAGAGCAATCAAGCAGAATGTGCACGGCTGTATTCAGTCCACAACGCTGCCCTTCGCGAACAAAAAGACGCGAACTTCCCGTTGCACTTCGAGCAAGCAAACGAGGCGCAAGCCGACCAGTTCTCCCCACCCGATTCCGCACAAGGCGAGACGCCTGCAGAACACCTGTCAAACGTGCACGTAACGGAACCGCACATCGTAGCGCTTCATCTCGTAGGAAATGAGGCAATGCCTCGCAATGAAGAGAACCACACGTTGCCACTTGAAACCGAGGCAGTTCTGGAGCATCACACTCCGCAATCCGCCGAGACAAAACTTCACCGATTTCATCAAAAGATGCTCCCGGTACACGTTTTCCAAAACTCTCGCCTTTTCTCCCGGTATTCGTGGAGCTTTTCCCTGCTTTTTTGTCTGAATTAGCTCGCCCTGTAGGAGAACCCGTGACACATTTTTGAGACGAAAGGAGACACAAAATCTCGCGAGTGTACTGAAGCGCCTTTGCTGTCGAACCCGCATCATGTCTAAAACGCTCAAGCACAGGCTCCACCCTCTTTCGCAGTTCATTCCACGCAGCAGGAGCTGCCTGCTCCAATGTCTCAAGCTGAACGTTCAGTTCTGAAAGTTCCCATGAGCGCACCTTGAGCAAAATCCAGTTCTGCATCCGATACCGCGCAGAAAAGCTCGAGACGTCCTTGCTTCCGAACATAATGCGAGCGAGTCGCTGAAAATTCTGACGGCAGCCCGGGAAGGCCGCCGCCATGTTTTTCTCTACCCGCCAATCTTCAAGTGAATTCAGAAGAGGCATCTCTTGCGCTGTCACATTTTTCAGCACCTGAAAATCCGTGTACCGGATATGCGCGGCCTCATGATCCAAAAATCCACGAACCAGACACAGGAAATCTGCATCTCCCTTTTCTGGCAAAGCCGGGAGGTGAATTGTCGCCCCATTGGTAAACGCCTTTTCACCGCCAACAATGACCTGCACGCCATAACGATCACTCAGCGCACTTGCCACATGCGGCAAAGCACGCATTAGATATCGATTTCTCATACGCACCTCACCACAGCCCAAAGCTGTCTATCGTTTGTGACTTCATCCCCTGCGAAGGAGGAACTGCTTCACTTTCTTTCTGCAGCTCTTCTTTGCGGGCGTTCTCTGCGGCTATTACATTTTGTACGGGTTCAGCCAGACCATGGAACACAGACTGTGCGGACTGCCCTTCGATAATCTTTTGCCCGTGGGCAACCATCGCAAGCGGATCTCGCAAGAGGCACATGGTCCCCTGAAGCAGAAGAAGCGCCTTGCCTCGAATGGCTCCACGCGGAGGCATTGCCAAAATGCATTCATCCAAAAGCTCAACGATGGGAGCAACCCGAGGTTCCACAAAGCTCATGCCTTCAAGCTTGCTTCGGAGCATACGCAACGGGGAAAGCGCCTTATGCGTGACTTCTGTCTTTCCTACAAAACTCTTCTCCCAAACCTCATTTGCGACCTTCGAAACTTCCTCATACAGCGTCCCGCTCAGCCTGCGCACTTCACATGTCAGCCCAGCACTCGCATCTGCCATCGCAGGCACAACTCGGTAGGTTTGCCATGTAAACCCAAGTCGCTGGCTCACATACTGACTGCTCACCACAGAATTTGCGATGATGCTTTCCCAGCCCGGATTGTTGCGAATCCAATCCTGTACAGCCTCGTCATAGCGAGCCAGAAACTTTTCCTTTTCGTCCATGAACTGCGCACGGATTTCTTTTAAGGCTCTCAAGGCCTCCTCCATCCGAGTTTCGGGAAGTGCCCAGCCGCCAAGAAAACGAACGCCGATCTTTTCCAAAAGCGACACGGCCCGAGATTTCAGCGTCGCAAACACTCGCAGATCACGAGGGTCACATACGCGCTTGCTTCCAAGCGAGGCCAGTTCCTCAGGGGGAAGTTCAGTTCCGCCCAAATCCGTCGCTGTGAGCTTCCGCCGAGCTGACCAGATGTTCACATCAAGCCGCACTGCTACCAGCTCGTTCAAAACCTTCATCTCTGTTGCCTGAATATCTTCACTCATTGCTTTGCCCTCCTTTGGGCATAAAAAAAGGGAGCCTTTTAGACTCCCTCGTTCTGCCCCTCACCGGGGAATATTCGTTGTGCCAGTTCATGGAGCATAACCCGCGTTTCCGGCATGGCCCGATAGCCCAAAGCTCTGTCCAAAGCATAGCTCACGGGCTGAATTCCCTGTCGAGCCAAGGGCTGAAACTTCACAGTGAGCTCTGCCCAGCGAATCAGCGCTCGCGTTGAGAATGTCAGTTCGATGCTGTGCTCGGAATTTTCACCGTTCCCCATGAACAGCTTCCGGACTTCACCGGCAAAATCCACCATCGCGGACCGAATTGTTTCCGGAAGCCGGGGTGTAACTTTTTGTAACAGTGACAGCTCCGCATCCGCTGGCGGGTAGCCCAATTCGCAAAGCCAAAATCGATCCATAAACGCGATATTTTGTCGCAAGGTTCCCTGGTACAAACCAGTCTCATCTGCCCCACCGTTAGTATTTGCCGTTGCAACAAATCGAAACATGGGATGCGGGATGATCATTTCACCGCCGTTGTCTGAAATGCACAACGGACTCCCATCAAGCACGCTATTCAGTCCGGCAGCCGTTGCCGGATCAAGCAAATCCAACTCATTGATAAGCACAAGCCCCCCATACTTCATGGCGAGGGCAAGCGGACCGTACTCGTAACGCATTGACCCGTTAACGAGACTCAGGTGTCCCAGAAGTTCCGGGAACTCAAGCCGACTATGGCCGGTCACTTCAAAAACTGGATAGTGAAGCTTTGCTGCAAGCTGCCGAATGAGACTGGTCTTGCCACTCCCCGTGGGGCCAAACACATACAGAGGTTCTGGTGGACTCATGAACCAAACGACAATGTCACGCATGGCGTCATGATAGATAAACTCAGGAGGAATGGCAGGCGTATAGCTTGTCGCTTTTGCATAGCCTTTGACCGTCGTCCCAGAACGCTTCCCACTAAACACCTCTCCGGCATCCATATCGACCGAAACCAACGACTCAAGTTCTTTGTGTGAATGCATAGACTCTCCTTTAAAGACAAAAAAGCCTCCCGACACATGTCAGAAGGCGTAGCTCTGGGCAAAAATCCCAGCATCTTCAAAGAAGTAATATATAACTCAAATATTTTGAAAAACACTCATCTCTTAGCTCTATAGTATAGAAGTTAATTCAGACACTTTTCTACATTCTCTACGCCACACATATCATGCATAAAGCACCATTTCACACCTAACAATCTCTTCATCTTTTCCCCTCCCCTCTCTGTAGGTAAATTATAATATCTAATCTATCTTCTTTAGATTACTCATATAGTCTCACAAGAATTTTCAACTCTACATCAGCATAGTCCAATTAAATAATATCATTCATCAGATAATCATCTAAGAAACAATTCACCTCATAAACAAAGGAGAAATCCATGAGATGCTTTGAAGAATTCAAAGAATACAGAATACAGGGTAGTCGAGATAAAGACCAAGCGTGTAGATCAGATATCTTGGAAAGAATGTTGTCTCTCCTTGAAGAGTATGAAGAGCGACACGGGAAAGTCTTCATCATGAGAATGGATGTTCGATATCCACAAAATTACTTTCTCAACTCCAAAGATAGGCACATGCCTCAATTCATCGCTCACTTGACAAAAAACTTGTCACGCAAGGGACTCGATCCGAAATACATCTGGGTTAGAGAGCAGTCTCGGGAAAAACACCAGCACTACCATGTTGCACTAATATTGAATGGAAACCTTATCCAGTCTCCATATAAAGTTTTCAACAAAGCTGAAGAGCTTTGGGCACGAGCATTAGGTTTAGACTCAGCAAAAGGACTCATATCCTACTGCAACAAATGGCGAACAGGTAAAAAGGGATCATGCTCGTACATGCTAAGGCGAGGAGCAAAGGACTACGAAGAAATTAAAAGAGATGCATTCTATAGATTAAGTTACTTGGCAAAAGAAAACACCAAAGGAAACGCACCTCGAAGGATCAGAGAATTTGGCACATCAAAAAGACGGCAATGAGAAACAATAAAAAAAGATACGAGAGAACTCACAGTATAAGAGAAAAGATACGGGATCATTTCTCACACATCACAAGGCCCTAGGGATTCAACCTTAAGGGCCTTTCCTTTTACCTTAGGAGATTATCGTGGGTATTCGACTTTTTGCAAAGAAAGATGAGTTTTGGGATGGTTCAAACTGCCTTGGTTCTTCCCTGGAGGGTGTCATGAGCCTTATTCACGTTAAAGAACTTCGTTTTGAAAACGGGAGAGTTGTTGAAACGAAAGAGCTCCCCATTACGACGACTCAAGCTGAAAATAGATATGCGCTGAGCTATGAATTTCTTCTTGAATCAGACTTTGGCCTCAAGAGCTTTTCGGTCTTGGGTGAGGGAGGAATCAAAGCGTTCTTGGACTACCAGTCCATGCTGAGAAAAGATGATCTTGAACTCAATCAGGTGAAGACGTTGATTCGCCTCATGCCTGGCTACGGTTTCCTGTGCTGGAATTTCACAGTCGCTGATTAAACTAAAAAAGGGAGAGGTGAAAGCCTCTCCCTTACAACTCAAACCATGCAAAATCTCAAAAAAAAATATTCTGTTGAACTCATTACGTTTGCACAAACTTTAAAAAGAGACACGCACCTCGGCTTCCCAGAGAACAACGTAAATTAGTAGCTTGCAAACTATGAGTAAGGGCTTGTTACTAAAATATTTCTCCACCGTGAGTTGGCCCATCTTGGCATGCAACTCCTTGATTTGGGCCTCATCGCTTTGCTAGGCCTTCTGGTGCTTGCCTGCAAAAGTGGCAATAATGCCTTCCTTGGCTTGCTTCTTCCACTGGGAAATCTGATTTGGGTGTACACCGTACCTGCTGGCGAGTTCGGACAAGGTGTGCTCCCTGGATAGGGCGTCCAGGGCAACGCGGGTCTTAAATTCAGCAGTAAGATGTTTTTTTCTCATTGAGACTGCGGGAATGAACTTTTCGAAAACCAATCTTGAATAGAGAAAGGCGTTTTTGAATTCTTCGCTTGGCCTACAAAAAGATTTTTCTCAGTTTCATTATGGTCAAAATCAAAGCGAATAAATACACATGGGTCTGCCATAATTAATTCCTCCTTAGGAGGTTATATAATTAATCCTCGAACTCAGCTTCTTTGAAATCCAAAGTGCTGCAATTCTCACGAACAGCCCTTTGAACATTGTCGTCAAAGCCTTCACTGGCGTCAGCTTCAATATCCAACTTAACTCGGACATTAACGCCTGGTTTAGAAGTCAAAAGAGTGATGATTTCTTGGTAAATATCATCGAATTTCATTCGACTAGTCTGCGCTTCAAGATCAATCGTTGAGTAAAAACGAGTGCTCTTTTGGGCGGGAGGAACAGTATCATCTCCACCCAGAGTAGGCGGTGTCAGTCCACCTCCATCGTCACCATTATCTGTTCCAGAGACAGACGGTTTCGGCTTTTCTGCTTCAGACTTTTTACGGGCTTCTTCGTCCAGCTTGGCTTGGTATTCTTGGGCTTGTTGCAAAGACATAATCACGGAAGAGTCATCAATGACTACGCTTGCAGGATGCCCAAACTTGAATCCTTTATATTGGCCACCAGAGTAGCCATCAGCGAAGGCAAAGTAATCCTTGCTTGAAACTCCACTCTCGATAGCCTTTTGGAGGACAGAAGAGTCAAGGAGGCGGGGCAGGTAGAGATAATTACAAATATCACCCCAAAGTCTCTGAGTCTTGAGTTCTTGCTGATCTTCCTTCCAGAACCACTGTTTAAGCATGTTGTCCAAGTGGATTGGAGACCATACTTTGAGAACCATTTCTTCACTAACAAGCTTGTCTTCAACTTCAGAAATGATGCTTTTAGAGCTGGTGTTTAATCTAAAATTTTCCCATTCAATTGTGACTACGCCGCCTTTCCTGCTAGGGAATTGAACAGGACACATGAGCCACTGATAACACTCTGAAACCATGCGGTTCAGGCCACCAAAAGCATTTTCCATATTCTGTTCAGCTTGTTTGGTCTGAAGCATGTCGAGGTTCACTCGCATTTGCTTCACATCATCAACAATAGACTTCCAAGCTAGATACGTCTTAACCTGATCTTTGAGTCGGGGGAGGTTATCATAGTCAGGAGCCATGAACACGATACGGTTCTGATGCTGACGAGGAGCGGAACCACGTTTAACAAGGATTTCCTTTGCCGCTACAGTTGCCATCTCACATGTTTTTGAATGCGGCTTGTCTGGAGGCAGAATTACAAGACGTAAATCAAGAGTGTCAGGGATGTCAGAAGAGGCTGTGAAAATGTGAACGCCAGAGAAAAACCCCTTGTTAACTATCTTACCCAATCGTGCGCTGATCTCAGGGAACACATCTTCTTTGTCGTCAAATCTGCGCTTCCGTTCTTCCATCTCACGACGAAGGTTCGGACGAGTATCAAACCAATACCTATCACTATCCACGTTGAGATAGTGAAGCCTATCTTTGAGGCGGTTAACAGCATCGCTGAAAATCGCTGGCTTGGTTTCGGGGTGAGCTGCGCCAAGAACTATGCGTTTAATCTCAATTCCTCGAACAGTCTGACCTTGAACGCTAGGCGCACTTCCCATGAAGATAGTACGCGCAGCTCTTCTTGCACCGTAACAAGCTCCAATATGGGGAATTTTGGTGTCAATGTCGGCAGGCTCAGAGTTCTCGCCATCCACGTCCTTATCAATTACCGGGTCCCAACCTTGGGGAAGGTAGTAAATGCTCTGATTCTTCACGTTAGGATCATACAGCGGCAAAGAACCAGGCATAATCATTGGCTCAGCACTGCCGTCTTTCCACAAGCGATAGATGACTGTTGCCAAGAGCTGCAAAACGCCCCTAGTGCGCTGAAATTTGTCCAGAGAAGACCAATCTTCATACAGACGTGTAAAAACCTCAGGATGAATAGGATACGAATTTTTGAGCCTACGTAGGTATGAGGCCTCTTGAACCTCATTAGGAAACGCTTCGGCATTGTCCCGGTAGAACTCTGCAAACGAATCACAGATTGAATCCACAGCCTGGGTGTCGTTGATTGTGTTGAACAATCTGCGCCGTACAATCTCAAAAGCTTCTTCGGTTGCAACTGGCTTCCAGATGGCCTGAATTCGGCCAAAGTATTTCTCAAGAGCGTCTAAGGATTTTTGGCCCATCACGCTACCTGTCTCGGTATCTGACTCAGGAAGAGTTGCCAGAAGAAGTGCGTTTGGCACTGCGGCCACAGCTTCAGTCAAAGCTTGAATGAAAGACAGGTTCGAATCGAATGTTCCACCAGGATAGCTTTTGCCTTCTTCAAGCTGACGAACATATGCAACCATCTCATCCATGAGGATTACAACAGGCGCATATTTCTTGAGGAGTTCAATCAAAACCTCTTTACCAGGAGAAGTGCCTTCACGGTCTGCATCAGCAACCAGACTGTATCCAGAATCACCACCGATCTGCCATGCAATCTCGCCCCACAAAGTGCGAACTTCTACGTTGCCTCTTTTCTTGGGCTGAGAAGGGCTGAGCTGGTTGCCATCAATGACTGCGATTGCAGCCTGAGGCAGACTAGTGACTCCAGCATCATCAAGAATGGGAGCAATCCCTCGAAGATCACTGGCAGAAGCTTTCCCCTCGGCCAGGTGATATACAGACAGCAACGTGTGGGTTTTACCGCCACCAAACGCAGTTTGGAGCTGAATGACAGGATCGCCACCTTTCCCACTGATTCTCTTCACAACACTATCAAGGAGCAGTCTCATGCCTTCAGTAATGAAGGTACGTTCAAAAAAGTTTACAGGGTTTTGATATTCTGGCCCTGCATTCCCGGCTTTTACTTGGCTGATGTCTGCTGCGAATTCAGCCTGTTTGAAAGTGCCTTTGAGTACGTCATCATGAGGTGTTGCGATTTCGCGCCACGGTGTCATCTTCATATTTATTCTCGCTCCTTGCTAGTTCGACATATCGAGCGTTAATTGTGTTACTGTCGTTCCTCTGCTTGCTTCGGATGCAGAGACAGTTCCATGCCAGGAGGCAATCAATTCGTTGTATGCACGAGCTTCCTCAGCCCATCCTTTACGTTCACAAAGAGTGTAAAGACGGTAGGCGAGTTGTCTGATTGATTCCATGCGGTCTGCCATTCTTCCAAGCAGTTTACCTGCTTCGGCCTCACCACCTTCGCGCAAAGCACGAATGAGTTGATGAAGAGCTTCCCAGACAGGAAGACGGTTATCTTTGGTGGGGTCCCAATCATCAGGATACTCACTAAATTTGAAGAGACGAACCTTGCCGCCTCCCGCTTCGAGTACCCCGGCATCTTCAAGACCATCCACTGTAGTTCCTTTGGCACGAGCAAGCACGTCAGCTTGCCCAAATTCAGCCTGAGCAAAACCATAGGTTTGGAACCAGTCAATACAGAAACGAGTATCTGAGTCCATCTCGCCTTCAGCTTCACTGAAATATTCATCAATAGCTTTATTGATGAGAATAAGAGCGTCATGGACGCTCATTTTAGAACCATCTGCTTCAAGAATGCCACTATATCGGGAGAATACACCCATGCCGGGGCCGATTGCAGCCTGTGCAAGGTCAACAGGCGCGATAGGTGAAGCCCCTTCCTTGCCGCCAATCATGGCTTCAAGGGCTTCTGGCAATTCGTCTTTTAGTTCTCGGAGGAACTGCCGACGAGGAATAGCCATGGCATCATTTTCCCTTTTACTACATACAAGTACAATTGAAGATGCAAGGGCATTCATACTCTTCTTAAGATTTCCAGTGTATTCGGTACGCATAGGCCAAGTTCCAGATATGAGAAATCCTGATTGTATTACAGCTTCTAAAAAAGACTCCCATCCTGTTGATGAGGTAGCAGCATTTTTTGTGTCTGACTGCTTGAAGGCATAATAAATAGTAACAGGAAAAGAAGGATTAGCTGAACAAGCAACGTTGTTCATTGTTTTTGTCATGCCATCCATAAAAAATTTGTCAGCAATGTCCTTACTTCCGTGACGATATGGGGTTGCTACAAGCTCTTCAGCTTTAGGCACTGCCATTGAGGCAAAGACATCTGGGAAAACACCTCTAAGCATCTTCCTCATCCATACATAAAAATAGTCTGAAAGATCAGCATATCCTATGTTGTCATAGTAAGGTGGGTCTGTTGAAACGACTTTATCTACGGATATATCCTGGCTCGCTGCATCAGCTTGCAATGCTGATGCAGTAAATTTTGATCCTAAATTGTCTAGCATTTTCTTTGCTTGATTGATTCCTAAGATAAAATTACCGCTAGATGAACAAAAAGGGTTGGACTCAGTATAATCCCAAACCATTGGCAAAGCCTGTCTGCCAAAAGTAGAAATCATTTTTTCTGTACTTGTGCTCCATGCACACAGTGTAGACCAATAATTAGTTCCTTTATCCACAGCAAAGGACAGATATACAGCAACAGCATCGCCATACGCAGTAGCACCAGTCCCTCCTTCTGAAAGAGAGACACCATCATCTTCCCCTCCCGCTTTAACAAACAGCTGTATTGCCTTTTCTCTAGCTTCTTGCACCAAATCTGAAAAACATGTTAGTGCAACCAGCTGACGGTCTGTAAAAAGATCACCATACTTCATAAGGCCGTATATTTGTGTCTTAATATCTCTGGGGTGGTAATTAATGTCTAACGTAGGCTTCCAGTAATTCTCACCATTGGTACTTCCAACACTCTCAATAAATTCATCATCAATATATATTCGCTTTCTATCCCCTTCAAGAACGACGGCCATTAGCCTGTCGCCAAGCTCTCCATTAACACCTTTTTCTCTAATATAGTCATAATCAATAGGAGAACCTGAAAGCAGACACTTAAAAGCTTTCCACCTTCCTGCTGATGTTCCCAATTTTGTTGTAGCAATATCACCAGGCTTCCCAACTTTGACTTTAAAAGAATAAGAGTCCCCGTCTAAAATAGGCTCGACATATGCCTCTTTCCCTTTCTTAGTAGAAAGCATAAAATTTGTTACAAGTGGTACATCTACATGACTAAAAGCAGGGTTGGGACTTTTAACGGTTCTCGCCCAAATCCACGCAATGACAGTAAGTTCTCGCCCTACATAACTCTTCAAATCAGGGCGTTCTTTTGCCATTTCTTCGGTGATTTCGACCTTCGGATAGAGATGGCCTATGCGTTTTTCAGCCTCTTTTTTCATCCAATGACCGTAACGTCGCACATCTTCTGCAAGGCCAGTTGCACCAGGCCAAGCATCAGATCCACGCCCATCAACCTGTTCACCTTGCGGTAAAGGACCAACAGGTGCTCTGCCAGTGAACTTTGGAGGAATCTCAATCATTGCCTTGTTGATCATTACAGCCACAGGATTAAGGTCAGTAGCATAGGATTCAAGGCCAAGGCGTTGAGCTTCAAGAGGAATGGCACCACCGCCAGCAAAGGGATCATGGAAGGCAGGAAGTTTGTCAGGATCAAACCCTTCAACGCCTTTGTTCATTTCACAGGTTTCACGCCAAGATTTTCTAATCTCTTCACGAGCAATTTCAAGAAGCTCTTCGTTATTGGTATTCTCCCACTTCACAAGCTCCCTAATGATGCCAAAAAGTCGTTCCCGCTCTTTTTGTGCATCTTCTTTAGTCTGCCCTGGATAATTACCCCAACCACGTTCACCGCCGGGGTCATTAACAAGCTGAGCAAACAAAACAGCCCTTGCAGCAGCAAGAGGCCGTCTAGCCCACCAAAGGTGAAGAGTTGAAGGATGGCCGTGCCGAATAGATTTTTCACGTTTCGCAGCGGCGTTAATATCATCCAAAGGAAGTGCTACTTCGATGAGTTTTTTGGGAGCTTTAATCATATATTCCTCGCTTAGAAATCTTGCGCGTTATTCAGTAGTTCATTCAGATCGTAATTAATACTGGCAACACCCCAATCAGGTTCAACAGCAAAAGGCTTCTCAACGTAGTATGGGCCTTCATAACTGCCGTCTTCATCAACCAGGACAATGGCCAGCCTGAACTTTTCTTCCTGGTTAAGGGCGTACATAATTTCATTTCGTGAGACAGTGATCGTGGTCTGACCTTTCGAGCGGCCTTTGACCTCGATATGTCTGTCTGTGCAGCCTTCTTTGTATGCAGAAATGTCCCAACCGCATTTTTCGGCAGACACGTCATTGAGAGCATAGCCATGAGCTTCTTCGACATCAGAGACAGCTTTCATAGCAATAAGTTCAATTCTGCGCCGTGCATCAGCGTCAGGGCTGAACGTAGCAACAGGTTCACCTTTACGCTGAGCTAAAAGCCCTTGAGGTATAACCAATGCACCACCGACCACGACCGGAGGACTTGAGATGATACTCCGCTTTGTTTGGAGTTCCTTAGTTCTTTGTTCAAGTCGTGCGGTCAATTCTTCAGCTTTACGTCTCGCATTTTCAGGTTGCATTCTTGGCTGTTTCCCAGCCTCCATTGCATCTTTGAGGTGAAAATATCTATCCTGCCAATACTCAATTTCTTTGGTCAGCCGTTCATGTACTGCATCCAAAATCTTATCAACTTGAAGCTCTCTTCTGCTTCTGACTTCTTCAAAATGTTCAGGAACAATTTTCCCTGCGGCATATGCTAAAGCTTTTTGCTCAAGAGTATCGCAAAGCCAAGAAGCTTTCGTCACATCCTGAATCAAATATTCGTCAGCTTCGTTCAGAGGTTCGAGGTCAAGGTGTGGTGCCCATCCAGCATACGTCACATTCCCTTGCTCATCGAGTTCAACAAACTGCATCCGACGAGAACAAACTTGACGTTCTTCCTTGCCATACACACTTTCACGAACTTGGTGGTCAATGAGAATCAAAACACGAGGAGCAGTTCCCATGTCGGTAGGGTCAACCAAGATAGTGCCTTGCTTGAGAGTCTTTCTGTACGCTTCTAAAACCAAGTCAGTAACCGAGAACATCAACGGATGGCCGGGATGAACAAGGCTTGCCATTGGCTTGTTAAACACTCGCACCTGGTCGCGCTCAAAACAAACTCTCTCGTATCGTCTGAGAACAGGATCACGCCCACCAATTACACGGTCTCTTTCACGAATAACCGCCGGGACATGATTAATTTGGTATCTGCCTTTCTCTCGCTCTCGAAGATCACCGTTCAGACGTTCAAAAGCTTTCATGAAAAAAGCACGGATGAAATATGGTTGCAGCTTTCGGGCCTCGGCTTTCTCCATTTCGGCCTTCACAGCAAAAAGTCTCTCGCCACTCATGACTTCTTCAGCAAGAGCGGTTCGGCTCATGATTTTCTTGATACGCTCAGTATCTAAAACATCATCAACTTGGCGTTTAAGCCGTGCTCGAACCTCAGGATCGTCACCATAACGAATCGCTTCCATGAGCATGTCTTTAAGAGAACGATCTTTAAAGACTTCGCCCAAAATATCAAAAACTCGACCACCAAGAGCAGCGCGTTCAACTTCCAACTTATCCAGCAACCGTTGGAATACATCACCTTCACGAGTTTCATTGGCGACAATATTCCACAAATGACAGACTTCTGTTTGACCGATACGGTGAATACGGCCAAACCGCTGCTCAAGCCTGTTTGGATTCCAAGGCAAATCATAGTTCGCCATGAGGTTTGCATTTTGAAGGTTCACACCTTCACCCGCTGCATCAGTTGCGATTAAAACCAAAACTTTAGGATCATTCCTAAACAGCTCTTGATACTTTCGCCTGTCATCGCGGTTAATCCCGCCATGGATACAAACTACAGCATCAGGGTCTCCAAGCAGTCCACCTATTCGCTGAACCAAATAATTTAAAGTATCTTTGTGTTCGGTAAAAATAATGAGTTTTCGACGAGAACCGGAAGCATCAAACATCTGAGGATCGTCTTGCAAAATTCCAGAAAGCTCTTCCCACTTTCTATCCTGGCCGGACTGAACAACTGCTTTTGCCATTGAGACAAGGCCTTTTAAAATCTCGACCTCGCCCATCAATTCTTTAATGGTTCGAGCTGTTGTTGCCTGGTCTACAACCTGGTCAGCTAAATTTTCATATTCGGTGTCAGTGAGTTGATCATCTACATCGTCATAATCTTCAAAATTACCGTTCACCAAATCCGGAGCCAAAGTATCGGCAAGAACCGCATGACCACGCTGAGAAATCTTTTCTTCTTCTATTCTGCGCTCAAGTTTTTCACGTCTTCTATTCAAGGATTGGTAGATTGCCTCAGGAGAAGAAGCGAGACGGCGTTGTAGCAAAGTCAAAGCAAAACCGACTGTCCCTTTTCGCTTGCCATCTTCAAGTTCTGCCACCTTATTCATTTCGTTCTTCACGTAATCCGTGACAGAAGCATAAAGGGCAGCTTCTTGGTCTGAAAGCTTGTAATTGATGGTGTAGGCTCGTCTTTCAGGGAAAAGTGGGGTTCCATCAAACTTCAAAAGCTCTTCTTTGACCATGCGCCGCATCATGTCTGAAACATCAACCTTGTGTGCTCCGTCTCTGAACTGACCATAAAATCTGTCTTCATCTAAAAGCGACATGAAGAGCTGAAAATCTTGTTCTTTGCCGTTGTGAGGTGTCGCTGTCATCATCAAGAAATGACGTGTTTTTGAGGACAAAAGACGGCCTAACTTGAAACGCTGAGTCTCTTTGAGCTTCCTTCCAAAATATGTGGCTGACAGCTTGTGTGCTTCATCAACAATCACCAAATCCCATTCAACAGAATTCAGTTTTTCTTGAAGGTCTTCGGCTCGGCTAAGCTGGTCGATACGAGCTATAAGCCTGTCATTGTCTTCAAATGGGTTGCCTGAGTGAGAATTCTCAAGCATCTGGCGGGAGAACACCTCAAATCTGAGACCAAACTTTTCAGAAAGTTCGTCCTGCCATTGCTCAACCAAACTACCAGGAGCAACAATCAAAACTCTCTGGGTATCCCCACGAACCAACAGTTCTCGAATCAGGAGACCTGCCATAATGGTTTTACCAGCTCCGGGGTCATCTGCCAGAACATACCTCAAGGGCTGGCGAGGCAACATGCATTCATAGACGGCAGTGATCTGGTGAGGAAGTGGCATCACGTTTGAAGTGTGAACTGCCATCATAGGGTCAAAAAGGTGGGCAAGGTTGATACGCTGAGCTTCAACCGCCAGTTTGAAATCATCTGCGGGAGCATCAAACGTCCAAGGGCAACCTGAATCAGCAATAGAAATGGAAGCTTCGTCTGATCGAAATAACATGCGCTCACTAAGACGACCTTCTGCGTCTTTGTAATATATCGTAATTGCATGTTCTCCTACTTGTTCAGTAGAAACAATTCGTACAACCTTATCAGCTTCTAGGCCTGAGACCATCTGATCTTTGGCTAAATCTTCTAATTTGATCAAGTCATCCCCCGTTAATCGCTATAATTATGTCTCATATTGCCTATGTATATGTGATTTTTTGTTTAAATCTTAAAAAAATAAGCCTACAGAAGTTATACGTCAACGTGGAATAGGCAACCTCTTATTTTACAAGATAAAATGTTGTCAGCTATTTTGCTGTACTGACATCCAAAACAAAAAGTCCTCACCCAAACATTGAGGTGAGAACTTAATGGAACAAAGAGAATTAGAAACCAAAGACTTAGGGAATGTGAAAGTCACAGGTAGCTAGGATGTGTGCCATGAAATACGTAACATCAAAAATTGGGAAAAAGAAGTCTTCGTGGTCTTTTGCTTGAACTCAGCGCACAAATCATATCAAGAGAGATTGTCTCAATCGGTATCTAGGATAGCGGCCTAATCCATCTAAAAGAAGTGTACCGAACCGCAGTGATGAGAGACGCTCACGCTATCGTCCTGGCGCATAACCATCCTTCTGGGCAATGCTTGCCTAGTAAGGAAGATAAATCCTGTACAGCCAAACTCAAATCAGCCGGGATGCTCCTTGGAATCGAACTCCTTGACCATGTGATTGTGACCAAAGAAGGACACTACAGCTTCACTGAGAGGGATGACCTGTAAAATCTAAATCAAAACTCCTCAATTTCAATGGGGCTTCTCATGAGGTCAATTACCTGTAAGTGAATCTCGACATCAAACATCTTCTTGAAAAGCCGTCTGTCACGATTCTTTGGCCAAAGTTCAGTCCTAGTGTCCCAAGATTCAAACTCAGCCTCTTAAAACTGTTTGCTGTTCTTGTAAATGAACTCAAGAGCCTGGTCATTGTCACCGTATTCAGGGACGAGGAACGCCATACAATCATCGTTAAGCTCGGCTAAAATAACCTCTGGCCCATCACCGGCCTCTGGTAAGGACTCAATCCAATCCAAATACTGATCCTGCTACAGAGCTGTGGACACGGAGTTAAGTCACTATCCTAATGACCAAACAAGAGACGTGGATGAGTAAAACTCGTAGGATATGTGATGCAGAATTCAAACGAAATGCTGTACTTATGCTCGAGAAATCAGGTCGTTCGGCAACAGAGGCCGCTGAGAGCCTTTGAATTGGCGTAGATCTTATTTACCGCTGGCGACGTGAATTGCAACAGCATGGGCACATCACATTTCCAGGACAAGAGAAAGAAGGTCTCACTGCAGAAGAGCCTAATATCAAAAAACTTGAAAAAAACTTCGGGACGCAGAACTTGATCGAGATATACTAAAAAAAGCATTGGCCATCTTCAGCAAGGCACAGAAATGAGATTTCGTTTCATCAAAGATTACCGCTCGCAGTTTTCGGTGAAGAGGATCTGCTGCGTGCTTAAGGTTCGAAGAGCGGATTCTATTCATGGCTAGGGCGAAAGCCGTCGGCATTGGCAATTGAGACGGCTTGCCTTCAACAGAGAATTGCTGAACTTTATGAAGAACATGCCGGATTCGTTGGAAGCCCCATGATTACAGCAGACCTACGAGCTGAGGAGGCATTCCAACGCGTGATTCGGTAGCGCGTCGCACGCCATATGAGAATACCTGGGTTACCTTGTCGTTCGTCTCAAAAACTTGTTGTGACAACAGAATCAAGACATAAAGAGCCAGCCGCCCCCAACCTTTTAAATCGTAAATTTGCCGTTTGCGTTCCACATACGGTCTGGGTAACTGACATTACCTATCTCAAGGTTGGCCGGAAGTGGCACTACCTTACGATTTTTATCGATTTGTTCTCTCGCATCGTTGTGGAATGGGATTTGAGTGATTCTCTTGAAAGGCATTCTGCTATTCGTGCTTTTCATAAAAGCATTGTCCGCCGACGGCCAGCTTCGGGGCTTATGGTCCATAGCGATCGCGGAATTCAGTTCGCAAGCTGCGATTTCCGAGCGGAGCTGAGTCGACATGGCTGTGTCCAAAGCATGAGTCACAAAGGAAACTGCCGGGATAGCGCCGTGGCAGAATTTTTTTTTCATACTCTGAAAACCCAATTCATTAAGCATCGCCAATTTTCAAATAGAATAGAGGACGAAGTGTCTCTCTTTCAATACATTGAGGCCTACTACAGCCGCCGAAGAAGATATTCCTCAAACGGTGGGATGTCTCCGGCAGAATTTGAACAACTTCAAATCATGAAGGACGTAGCTTAACTGACTGTCCATTTTTGTGTGGCAGGATCACCAATGACATCACCTCCACAATAGTCAGAAAGCAAGTCACTCAAGCAATTCTCCAGGATGAACCCAAAATCAAACGAGGAGTCCCCCTTGTCCAAAGAACTCTATGTCCACGTCGACCTCAATGGTAAAGCCCATTTCGTCGGGCGCCTATGGATTCACGCAGGACAACACAACGAAAGCGCCTCTTTTGAATATTCAAAAGAATGGCTAAGCTCTCCAGCCCGTTTTTCTCTCGAGCCTTCGCTCAAACTTAGGGAAGGGACATTTCACACCTCTTTAGGGAAACCGCTTTTTGGGGCTTTTGGCGACACGACTCCAGATCGTTGGGGACGAAGTCTCTTCAAGCATTTTGAGAAACAAAATGCCCAAAAAGAGGAACGCACTCCCAGACAGCTTCACGATTCAGACTTTCTGCTCATGGTCAATGACAGCACAAGACAAGGAGCACTCCGCTTCTCAGACAGTAAAAACGGACCTTTTTTAGCAAAAAATCAGAACGTATGCATACCGCCAGTGACAGAGCTCAAACGCCTTTTTACGGCTTCGACCCACCTACTTGAAAAAAGAGATAATTCTCAGAATATTCAGGACTTCGTAACCGCAGGGGGAGCCCTTGGCGGGGCTCGCCCCAAGGTCTCCGTTATTGACACAGATGGGTCCCTAGCGATTGCCAAGTTCCCAAGCCCTAAAGACAAATGGGACGTAGAATTGTGGGAGTATCTGGCATTTCAAATGGCAGCCAAAGCGGGAATTTCCACGCCGACTGTGCGACGAAAAAAAATCGGAAACAAAAACATTTTGTTGCTGAAACGGTTTGATCGTAACGGCAAAAAACGAATCCCTTTTCTTTCAGCTATGAGCATGCTGGACTATTCAGACGGGGAGCAAGGAAGTTACTTGGAAATTGCTGAAGCTCTCAAAGAATATGGAGCTGACAGATTAGAGGATCTCAAAGAGTTATGGAGACGAATCGTCTTCAACATCATGATCTCAAACGTTGATGACCACTTGCGGAACCATGGTTTTCTCTACACTGGCTCTGCAGGATGGAGGCTCTCTCCTCTCTATGACCTCGAACCAACACCAGAGCATGAAAAACCTCGCGTTTTGCACACCTTCATCGACCTTGATGACGGCACTGCGTCGCTAGACCGAGCATACTCCGTTTGCGATGAATTCGGGCTAAAGCTCAACGAGGCAAAGCGCATCGCTAAAAAAGTAGCAAGCGTGACTCAAGACTGGGCAAAGGAAGCTGCCCGCCTTGGTGTCAAAAAGAAGGAAATCGAAATGATGCAGTCTGCATTTGAACACACAGACCTCAAAGAGGGTTTAAAGGGATAATGCTGAGTCTTAGGACCAAATTTCAGAATATCTTAGGGAACTATTGGTTTATTACCCAATCTACCCATTTACTTTTTTTCATAATACCAGCCACGGCCTAAGCATCTAGTGCAACTAGGGTTACACCCTCTACAATCACAATCCTTCATCACCAAGCACTCGGCTTCGCCTTCAAGTATATTTTGATCTGGATAAGTATTCTCTGCTAAATCAACTATAGGAAATGACAACCCATAAGCCACATAGAGTCGCTTCATCCACCCTTCACTCTGTCCATCCATTTCTAAATCAGTTGGAATTTGCATTGATGTAATAAAAGGGCGCCACCCCTCTTTTAAAAAATCATTAAACCCTTCAGTAACTCCTGTTTCATATGGAAGATGCAAATGCCCTCCTCCTCCAAAAATAAATTTAGCATTACTTTGCAACGTTAACCGCTGGCTAACCCCACAACTATTTGACAAACATTTACAAGTGTCTCCCAATGTTGCTGAGAATGTTTTTTGTCTCAACGAATCTTCAATAATCCTTTTTGCCTTAATCAAAGGGCGAGCCTCATGTCCTGCCTCCTTTTCTTTCCTCCAATATTCCATATCATCCCAAGAGTTCGGGACACTACAAGCTTCGAATTCAATTCGACTTGATCCAAGGGGAAAGACTTCAGCTGCAAAATAATTAAGCTTTTCTGTATAAGTAAACACACTATGATCTACAGTCCCTGCTCCTACATCTGAAAAAAAGTATATCGTTCTAGGATCAGGACTTGAAGCTGGAGAACGAAGAAAGGCTTGCACATTAGCACTTACCTCCGGATAAACGTCACAAAGTTCATCTTGAACTCGATCAAAACTTGATGTCTCAATAATCCTTATCAACTCATCTCGCGACAAAACTTCTTTACCAGCTAACTTAGGAGCAACAGCCCAAGCAGTTTTTAATATTTTTTTATAACAAGAACTAATTTGCTCTTGGCAAGCATCAGCCACTGGAATGGCCATAGTAACTGCAACTTGATCTTCAGTTTTCTGATAAAAGTCTTTGAACCTATATTTGATATCTTTTAAAATTTGACAAAATGAAGACGCGAGATAAAACACTGCGCAATGTCTTACAAATTCAGTGACACTTTCCAAATCACTCGCTCCAGCAGCCTTTTTATAGCGATCTAAGACTAGATTATCGATATCGCCACAGGCTACTTTTTCTATGGCAAACTTCAAATGACAGAGTCCATGTTGCGGATATTGAATCTCTGTATCAGTATGAATTTTAAAAAAGTTATTATGAAAAATCACTGGACTTGGAATCAAAAAAGGAAGCTCACTCTTTGCAAAGCGAGGAATATAAACCCACGCCTTATCTTTAGATATTTCTCGATAAATACACTTTGAAAAAGATGTTCCAAAATCAAATCCAACTTGAATAAAATACGGAGCTCGTTCTTCTGAAGATAAAAAAGATTCCCTCCTGTCTTTTTTTTGAGACGATACATTACGAGATTTATTTCTGACCTTTTTTTCCTGGCCAAACAGCTTGGTGCTAATATCTGAAAAGAACCCCATCTCATCCCCTCCTATCTTTCGACTCGAACAATTCCAACAGCAACAGGTTCTGTCTCTGGCAAAATTTTAGCACTCTCCTTTAGAGCCTTAAGCCTCTGAGCCTTATTTTCTTTTGCCTTCGCTAGCCGCCCTCTAGCCATTCGACAAACCCTTTCCTCCCGTTCAGCAATCATCAACGTTTCCAGTCTCCGCTTATCTTGCTCAATTCTTCTGTCAAATATCGTTGCTACCCGCTTCGACTTTGTTTGCAGAATGTTTTTATTTTCGATCTCAAATTGAGTAACTTCTACATCAAATTCTTCCTGCATATTCTCTTCAAGAACATCAAAGGAGCATAACAGAACATCTTCATCGTAGTCTCTGTAATCCCAATCTCTTCCATCATTAATTATTTCTTGAAAAAAAATTTCCGAATCACTCGATGAATAACACATTCCAGTATCTAAATTTATCAATCCATATGCCAATTTCTCAATACTATTAATTCCTTTCATCACCCATCTTTCAACTCTGTACAAATAGACTCCTGAAGGAACACTTTCACTTGCAGCTCTAATGGCTGCAAGCTTATAAAAATTATGTTCTTTATCTTTATTTATTTGTGTAACCCAACGAATCAATGGTGATAAATGATTTACAAAAAAAATCCTTCGTCTTTGATCTGAATTAAGCTTTTGCATAACCTCTCGGCTAAATGTGATACATATTTCTTTCCTTCGAAGAGGCTTAGCGCTTAATGATTGGTCTCCATGTATAAAATCTCCCAAAGATATTTTGGCATCTTCTGAAAGTCGTATCCGCAAGCAGCCATTTATTGGTGTATTATAATTGATCTCCGTCCCCTTAAAATGCCTTGCAAAAAAATCAGAAATATAACTCTCTAATTCAGCAGGTTGAATATAACGCCCTCTCCCTCGATCCTCTTCAACTTTTTTCTGAACGTAATCTGAGAATGCAATAAAAGCGTCTCCAGACGCTTCAAGCTCACGCATCATGTTTAATTTATTTTCTATTGCCTGTTGAGTTTGGGCAATTTTTCTTCTTTCTTCATCTGCTGTTAGCTCATTACCTAACAAGCTGATTGTTAACTTTTTAACCTCTTCTCCGATGACCTCATCAAGGTCACCCAAACTATTTTTAAATATTTCGAGCTTCTCATGTAATCGCTCATGAATACGCTCTTCTATTGTCCCTGCAATTTTAAAATTGATTATTAGGAGACGACGAGCTTTTTGCCCCACACGATCGATGCGCCCAATTCGCTGCTCTACTCGCATAGGGTTCCAAGGCAGATCATAATTCACTATTACATGACAAAATTGAAGATCTATTCCCTCACTACCGACTTCTGAGGCTAATAAGATTCGAGGTCCTGTAGAATTTCTGAATCGTTCAATCTCCGCCCATCTGTTAGCCATTGGGATTCCGCCATGTATTATCGCAACGTCTTCGCCACTTTCTAAAAGCCTTCTACGTAAGTAGGAAAGAGTTGGTCTATAGTAAGCAAACACAATAATTTTTTCATTTTTTTTAGCCTTCACTACAGTAAGCAATTCTTTGAATTTACTATCATTCTTTTCAAAATCATATTCGAGGAGCTCGTTAAGTTGATCTCTTTCTTGGAAAGCACCAAAAGACGATACACTTTCAAACCCTGAGTCACCCAACGCTTCACCAATCAAATTCTCATCATCGAATAACTGCTCAGACAAAATCCTTTCTGAAAATGCAGGAAGACAACTTGCAGCCATCAACTGAAGTGTCATCACTTGAAAAACATGAAATGCCTTTTTATTCACTTTGCAACGCTGTCTAACAATATTTAATATTGCTTGATACAGGGACATTTCTTGAGATGTATACTCGACAGAAACAACTTGAGGGACTCTTTGTGGCCTATTCTCTTTCACTTGAACTCGACGGGTTCTATTCACATAGGAGCCTAAAAGATTGAGCTTTTCTACAATATCTTGGCATTGAGATAACTCTCCAGCATCACAAAAATCAGCCTGATCTAAAGCGTCAAGTTTTTTTAGAAACTGCTCAAAAAGTGGTGATTCATTTATATATTCACTTTTTTCCATACCTTTTACAGCCCACTTGAGCGCTTCTACATCAACAGGACTTTGAGAAAGTGCATTTGCGGCATGAACTGACGGTCTATTAAGATCAATCAAATCATCAAAACTAGATTGTGTTGAAAAGAAATCTTCATCAACTAACCGCAGAAGGCTATGCAAATCAATATTACTATTATTAACAGGTGTTGCAGAAACACAAAGAACAGCTCTCGCATTAGCAGACAGACACTCACCCAAATGGAATGTTGTTGTCGCTTGATTTCTCATATTATGCGCTTCATCAAAAATGACCATATCCAAAGGCGGATACTCTTCATCCCAGAACCTTAATTCTCGGAGTAAATCTGTCTTTGGAGAGCTACTTGCTCCTTCTTCAGGAGGAATTTTAAGTACCGCTCTTTCAGCTTTGGGAGGACGAAGTCCCGTATAGGTACCAATCAAGACAAAAGAATGCTCAGGACCGTTTACTTTCAACTCATCAAAAGCATGTCGTAAGCCATTAAAATCTACAATCTGAGCATCAAGCTGAAACTTCCCCCTCAACTCCTCTCGCCATTTCTCAGCTAAAATCCGAGGGCAAACAACAAGCAACCGGTTAGAACGATACCTTGCCTGCATTTCCGTCCAAACCAGTCCCGACTCGATCGTTTTGCCTAAACCAACCTCATCAGCAAGAATCAGTCTTTCCGTTGGAGAATTAATAAATTTTAAAACGGGCTTAAACTGATAAGGATAGAAATCAATCTGTGCAGCCTCCATGGAATAAATGACCTCATGAAGAGTTCCTTTAAGCTTTTCATAAGTAACAAGGCGTTGCAGATCGATTAGTCGGCCAAACCGTTTAGATTTTACCTGCTCTTTCAAATCCTTTGTGGCCTCAGAATTCACAATTTCCAAAATAGACAAAGGTCGAAATTTCGTAGTCCCATTGGGAAATCTTAATTCCACCATTATGGCAGAGCCTGCCTTTCTATGGCGCCCTGTATAAATTCCAGGCAAACTTGGATTATTTATATCAATAACTTGTTGACCAGCCTCAAAATCAACAAGTGGCTGTGCGTCAGGCATAATTGTCGTCCACCATTTATTAATGCATATAGTTTATTCTAAAGTCTTCTCAAAACTGAAATACCCTCTTTTTTGATAATATTCTAGGCTCTTATTCCATTTTTCCCCAAGCAGTTTAAAGGTTCCAAATAACAAATAACTTCGAAAGAAACAGTTCAAGTTTTTCTTTTTTACAATTTATCCTTTCCGTAAAAAAAGTATTCATTTTCAAAAAAATCAAATCACTCTCATAGCCAAAAAAAAGCGCATTCTTCCAACACAAGAAGCATGCGCTTTAATATCTTTAATTAAAACAAGCACTTAACCGCCTTACCCCCGCAAAGACACAACATTTCCCATAGGCCGACTCTCCCCAAGGCTCTCGAAAGCATTTCGCTGGACCTCCATGTCTCCCTTCACGTAGCGCATAGCCATTTCTACCGTACGCCAGCCCATCAGATCCATCAGGTCTCGAGGATTCAATTGCTGGGCAAGTCGAGTCGCAACCGTATGCCGGATACTATGGAATGTAATCCGTTCAAGATCCGGACGGCCTTCATTCAGCCTAAGAATATCATTCACGACCAGTCGGTATGACGATGGAGATTCCTTATAGGGCAGCCCTCTCTTCGCCAAAAATACTGGTTCATCTAGCCTCCCCTGAGGAATACTCTTCAAAAGGTCCCCCAGTGCCCTACTCATGGGGATCCTCCGTGAATCTCCATTTTTTGTATCAACGAAAACCAAAGTCCCAGACACAAAATCCACGTCACGCCAGCACAGCTTAAAAGCCTCTCCAGCTCTGCAGCCTGTCAAAAAAGCAAACCTTACAAGACGCCATGCTGAAATATCCAAGCTTCTCAACTTTTCAAGAAGAGCCTGCTCCTCATGCGGCTGGATAATGCGACGGCGCCGGTTACTCTGCCCGGGGCCAGTCACTCCTACTCGCCGCCCTGTCGGTGGAGTCTCATCAATAACCTGGCGCTCATAAGCAAATTTCAAAATACGCCGCAAGGTCCCTGTCACATATTCCTTTGTCCGCTCTGCCCGACCAGCATCCGTTAGCGCCTTCACCAGAATATCCCACTGTGGAAGCTTGATGTCGGCGAGACGAAAATGCCCCAAATACGGGCTAATCCAGACTTTGAAATTACTCTCTTCCTTTTCCCATGAACTTTTTTTGATATGGAGCTTGCAGTGCTCAAAAAAAACAGGCCAGTACTCATCCAAGGTCACATTCTTTGATGCAGCCTGCTGCGCATCCCGCCAATTCTCTTCTCGAAGCTCACGAAGCGTGAAAGGTGGAGTTCTATTCTTCTGATTCTCCTTCAAATCCATAAGGAGTTCATAAGCACGCTGCGCACTAACGCCTTCAGTAGCCCAACCCACAGCCTCTGAGTGGCTTTTCCCATTCCACCAGTATGAGAGTGTATAATACCGATCCAGATTGACAGCATCTTTCTTTCGACTTGGATGCTCCCGGTACCGAATACCTTTGTATTCCCCTCCACCCAATTTCTTAGGACGTTTTGCCTGGTGCCATTTCATAGCCATAAGCGTCTCTCCTCCCCTCAATTCTGTACAAGTCCTGTACAAGGAATGAGCATTTCACAAGGTGTTTTCCTGTGCGGTTGAGTGTCGATATGGATGCAGCATAACATGCCGAAATAATTCATATCAATGGCGATATATGCGCTTCTGTTGGCTTGTGTGAAAACACCGTTTTTGCGACTTAAAATCCCTCGGCCTTTTGGCTGTGCGGGTTCAAGTCCCGCCCCGGGTACCAAGGATATTTTGCCCTTCAGAGCTTTTGCCCTGGAGGGCTTTTTTGTTGCCATCCATCGCTTTTCGCTCCAAGCCCATCCCCCTCTCGTACAGCTCACAAAAATTACTTCGCACCAATCCCAAAACGTCCCAAGTCTGGCCTCAACATCGCCAGCGGCCTTGCCCTGACGTTCATTCAATTTCTTCTTTTAGCACCACGCGAGGCAAAAACGTTTTGCCGCTAACAACAAAAATCACAACCCGCTCTTAAAGAAAGTAAGTCGGCCGACAGTTCCCTTCGCAAAAACAGTCCATTCCTCGCCTCAAAACTCCAAACCGTGAATTCTATTCACGGCAAAAAGCCACAGCCTGCATGGCTTTTCCCTCTCCCTTCTCATATTGATAAATTCTTCCCAAGGGTTTTATCCGAAATTCAAGTCCTCTTGAATTTTACAAGGCCAGATATTCGCCATTTTTTCTCAAAAAACACAGGAAAAACAGCATTAAACAGGCTTTCTCTCGACCCCTGTCAGACATAGGAATTTCCATTATTTTGTGAAATTTTAGCCAATCTCGTTGACAAGGTTTTTGCTGACAGGTAAGTCAAAAAAAACGAAGCGCAAATGTCGACATTATACATCCGGCATTTGGACAGTCGTTTTTTGAGGCCTTGCTAGACAAGAAGAATGCAATTGCTACGTCCCTCAAGACATTCATTGCCTTGCACATGACAATTTTGCAGGCGGTCCTTTCGATTCTTAGCAACGACCCCAATTTTTGGGATCATCGCAACTCCACGCGACCCCCTAATTTGGACCAATTCTCGAATGAAATTTTTAATTTGCTTAAGGATTTTACAATGAATCTCGCACAGTTTCCTCGCCGCGGTTATGTTAAAGAAGCTACGCCCATTGAAGCTATCCCCTCTTTCTCCAAAGCTCTCGGTGGCAAAGTCAATCTCTTCATCAAGCGCGACGACCTTCTTCCTGGATGTGCCGGTGGCAACAAAACCAGAAAGCTGGACTTTAGCATTGCGGATGCTCTGAGCAAGGGCGCAGACACAATCATTACTTGCGGTGCTGTTCAGTCTAACCACTGCCGCCTGACTTTGGCTTGGGCTGTAAAAGAAGGCTTGGACTGCCATCTCATTCTTGAAGAGCGCGTCAAGGGCACATACAACCCTGACGCTTCGGGGAATAACTTCCTCTTCCACCTCATGGGCGTAAAAAGCATCAACGTCGTTGCTGGTGGATCTGATATGATGGCAGAAATGGAAAAACTGGCAGCGACTTTAAAAGGACAGGGTAAAAATCCCTACATCGTTCCAGGTGGCGCATCCAACCCCATTGGAGCAACGGGCTACGTTGCATGCGCTCAGGAGACTCTGGAACAGCTTTTTGCAATGGGTCTGAACATTGATCACATGGTTGTCCCTAGTGGTAGCGCAGGAACCCATGCTGGTATCGTCACAGGCATGATCGGCTGCAACGCAGGCATTCCCGTTAGCGGAATCAATGTCAGCCGCCCCAAAGACGTACAGGAAGGCATCGTCCACAAGCTCGCAGAAGCAACAGCAGAGCGTGTTGGCGTAAAAGGCGGCATCCCCAGAGAGGCCATCGAATGCTTCGATTCCTACGTCGGACCGGGCTATTCCATCCCTACTGAGAGTATGGTTGAGGCTGTAAAACTCCTCGCTTCCACCGAGGGCATCCTCCTCGACCCCGTCTACTCCGGTAAGGCTATGGCTGGCTTGATCGACCTCGTTCGCAAAGGACATTTTGCTGAGGGCTCCAACGTCCTGTTCCTCCACACAGGTGGCTCTCCAGCTCTGTACGCATACCTCGATACATTCCGCGGATAGTTCAGACTATGGCCCGTACTGCCCCTTACGGTGCGGGCCGTCCACAGGTCTCCCAAAAAAAGGTTTCCACTGAAGGCATCCCGGTGGCGGGATCATTCAGACACAGATAAAAGGAGAATTCTATGCCTCGTATGAAAACCCTGCTTATTGCATTCGTGACTTTTTTTGTCATGACCACCGCGGCTATTGCTGGCCCAACAGTTATTAAACTGGCTCACCCCAACGTTCCCCAGCACCCAATGGGACAAGCCTTTGAAAAATTCAAAGAGCTTGTTGAAGAACGAACTCATGGAGAATTCCGCGTCGATATTTACGACAGCTCCAAGTTCGGCAACTTCGACTCCGTCGTTCAGGGACTCCAGTTCAACATGCTGCAGATGGGCTCCGCTGCAACCCCTAACCTTGCACCTTTTTCAGATGAATTTCTGATCTTCGACCTGCCCTTCCTCTTCCCGAATTACGAAGCGGCTGATAAAATTACCGACGGCCCCATTGGCATGCACGCCACAAAAGCTCTCGAAAAGAGTGGCATCGTTGGCCTTGGCTACATTGAGATTGGATTCCGAAACATTTGGAACAACAAGCGCTCAGTCAGATCTCTCGAAGACGCCAAAGGTCTGAAAATCAGATCCACCCCTTCCAAAGCTCACATTGCGACTCTGAAATCTTTGGGCATGAATCCAACCCCTATTTCCTGGGGTGAAGTGTATACTGCTCTCCAGCAGAAAACTGTTGACGGCATCGACATTGACCTCAATCTCGCATGGCACAACAATTTCCCAGAGGTAAACAACCACCTGACCATCGTGAACAGCCTCTACAGCCCTCACCTGGTCATGATGTCCAAACGCTTCATGGATTCGCTGACGGAAAAAAATAAAAAAATTATCCTTGATGCTTTTGAAGAATGTAAGCTTTACGAGCGACAGCTCATTCGTGATGGCGAAAAGGAAATTACCAAACAGCTGGAAGCCAGGGGTGTCGAAGTTTACACTCTGACTCCTGAAGAACGTGCACGCTGGGCTGAAGCATCTCAGAGCATTTATGACCAGTTTGGCGACCGCATTGGCAAAGATCTCATTGAACGCGCCAAGGCTACCATAGCTGGCAAATAAAACCTTCAGCCGGCCGTCTTAACCTTCCCTCAAGCGGCCGGCTGATTGAACTGAAGAGAGCACGCCTTCATGCTGAAAATTATCGATAAATTAGAAGAATTCATTTCTGCCTCTTGCCTTGCTGTGATGGCCGTCATCATCGCAGTCCAGGTATTCCAGCGCTACGTTTTGCAAAGCTCCCTTGACTGGTCAGAGGAACTCGCACGTTACCTCTTTATTTGGTCAGTCTACGTAGGATGCAGTTACGCAACCAAAAAAGATCGGCACCTCGAAGTCACCATCCTGAGAAGTTCTTTTGGGCCTACTGTTGCGAAATTTGTCACGATTATAGCGTATATTTGCACAATTGCGTTCTGCATCTGCACAACTGTCTGGGGATTCCAGATGGTCGATTTCCTTGCCGGAACAGGTCAGAAAACACCTGCTCTCGAAATCCAGATGTATTGGGTTTTTCTTAGCGTCCCCGTTGGGATGTGCCTTATGGCAATAAGAACTGCACTTCGCATTGTTTCCATCATCCGCGGAGAGGTCGACTTTAGCTCTCCCGCCTGCAAATAAAAGAGATTGAAATGGATACATCAATTATCCTTACATTTGTGGCCCTTGCCATATTTCTTTTCCTTAGTGTACCCATTGGTATCTCCATTGGCTTGAGTGTCATTGTCGGCATTTCCGCCGGTGGGATGCTGCCATATGAGTTTCTGATTCAGAAAATGGTTACATCCCTTGATGTTTTCCCACTTATGGCTGTTCCTTTCTTCATCATGGCTGGTGAAATCATGCAGAAAGGAAGCATGGCTCAACGACTTTTGACAGTGTCAAAGAGCCTCGTGGGGCACATCACTGGTGGCATGGCTCACATTTCCATTTTGACCAGCATGTTCTACGGCGCACTTTCTGGCTCTGCACCAGCCACTGTCGCAGCTGTTGGCGGCATCATGGTGCCTTCCATGAAAAAAGAAGGATACAGCACGTCCTTCTCTACCGCAGTGAACACGGCTGCCGGTTGCCTTGGCGTCATGATTCCCCCGAGTGTTCCGCTCATCATCTACGGAACAACCGCTGGTGTATCTGTTGGTGACCTCTTCATCGCAGGCGTCATCCCCGGTATTTTTGTCGGCTTGTGCCTCATGATCTGCAGCTATATTCTTTCAAAGAAATATGGCTACACTGGAACAGGCAAACGGGCATCGCTTAAAGAAGTTTTAGTTGCCTTCAAGGGTTCCCTTGTTGCTCTCATGGTTCCGCTCATCGTTCTCGGTGGCATTTATGGTGGCCTGACCACCCCGACAGAAGCTGGTGTTATTGCCGTTATCTACGCATTTATTGCAGAAGGTCTTGTCCTTCGTACACTCTCATGGGCAAAAGTTGTCGAGATTTTTAAAGGCACAGCCCTGACCACAGCTTCCATCTTTCTTGTTGTCGCAACAGCAACAGCACTGGGACAGATCCTTCTTTTCTACAATGTTCCCAACATGCTGGTCGACATCCTTGTTGGCATCTCTGACAACAAATATGTCTTGATCCCGATCATCCTTGTCTTCCTGCTGATCATGGGAACATTCATGGATGCTCTGGCAAATATTCTTATTCTGACTCCACTGCTGCTTCCAATCGTGAAGCACCTTGGAATGGACCCCATTCATTTCGGCATCATCATGATTGTCTGTTCATCAATGGGCTTCCTGACTCCGCCTGTTGGGGTTAATCTTTTCGTCGGATGTAGCATCGGCAACATCAGCATTGAAAAACTCAGTGCAGCAGTACTGCCATTCCTTTTCACGATGGTTCTGGCTCTGCTTGCAATTGTTTTCTTCCCGCCGCTTGCACTCTGGCTCCCCGGAATATAAGCACTTTCATAAAAAACCACTCGCGGCACACGTCGCGAGTGGTTTGGAGTTTTTATGCAGGTATCACCTTCCACGAAGAAACCTCTCCTCGGAATATCCGGACACGCAGGAGTCGGACACACCCACAGCCACTGCGGCTTTGTTCAGGATGATTCCGCAGGCTTTGCCGTCGCAATCGAAATTCTCAAACTCGCGTTCCCACTCCAGACTAAAATTGCCAGCGTCTCAGTAGCAAAAGACACGGAAACCATTACCGTCACGACCCAAAGCGGTGGCAAAGGTTCCGCCCACGCTCGGCGAGGATTCACTCCTTACGAAATTTCGAAGCTTCAGGACGCCATTGGCAAAGACGCTGCATACAGCCAGGCAACAGCTTTTTCCATCTTTGGCCGAATTTATGGACAGGGAGTCCTCGAAGCTCCGGTTGCCTTCCAAGCCGCCTGCTGTCTTGCGGTCATGGACTCTTTCCTTAAAGAATACCCCCACGAAATATCTTCCGGAAAAGAGGATATGCCAAACAAGATTGGCGGTTGCATTGGCGCAACGCTTCTTATTGAAGGCTATCCTGTCTCAGTAATGGCTCTAGTCAATGCAAGCGAAAATGGACTCGGACCAGACGAAGATCTGGAAGGGAACATCATGCTTGGAGATAAGGGGCGCGTTATGCGGGAACTTGGGCTTGATCGCATCCCCACTCTTCTTCTGGAGAGCAAGGCATACACTCCTGCTGTCTGTAACGAACTTCGCACAGAGCACATGTGGCTTCGCATTAATGACCAGTATGATAATCAGTATGTCTTTGACGCTGTTCATCACAGTCTAAAAGAAACCAGAATTCCCCACATCTGCAACCGAAAGGCGTATCCTCGCCATACGGACGAGCTTACTGCGGCAACCCAGGAACTTGGAGACCGCATCGCTAATCTTGGGCATAAATTCGCCAAGGCAGACAGCGCTGCCCAAAAAGTTCAGCTCATGGGAGAGCTTGCTCTTCTGTGTAGTCAGGATGCTGGCGGTGTCACGTTTATGAGCTCCTCCCTCCACAATGATGTTTCAGGCGGTGGCCTCCTTCCAGGCATGGGCGCTGTTCTTTCAATGCTCGTCCCGCCAACGTATATCAACAAATGGAAGGTCCCTTCATTCACTCCCCAAGATGCCAGGGACTACATGCGTGTCATTGAGGCTTCAGTCCCAGAACTGGCACAAAATGCATCTCAGGCCCAAGCACAACTCGAAGAAAGATTTTCCTTCCAGGCGGAAAAGTACTCTTCACTGCTTGCCAAAACAGCAAAGTCATAAATTCCCCTTCTCCAGCCCCAGATGGGTGGGAGAGGGGATGTTGGGGGCCAGCCCCCAAACCCCCGCGTAAGGGAATGATTCCCTTACGTATCCTCATCGAGTTTAAAAGCCGTGCAAGCTTCGCTTGCACGGCTTTTAAACTTGGGTGAGAAAACGAAAAGAAAGTCGTTTCTCTTTCCCGTGAGTTGCCACCATTTTCTTTCTGAACGCGAGCGTTTAGAAAGAAAGGAGTGGAGCGCAAAGAAAAAGAACGCACGTTTAGTTAATTAGGCCGAAAAAAAGGGGACCGAAATGGAGAGGAGAGCGTAGCTCTCATCACATTTCGGTCCCCTTTTATTTCGGGCGAAAGCGGGATTCCCAAGGGCCTCGTCCTTGGGCGGGGTCAAGGGGCAGCGCCCCTTGCAAAAGTAAAGACGAAATTCCACCCCACCCATGCGTTATTCACTCGCATTTCTTTTTTTGCCGTCTTGACAAGCATAAGTTTAGCAACTAAACACCTTGCTGTTTACAAGCTAAACACTTCATCCACATGTCGCCACTTTGCGAGGGAATCAATGGACACTCAAAATCTTCGTATTTTTCTCTCTTTTCTCAAGCCGGTACGAGGCAGGCTCATTCTCGCGGCCATTTTGCAAGCCTTTGCGTCCCTCATTACCCTGATTCCCTTTGCCGCCATTGTGTATCTCTCCGAAAAGACTCTTGCAGGTCAATTCTCCATGAGCATTGCCTATAGCGTCTCTGCCTATGTTCTTGCTGCTATCGTTACCCGCATTGCTCTCACCCTCACAGCGTCTTCTTTATGTCATTTCGCTGATAACGACTTTCATTTTCACATCAGAAAAAGCTTTCTCCAGTCCTTTGATTCCGTCCCCCTGAGCTGGTTTTCAGCGCATCAATCAGGCGAAGTCAAAAAGCTGCTTCAAGACGACATCAACGTCATGCACCAGCTCGTAGCCCATTTCAGCATGGACGCCATCCATCTCCTGATCTGGCCCGCTGTCATTCTCATTTATCTTGCAAGCTACAGCCTCAGCTTCACTCTCGTCTCTCTCATCCCCGCTCTTGCAAGTTTCTTTGTCTACCTCTGGCAGGTCTGGCACTTCTCCCAACATATGGATGAATACGACCAGCGGCTCACAGAAATCAACGCGGCAACGGTCGAGCTTGTTCAGGGCATCGCTCCCATCAAACTCTTCTCACCAGAAAAAGGTGTGCCCCGGCGCTTTGACACCGCATCGCACAGCTTTACCCGTGCCTTTGCCTCATGGGTCAAAGGACTCATTCCCTTTTCCTCCGCAAATGAAGTCCTTGTCTCTCCCCTCGCCTCAGTACTGTGGATATGCCTGACCGGAACCCTATTCATCCAGCAGGACTGGATACGTCCTGTAGAAATAGTTCCTTTTCTCCTTGTTGGCACCGGGCTTGGCGGCCCTCTCCAGACCCTGTCTGGCACGTACACACAGGTGCAGAAAGCTCTCGAAGCTGCTGGCCGAGTTGCAACACTCTTCCAGCAAACACCGCTCCCCGTGCCCTCTGTCCCAGAATCCCCCAAAGGCTCAGCGCTTCGCTTTGAACAGGTCAGCTTTGGTTATGAGCCAGAGCACCCCGTCATCCACAATATTGAACTCGATATTCCACAGGGTTCCATCACGGCCCTTGTTGGTCCCTCTGGTGCAGGAAAAAGCACTCTGGCCAAGCTCCTCCTTCGCTTTGCAGACCCAGACTCAGGAGAAATCCGTCTCGGAACGGTTCCCCTCACAAAAATCGCCCCGGATCAGCTTCGCCAGCAGCTTGGCTTTGTTTTTCAGGACCCATACCTGCTGCAAACCAGCATCCACGACAACATCGCCCTGTCCTCAAAAACAGCTTCCCGCGAAGCTGTAGAACATGCCGCACGCCTCGCCTGCATCCACGAACGTATTCAAAAATGCCCCAAAGGCTACGACAGCATTCTGGGGCAGGATGTGCAGTTCTCCGGAGGAGAAAACCAGCGCCTTGCCATTGCCCGTGCATTTCTCGCTGACCCGCCGGTTCTTGTTCTGGATGAACCAACGGCTCACGCTGACCCGCTGTCGGAACGGGCACTCCAGAAAGCCATTTCCAATCTGACAAAAAACCGAACAGTGGTCGTTATCGCCCACCGACTCCAAAGCATTATTCACGCAGATCAGATTGTTGTGATGGACAAGGGCCAGATTGTTGAAAAAGGCAAGCATCTGGAGCTTCTCGCCCAGAGTGGCCTGTACGCGCAGCTCTGGAACACCGCACAAGAACACACCGCTGTTCCCAAGGCCTCCCACTCCTTCATCCCTCAACCAGAATAAGGGTGCTGTCATGCTGACAACCATCTTTCAGCTTTCCCAAAAACCGCGACAGACACTTGGTCGCCCAATGTTCTTTTCCATTTTGTCTGCGGCAACTCAGGGGGCGGGCCTTGTGCTCATTGCTCCATTTTTGACATCACTTTTTGCCAAAGACATCAGCACGGCCTGCCTCTGGCTCGTGGCCATGAGTCTTGTTTTCCTTCTTTATGCGGGCATCCAGTACTATGCCCAGCACATTTCCTGCGTCGGCGGAATGATGCTTGCCCAAGAGCTTTTTGACCGCCTTTCCTCACACATTGTCACCCTGCCCCTAAGCTGGTTCAGCTCCAGACGAATGGGTGAAGTCTGCCAAAGCATGACCAAAGGCGTTCTGGATGTCATGGCCGTCCCCGCCCACCTGCTGCGCCCCATTCTTTCTGCCTTTGTTACTCCGGCAGCCGTTCTGGCCTTCATGATTTTCTATGACTGGCGCATTGGACTCACCGCCGCCCTTGCGGCCCCTCTTCTCTGGGGAAGCTACAGGTTCGCGGGGGCACTCGCGGCAAAAGCAGAACACGCACGGACCGCAGCAGCAGAAAGCGTCAACTCACGAATCATCGAATTTGCCACCAATCAGACCATGCTCAGGGCCTACGATCACAATCACTTTTTTAGCGGGCTGGTCACCAAAAGCATGCATCAGGAACATGCCGCAGTGCATCATCTGCTCAAGTACGGCCTGCCCGGAATGGTCCTCTTTTCCATTGCCCTACAAATCTTCTTTGGTGCTGTCATTGGGCAAGGGGTCTACCTGCTCCTCGGTGGAGCAATCACCATGCCCTGCCTGCTTGCCATGCTCGTCCTTACGGTGCGCTTCACAGAACCACTTTTTCAGGCCGTAGACCTTGGCTGCGCCATTCGGGTTGCAGAAAACTCCGTTTCCCGAATGAACACAATTCTTGAAGCCCCATCCCTTCCTGAACCCAGACACCCCAAGCCACTTCTTCCAAGCGCAAAACCAGAGCTGTGCGTCAGCAACATGAGCTTTGCCTACGATACACGCCCGGTGCTTCACGACATCAACTTTACCGCCCCCTTTGGACAGGTCACAGCCATTGTTGGCCCATCCGGCGCAGGCAAAAGCACACTCTTTCAGCTTCTGTCTCGCTTTCGTGATGTCTCTGCAGGAAAAATCACTCTGGGTGGCGTCGACCTCAGGAAGCTGTCCTACGCCGAATTCAGTTCGGCCATATCCTGCGTCTTTCAGGACACCTACCTCTTTGCAGGGACTCTGGCCGAAAACATCAGAATGGGGAATGAGCGCTGCACATATGAGGAGATGAACCGCGCCATATCTCTTGCGGGCATTGACGAAATGCTGCGCCGCCTTCCGCAGGGAGCAGAGACTCAGGTTGGTGAGGGAGGCACTGCCCTTTCAGGCGGTGAACGCCAGCGTATCGCCATTGCCCGGGCAATCATCAAAAACGCCCCCGTGCTCCTGCTGGATGAAGTGACCTCTGCTCTGGACTATCACAACCAGCTCATCATTCAGAACACCATTACGGAACTGCGCCCCACTCGAACGGTGGTCATCATCGCGCATCAGCTTCAAACCATTCAGTCCGCTGACCAGATTATTTTCTTGAACAAAGAAGGGAGCATTGAATGCATGGGGACTCACAGCGAACTCAACAGGGACTGTCCTCAGTACAGGGACTTTTGGAAAGTCAAAGGCCAAGCTCAGGACTGGCATTTTTAATCACCAGTCTTTGAGAACCACATTCTTCTTCACGAATCACACGCTCACAACACGGAGTTGACATGAAAGAGCACCGTCTATCCCGGTATATTCTTTCTTTCCTCTTCCTTTGCCTCGCAGCAGCACCAGCGCATTCGCTTGCCGCCGATCAGGAAAGTCAGAACGCAAAAAACGAATTCACCCTTGAGGGGATCAAGGTCACAGCAAACAAGCGCGAACAGTCGCTACAAAAAGTGCCGTCCAGCGTTTCCGCAATCGACAGCATCCACATTGATGACTACCGCATCGAAACAATGGAAGATATTTTTGAAAATCTTCCGAACATCAACTTTGTCAAAACAGGCCCAGCCGCGTCCATGACCAGCTTTGCCTCTGTTCGCGGCATTTCATCCTCGATGGGTGGTAGCCCAGTTCTGGGACTGTATGTTGACGACATTTATTACTCTTCACTCGACATGTCCCTGCTGGACCTTGAACGCGTCGAGGTTCTTCGTGGACCACAGGGCACACTCTATGGCCGCAACACAGAAGCTGGCGTCATTAACATTGTCACCAAGCAGCCCACCAACACCTATGAAGGAAAGCTTGCCGCAGACTACGGCTCATTCAACGCGTATGGCGTTAAGGGCATGGTCTCCGGCCCACTGGTCTACGACAAAGTGCTGATGCGCCTGACCGGGAGCTACAAGGGATCTGATGGATACATTAACAACAGCTTTGACGATGATGACAACGTCAACACCCACCGGGAGATAGATTTCCGGGGCAAAATTGCCATGCCCGTCCGGGACAAGGGACTGAACATGTCCCTGACTGTTGATGGTCAGAACTACAAAAGCGATGGCTATGCAGACTACTCGGATCTCGACAACTCTGACCCATACGAAGTGAATGTCGACTTCCCCGGCAAAACAAGCAGAGATGCCTATGGTCTTTCTCTGCGGGCCAGCTATGACTTTGACAGCATGGCTCTGACGTCCATCACCTCGTATAGAGACGAAGTAAATCAGAACGACAACGATATTGATTTCACTTCTGTTGATTACGCTCGCCTGTACCTCGACCACGACGTGAACACCTACTCTCAGGAACTCCGCCTGACCTCAACAGACGCAGCGTCCCCCCTCCAGTGGCAGGTCGGAGCCTATGGATTCTTTGAAAAATTTGACCGCAACTACATCAGCCGCATGAACATGACCCCAATGGGTATGGGCGTCATGAATTTCGTGTCTGATTCACAGACAGACTCCACTGGTGGCGCGCTGTTCACGGAAGGCAGCTACACCCTCTGGGACAAGCTGACCCTGACCGCAGGCCTTCGCTACGACCACATCTACCGCGAAATTGACTACAGCATGGATAACGCGGGGATGATGCCCAACTACAGCGGCTCAAACTCCAAAAGCTTTGACGCCTGGCTGCCCAAGCTCTCCGTCAGCTATCAGCTGACCCCAAACATTATGCCATACGCCACAATCTCCCGCGGCTTCCGTGAGGGTGGATTTAACGTCAAGGAACGCCTTGGCGAAGCATTCAAGTCCGAGTTCGCATGGAACTATGAACTTGGTGTCAAAACAACATGGCTGGAGAACAGGCTGACCGCGAACCTCGCAGCGTTTTATATTGACTGGAAAGACAGACAGGTCGAAATCATCAACGCAGGCACCTTCATGATTGATAATGCAGGTGATGCAACAAGCGCAGGCTTTGAACTCGAAGTCTCAGCCCGCCCAATGGAAGGACTCGAACTGGTCGCAAGCCTTGGCTATATTGATGCCAAATACGACAGCTATGATAACGGCGTGGAGGATTTTTCCGGAAACACCGTTATTAATACCCCGGAATATACAGCTCGCCTTGGAGCAACATACCGCTTCACCAACGGCATTTTCCTTGGAGGCAACTACCGCCATTACGGCAAGAGCTACACCGACCCGGCAAACACGGAAAGTCAGTCTGATTATGGTCTGATGGATGTGAAGGTCGGTTATGAAAAAGACCACTTCTCTGTTTACGCCTGGGGCGCAAACATCTTCGACACAGAGTACTACACCCGCAAGGTTCCGCGCGCATCCATGGGCGGCGGTCTTGCTGAATATGTGGGGCGTCCCGGAAGCCCCGCAACAGTGGGCGTAAGCTTCGCTCTGGACTTCTAAAAAAAGCACACAGCCATGCGGGGAAGCCAAGGCAACTCCGCATGGCATTTCGCTGTGCCCTGTCTCACACAGGGGCGCGGCTCTCGTTGACAGGGGAGAGTTTGGCAACTAAACACTTCAACCATGACACATTCAAAAAACACCAGAGAAGAGCTGCTGCACAAGGTGGAAGACGCGCTGTACATTTATTTCCGCATGATCTCCATGTCCACGTATCCGTGGAAAGGCATGGAGCTGACCCAGCTGGAAATGCAAATGCTGGTTCGGCTAGACAAGCTGGAACACAGCTCCGTGACCGAGCTTGCAAAAATGACCGAAGTGACCAAGGGCGGCGTTTCCCTGTTCATCAGCAAACTTGCAAAAAAAGGCCTTGTTTCCAAAACCCGTGACACAGCAAACGCTTCACGAGTCATTCTTTCCCTTTCGGAAGAAGGGCAGGCCGTTGTTGAGGAATTTCGGCAGTTCCATCTTGCGCCAAACCGCTTTTTTATGGACTACCTCCAGTCCCTTGATGACAGGGAATTCGAGGTCGTGGGGACCTTTACCGAGCGTCTGACAGAATGGCTTTGCATGTTTCGGGATTCCCTCCCAGAAAGCCCAAAGAACGCAAAATACTGTCGACAGAAACACTCCAAAAACGTCCCAAAGACAGAAATTTTAAAGGAAGAATAATGAATGGGGAATTTCAACGAAAGCTGACCATGCGCGATCAGGTCAACTGCGGTATTTTTGTAGCTCTTTTTTTTGTTTTCCATATCATCGGGGGCATTCTCTTTGCCCCCAATCCTGTTCTGACCTTTTTCATGCCCGCAAGCATCGCCCTGTTCACAGGACCGGTGTACCTGCTGCTTGTGGCCAAGGTTCCAAAACACGGACCAATTCTTATCCTCGGTGCGATCATGGCTTTTCTCATGTTCATCATGGGCATGTACTGGCTCTGGTCTGTCGCCTACATTGTCTGCGCCCTTTGTGCGGAAGCCCTTGCCGGGCTTGGCCACTTCAAAAATCCCCGGCTCAATACCGCAAGCTTTGCCATCTTTTCGCTCAATCCCCTTGGCGCGTACATCATGCTCTGGATTCATCCAGCCTCATATTTTAGCTATCTGCTGGAAAAAGGAACGCCCCAAAACTACCTTGATGTCATGGGAGCTACAGCACAGTGGTGGATGCTTCCAGCCATGATTCTTTCTGTTCTGCTCTGCGCAGCCCTCAGCGCAGCACTGGGGCACAGCCTTTTGCGCCGTCAGTTCCGCAAGGCAGGAATCATCTAATGCGAGTTTTCAGCCCTGCTCCAGAGGGACAAAAGGGTCTGCTCAAACTTGATGCGAGAACTCTGCTCCTGCTCCTTGTTGCTGCCAACTTCGGTATGTTCCTTTTGCCCACGCTCACAGCGGAACTGTGCATCATGGGCTGCACTCTCCTGCTTGCCCTGCTCTCAGGGCTGTACAGTTCGACGCTCAAAATGGCGCTGGGCTATGCGGCGCTTTGCGCTCTGGACCTGCTTTGTACGCACATATTTCATGGCGCTTTTGCGGCGACAGTCAGCCTTGGAGCAAACTTCATGCGAAAGGTTTTCCCCTGTGCCGTGCTTGGTGGCATCCTTGTTTCAACCATACAGGTCAGCGAATTTATGGCGACCCTTGTTCGAATTCATACTCCACGCCGCCTCAGAATATCGCTCACGGTCATGCTTCGCTATCTCCCTGCCATTGCCGAAGACTACCGGCTCATTACGCAGGCGATGCGCATGCGAGGAATTCAGCCGGGATTTCGTCAGCTTGTGGCCCACCCTATCCGCACAATCGAATGCATTTACGTTCCACTTTTGCTGTCTGCCTCCCGGCGAGCTGACGAACTCTCCATCGCAGCTGTGACCCGGGGCATTGAAAGCCCGCGTCCCCGGACAAGCATTCACACCGTCCACTTCCAAAAAGCAGACTTTGCCGTTCTTGTCCTTTGTGCTTCCGGCCTTGCGGCTCTGGCCTGGAGAGTCTAAATGATTCAGTTTACAGATCTTTCTTTTCAATACAGCGGTGCAGAGCATCCAAGTCTCACAGACATCACGCTGCACATTCGTCCCGGAGAATGCGTTCTGCTCTGCGGTACGAGTGGCTGCGGAAAGACAACCCTGCTCCGCATGATAAATGGCCTGGTTCCGCACTACTTTTCTGGAGAAATCCACGGCGAGGTAACACTCCAAGGGACGCCAGTTTTCGAGACACCCGCCTATGAGCTTTCGGAAAAAATCGGCACAGTCTATCAAAACCCACGCTCCCAATTTTTCAACATAGACACCAGAAGTGAAATCGCCTTTGGCATTGAAAACATGGCGCTTCCTCATGACGCACTTCTACGCCGGGTCGAGGAGACCACGCAAAAGCTTAAGCTTGAAAAGCTCATGGGGCGGGATATTTTTGAACTGTCTGGCGGGGAAAAACAGAAAATCGCCTTTGCTTCCATTTACGCGATGGAACCGGAGATTTTCCTGCTTGATGAGCCATCAGCAAACCTTGATGGGCTGCGCACGGCAGAGCTGCAAAGGCAAATTCATCTGCTCAAAGCACAGGGGAAAACCATCATTCTCTCTGAACACAGGCTCTCGTACCTTCGTGGACTTGTGGACAGGGTTCTCTTCCTTGAAAACGGTAAGCTCGTTGCCGACAGCTCAGCCGAGAGCTTCTTTTCCATGAGTGACGCCGAGCGCGAGGCCAAAGGGCTTCGGAGTTTTTCGGCCAACGCGCTCACCCCAAGGCCTCTTCCGCCCCAAAACACCGCTCCACGGCTGGACGTTCAAAAGCTCGCCACAGGGCATGGGACACACACGGATTTGCAGGACATCAGTTTTCGTGCAGCTCCGGGGGAAATCATCGCCATTGTCGGAGAAAATGGGGCAGGAAAATCCACCCTGCTCACGGCCCTAAGCGGCCTGAGCGCGCCACAAAGCGGGCGCATCCTTTTGCAAGGGAAAACCAGCTCCGAGCAACAGCGGCTCAACAGTTCTTTTCTTGTTTTTCAGGATGTGGACTATCAGCTCTTTGGAGAAAGCGTTGAGCACGAATGCCAGTTTGGACACAAAGACCTCCCCCGGGTCACGATTTACGAAACACTCAAGAGTCTGGGGCTGGAGCACTTTGCATACAGGCACCCCGCGACGCTGTCTGGCGGGCAAAAGCAGCGTCTCGCTGTAGCGGTTAGCCTTCTGTGCCAAAAAGACCTGCTCTTTTTTGATGAGCCAAGCAGCGGACTGGACCTTGCGGGGATGCTTCGGGTTGCCCAGCTTCTGCGCCAGCTCGCGGCACAGGGCAAGACCATTTTTGTTGTCACGCATGACCTTGAGCTGCTCTGCGCCGCCTGTACCAGAATCCAGTTCTATGCAGATTCCACGCTCAAAAACGACTCGGCCCTAACGCCTCAGAGCTACGCCCAGCTTCTTCGTGACCTTGGCGAACAAAAAAGCCCGCCAGCATAAGCCAGCGGGCATTCCTTCTGCACACAGTGTTTAGTCGGGCTTCTGCCCTGCAAGGATCAAAAGTCCAGTGTCTGCTCCCTCAGCTGAACGAATATTCTGGAAGCCAGCAGCTTCAAATTCAGCAGCAAGAGCATCCTTTTCTATGAAATGCGCTTTGCATCCGCTCAAAGACGCCAGCAAGTTCACAAAGGCAAGATCATACGACACGGCCTCTTTGGGGTCCCGAAGGAAATGACTCGTAACGAACCAGCCACCGGGGCGCAGGGCGTCCTGAACCCGGTGGAGAATGCCGGAAAGCTGCCCCACCCAGTAATACAGGACATGCGAGGCCAGTGCTAAATCATAGTTTTCACCAAAGCTGTCCTCAGAACTCAGGTCCACGGCTCGCGTGGTGAGGCGCTGGGCAAACTCTGTTCCCGCATAAAAATTCTGAGCAGGGCCAACAACATGAGGCAAATCGCAAACCGTTGACGTCAGCTCAGGATATGTTTCCAGAAGTGCCATGCTATAAAAACCATGGTTTCCGCCAATGTCGCACATGCGTTTCATGGACGACAGGCCGGGAAGGTCCATCACAAAATTTCGGACATCCTGAATAGGACCGCACAGGGCATAGCTTCCCATGCCCTCAAAGGTTCCTTTTTCTGCCCAGTGCCCTTCTCCACCATCCCAGTCTTCCACGCCGGGGCCTTCATAGCCACCCCGGCGAAGCACTTCTGTAAAATCACTGGTAAAAACCTGATACATATTAGACAGGAAATGAATACCCTTTGGCTGATACGCCGCAGAATCTGTCACCAGAAAATCTGAGGCTGTCGGGGTATTCACAAACTTCCCATCCTGAAAATCAAGCAGCTCAAGGCTCTGCAACGCCTCAAGCAGACGGCGGGTAGACAGCACAGGACAAGCAATCTTCTGCGCCACGTCCTCTGCCGTTGCAGGCTGCCTGAGCGCATCAAACAGCTGCATTTCCATTGCCGCAAAAAGCAGCTTTTCGGCATGAGCCTGCACCAGAATTCTCTCAATGGGCCGGTAATCGGAATGTATTTCAGGGATCTGCATAGTTCTCTCCTTATGTGAAAGCGTGAGATCTCAGGGATCGACAAAATACTTGTCCATCCAACAGTCCATTTCCTCAAACAGCTCCTTGATCAAACGCTTCTGCTCGGCATCAAGCGCACTCAAAAAAGAAAAAAATTCCTTATCCTGACTCAAATGAAAGGCGGTGTGCGCCTGAGCCACTTCCAGCCCTTTCGGACTTGGTTTCAAAAGCACACGAAGCGCATTGGATTCGTCCTTTTCCCGCTCCAGCAAGCCTTTTTTCTCCAGCTTACCCACGACCTGCGACACCGCCCCACGCGTCACACCTGTCCCGCGCGAGATTTCACTCGCATACGAACGCCCCTTGTCTGCAATAAAGACCAGCGTATGCACCTCGACGGGGTGGAGTCTGTGCCCAGCAAAATCAAACGCCATGCGCTCAACCCGGCTGTACTTGTTCAGAAAACGGCGAAAGGACTCCAGACCAAGCTCTGTGATATGTGCTTCATTCATGTAAATAATGTATAGCACCTATACATTTTATACAAGCGTATTTTCGCATGGCCCCTGCCACGCACAAAAAAAGCGAGAGGAAGGCCTCTCGCTTTTTCATGACGTCCACGGCTGAACACGGACTAGACGTGTGGTGCGTTTCTCTTTTTTGAACGCAGCAAGGCAAGGGACAGCGCGTCAAATGGGCACGCATCAACACACTGGAGACATTTTGTACACAGCTGCGGATCTGTCTCTCGGATGGGGTCAAGCCCAGCCGGACAGACGCGGGCGCATTTCGAACAGTTTCGGCAGGCACTTGCATCTGGCAGGGGTGTCAGGGTTCTGTTTGGCGTTGCCAGGAGTCCCCGAACGGTTCCCACAGGGCAGGCACATTTCCACCCCGAGCGAAAGCACAGAGAAATCAGGATGGGAAGAAGCAACAAAACAAGATCCCAGCGCAGGACATGATGCACAATTCCCTCAATAAGGCCTCTGGACACAAGGCCAACCGGGCAAATAATGCTCCACGCCGGATATCCAAAAAGAACAATGCCCAAAGCAAGGCCAGCAAGCAGAGCAAAGGCATCACCCTTTCCAGTTCCAAGACGAGCAGAAACGGCTCGCTGAGCTTTTCCGAATTTTTTGGAAAACGGCTTGGTGAACGACTTCGGTAAAACACGCACCGAGAGCTTCCTGAGCTGAGTCCCAAGAAATGATGCCGGACAGGCCCACGAGCAATATGCTCTGCCCACAACAAAAATCAGGACACAGATGCACAGAAATCCCGGCACCAGCTGCCACGGAACAGAATGCGACGCGAGAGCTGTTTCCAGAAAGCCCACCGGACACACAAGGCGAAGCATGCCGATTTTGAGATATGCACAGCCTGCAAAAGGAACGTTCAGGACCGCAGCAAGGCCAATCCCGACAAAAATCAGCGTATGCACAAGATGTCGAAGAGTCAGAAGACGATGCATCAGTTCTTCTCCTTGTGCAGGTGCATAATTTTCTCTGGGCAATGGTACACGCACAACCCACAACCCACGCACTTTTTCACATCAATATAGGGCTTGAGCGGTGAAGTCCGCAGCTTGAGCACCGTCGGGATGTCTTTTTCACGAGTGAAGGGCTTTCCCTTGGGATTTGGGAAAAGCACAGCGCCTTCCACCGGACAGCGCATCAGGCACACCATGCAGTTCACGCAACGGTCTTTCTCAAGAGTCACAAAACCAAGCTTCTCCCCTGCCAGACTCCGGAGGGGGTCTATGGCATGTGTGGGGCAGGCCTGTGCGCACTCATCACAATTGTCTTTCCACGCAAGGCAGCCACCAAAATCTGGGTCGAGTACTGGCGTTGAAATATTCTTGATGTCCAGAGTCAAATCCTTGAGCCGCAGCGCATGTGACGGGCAAACCTCAACACAGACACCACAGCGCATGCACAGGGCGGTGAATTCTTCTGGAGCAACAGCACGGGGCGGACGAATGGCGTTTCCTTTGGACGGCAGAACAGACAGGCCACCCACCAGACCAACCATTGCCCCCATCTCCAGCCCATAGCGGACAAACGATCGGCGATTCAGTGTTTTTTTCTTCATTCTGATACAGCACAAAAGGCGATTGCCTGACAGGGCCAGACAACCGCCACAAGGTAAAAAGGAAATGGGGTCTATCGAGGCATCTTGTCCGGGTCCATGCCGTATGGAGCAAAGTCCCGCTTAAAGACATCGAGATCCTCACGACGCTGCCCATAGCCAAAGGCATCATCCAGCGTCAGCCAGATGGGGTGCGAAGCATGGATATTGTCGATGGACCATTCTGTGAAGTGATGTGCCCACATATCGCCCTTGGTGAACGGACACACAGCAACACAGTTTGTGCAGCTCATGCCATTTTCGTCCCAGAATCCAAGGCACTTTTTGTAGTCATTATACCACTTTTTCACGCCGCCATTGTTGCACTCATTGCGCGGTTCCCACGTCTGCTCACCTTCGGTGATACACTTGGACGGGCACTCGCGGGCGCATTTTTTACAGTAGTTGCAGAACTGCTCAACGCCAAACTTGATGGGCTTGTCCGGAACCAGCGGCATATCCGTCAACACCTTGCAAAGGCGCACACACGGGCCATACTCAGGCGTGATGATGACGCCCATGCGACCGGGTTCGCCAATACCGGCCTCAATAGCCAAAGGCACAGACAATGCGGTGTCGTTCTTACATGGAATTGCAGTGTAGCCCATGCAGCGGATGTACTCAGCAAGAGCAATGGCAGCCCAGCCCATTCTGGAATAGCCAAGAGCATCACCAATACCCGCAGCAGGACCGGGAGAAGACTGAATCAGGGTACGGGGCATTTCCACGGCCATGACAACCGCGTACTTCACCTTGCTTGGAATAATCAGCTCGTCCTTGGTCTCCTGTGGGCGATCAACATCACGGAAAACAATCTTCTGGGTTTCCGGAGTGTCCGGGCTGTACACATTGCGCTGCGTGCTTTCATAGACCCACTTGTGGTCGAGCTTGCACACACCAACAAGGTTGGCACCACCAAGACGGGCAGCAATCTTGACCTGCTTGGTAAATTCTTCAGGCGGAAGCTCAGACTTGGGGAAAGAGCCAAGGTCGGCAGAGGTAATGTGATTGTCCCATGCCAGCGGACCGCGGTTCTCATGGCCTTCACCATGGTTACCCGTCAGGCGGTTGCCAGACTGCATTGCAGCCTCAAGACCGTTCACAGCTCTGGCGTCATCAAAGGTACCGACCTTGATATCCTTGCCGCCCTTACCCTGCTTGAGGTTCTTGATTAAATTTCTGCCATACGGTGCCCAGTGGCTTTCGCCAATGTCACGGGAATAGGCATTGAACGCGATATTTGCTGTAGAAAAACGCTGGTAGCGGCTTTCGTCCACGAGGATTGGGTTTTCCACCGTGGTGACACAGTTTTTTCGAAAGTCCTGAACTTTTTTCTCATCAGCCTCAGCCTTGGCAATTGCCTCGGTCAGAGCCAGCGGACTTGCAGCTGCTGCACCAAGTCCACCAAGGGCAGCCTTAGCAAACTGCCGACGGTTCATAGACGTTTTCTTGTTGTCTTTCTTCTCTTTTTTCAAAATCAGTCCCTCATCCTCAAAAAATATATCTTCAGACAGCGCCTAAGCCTGCTTTCTTTTTTTCCACCACAAACGAAGTACCGGACCAGTCAAGGCCCACAGCACAGTAACAATTCCATAGCGGAAACCAGAAATAGGTTCGTACTCCGCGTAGCTTCCCGTCACCAGACTGACGAGAACAAAAAACGTAATGAGCCAAAACAGGGACAAAAGCAGTCCCGGCACATCGGCTTTGCCAAATTCAATTTTCATATGGTTCCTCCTCAAAAAATGAACCCTGATACCCATGCGACATGGTCAGGGATCCCTTGCATCACTTCTTTTGAGCAACCCATGTGCCGAATGTGCTAACATGTTCTTTTTGTGAACTTTTATGCAAACCCGAAAGCTCTTTGGCACGCAAAAAGTGTGTCACAAATGACACACTTCCCTCCGAGAACGGTGCAGTGGCAAGGCATGACGGTATATGCCCGATTTGTTCTCAACATGGGTCATATTTGACCCAACGCAAAGAAATCGGTACATGCGGCGGAGTATTTCACAAGAATTCATGATTTTTTTGGGGGAAAAGATGTCTGACAAAAGCGTTGAAGCCTTGCGGGAAGAACGTCTCGCTCTCCGGCGCGAGATATGCACACTTGCGCGCGTCAAAGAGGCCGTTGAGCTTGATGACTTTGGAATTATCAAACTCATCAACACCATGATGGCATGCGTTTACCGCTTTCGTTTTGACCCGCCAGTCCCCATGAATGAGATTGACGATCTGGAAAACAGAACGAGCCAAATTTCTTTTATGAGCACGGGAACAGAAGAGCTTCTGGGGTATGCTCCCGAATACTTTCTGGGAAGAGACGGCAAGGTCATGCTGGACAGGATACACGTGGATGACTCTCCCCACATGTTCACAGCACTCAAAAAATCCATGCGAAACAAAGAAATGTGCCGTCTTTCGTATCGCATTCGATCCTTTTCTGGAGAATACCGCTGGATATGGGAGCGCTGTGTCGGGAGTTATAACGACAAGGGCGAGTTAACACATGCCCAGGGCCTGATGACAGACATCGGCGAGCAGCACAGACAGGCATACCAGCTGCGCCGGGACCTGACCTTGCACCACATTCCAGCAGGTGATCGCTACAAGTTCGACAATATTATAGGAAAAAGCGAGGCCATGAAAAAGGTCTACAGCGCGATTCTTGATTCCTGCGAGGGAAATTCGCACATTGTACTGTATGGCGAATCTGGCACAGGAAAAGACCTCGTCGCCCGCTCCATCCATTCCCTGAGTGACCGTGCAGAACACGCCTTTATTCCTGTAAATTGCGGAGCGATACCAGACTATCTTTTTGAGAGTGAATTTTTTGGCTACAGACGGGGTGCGTTTACCGGAGCCATTCGCGACAAGAAAGGCTTTATGGACCTCGCGGACAAGGGCACGCTTTTTTTGGATGAGATCGGAGAAATCAGTCTTTCGAATCAGGCAAAACTGCTTCGAGCCGTGGAAGACGGCGGTTTCACCCCACTTGGAAGCAACGAATTTCGCAGACCCAACGTCCGAATCATTGCCGCGACAAACCGGGATCTGGCCGAGGAAGTCCGAAAAGGGAAATTCCGGGCTGATCTGTATTATCGTATCCATGTCATTCCGATTAATATCCCTCCCCTGCGGGAACGGGGCGAAGATATTTTTCTCCTGACGGATTACTTTCAGGAACAGATCTTGGGGCAAGGAGTCAAAAAACTCCCTATCAGTGTTTTCGCTGCATTTGAAAAATACTCATGGCCGGGGAATATCCGCGAGCTTCAAAATGTCATCCAGCGTTACCTGACCACGGGAGAGCTAGGCATCCCCTCGGATACCCGCTTTGGAGATGAAACATGCACACTGTGTACGCTCAAGGCTGATAAACTGGAAACCGCTGTGACGCAGTTTGAAAGCCAGTATATTCGGGCGGCGCTGGAAGCGACCCACTGGAATCGAACAACAGCAGCACAGCGGCTTGGAATAAGTCGAAAGACGCTGTTCCGAAAAATGAAAAAGTGCGGCATCGACTAAGCTCATGCCCTAAAGACCGCATACAGAAAAAACAAAAGCCCCAGTCACGCGGACTACGGGGCTTTTTTTGTGCTCAATGGCAAAATCGGGCAACACCAGCAGCCTTGAGGAGGCCAACCAGACTTAACAGAGCTTGGCGCCAAGAGGGACGTTCTTGTCTGGCACACAAAGGACAATGTTGCCATTTTCATCAGGAAAACCTGTAACCAGACACTCCGACATAAACGGGCCAATCTGCTTCTTTGGAAAATTCACGACCGCGACAATGCGCCGTCCTATCAACTCTTCTGGCGAATACTGCACAGTAATCTGAGCACTCGACTTGCGCTCACCAATCTCCGAGCCAAAGTTTATCCACAACTTGTACGCAGGCTTGCGAGCCTCTTTAAAACGCTCTGCTCGTACAATCTCCCCCACCCGAAGCTCAACATTCTCAAAATCCTGCCACGCAATAGTCTTCATGAGAAAGCCTTTAAAAAAAATCATACCTAAAAAGTATTTATTATCTGGTTGAATACTTATTTCTCGACACAAAAAAACCACAAACCTTCTCGTTTGCAACACCAGTTTTTTTAATTCATTTTATAATAATCGACACCTCTTTGACTTTATGAAGTATATTCCTACATATAAAATTATTGTAACCAAAAGACTTTCACAATTTTAATCAATAATAAAAAATTATATTTTTTGTAAAATTCAACAAAACATTTTTCATAAAATCATGTAGCAATTAAATTATCTTTCAAAAAATATTATTATAATCTTTTTTTAAATGACAATCGAATATACTAAAGATCATCATCCGTATTCTTAATACAATAAAAGAAAAACCCTCTTTGTATTTTCAACTATTAAATTGTTTTATTTTTTTGCTTTACTTAATACTCTTATAGAATTATTTGTTAACAGTTTTTTTTCCACACTAATATTTTAGCCCTTCTGTTTATTTGCTAATCTATTATATTTGTTTTTAACTATAGAAGACGGCAAAAAGCAATACATCCCTTGAGCAAACCAGTGAGAAGTATCAATCAAAAAAGGATCTTATTCCTGCAAGGCCCCATGGGAAGTTTCTTCCATAGATTTCAGAAAAAACTTAAAAAAAAAGGCATTACGACTTACAACATTTGTTTTAATGGAGGCGATTGGCTCTTCAATCATAGCACTAACTGTATTCCCTACACAGCACCCAAAGCACAGTGGGGTAATTTTTTCCTTTCAGTGTGTGCTAAAAAAAGTATAGATGCTGTAATCCTTTTTGGCGACTGCCGATACTACCAAAAAGAAGCAGTTACTTTATGCAAAAGAGGGAATATACATGTCTATGTTTTTGAAGAAGGATATATACGCCCTAACTTCGTAACCTTCGAAGATTACGGTGTAAACGGTAATAGTTTACTTCCAAAGTCAGCAGATTTTTATAGCAAACTTCCAAAATCATATTCTACAAAAAAAAATTACCCATCAGAGAATAAAAAAGTGTTCTGGATGGGACTCGAAGCGACTTTATACTATATTGCTATGTCCATTGGAGTTTTCTACTTCCCCTTCTACGAACACCATAGAAACAAAAAGCTCCTTCCGGAGCTGAAAATAGCAATCAAATCGTTGCTCATGAAATATAGTGTCAAAAATAATGATGCAAAAATTGAAGATTATATACGAAAAAAGCTAAAGAAAAAATACTTCCTCATCCCTCTTCAAACACATAACGATTTTCAAATACGAGCACATTCTAAATTCGAAACAATCGAAAGATTCATAGACTACGTTATGCATTCTTTCGCCCGATATGCTCCACCTCAATTTTCCCTTATTTTCAAGCACCATCCTGTCGATAGAGGAAGAAAGAATTACACATCATACATCAATACACTTTCCCAAAAATACAACATCAAAGACAGAGTCTTTGTAACGCACGATATACACCTTCCCTTAGCCATCAAAAACGCTAAGGGAGTTATTATTATAAACAGTACCGTTGGTTTATCTTCTTTATACCATGGAACTCCAACAAAGACATTAGGGAAAGCGATCTACGATATAGCGGGACTCACTGCTCATAATGTTCCTTTACGACAATTTTGGACACAGCAACCGACCCCAAACAGAAAACTCTATCTCAAATTTCGCAACTACCTCATTGAAAAAACACAGTTAAACGGGAGTTTTTGGGGAAATTTTCCTTCAGGACTAAACTTCAACACCTCAAACACATACCAGCCTCTAAACCACCAACGCCGTGGCTTACATAAAATACACAGCAATGAATCATCTTTTTAGAAAAGCACTGAACGACAAAGAATTTCATATAAAAGCCTTTGGTCTTTATATGATTCTTGTTTTATTTTTCCTCTTTTTCCTCACCAAAAACTTATACAGGTCAGAAGCTTCATTCGTCATAAAGACCATTGATTCATCAAAAGAACATGAGGTTGGTGTTCCTATTTTTGGACTAACAGGAACTTCCTCAAAACAGGACTCAGAAATTCTCATTGAATATCTAACCACACCAGACACTCTAGACATTATAGACAAACGGCTCAGTCTTTCTGACCACTTTGCATCCTTTGAAACAGGCATATCAGAACGCCTCTGGCCATGGTCAACCAAAGAAGAAAAACTCGCACTTTATCGCAAACGCCTCAATGTCTTTTGTGATGAAAACGGATCAATCATTCACATCCAGTTTGATTCTTCAAAACGCGAACTATCGCAAAAAGTGGTCACAGAGCTCTTATCTCAGGGACAAATTTTTTTAAATAACATGAACCAAAACAAGGCCTATCGAAAGACTATTTTTTCAAAAAAACTCATGCAGTCTAACAAAAAGAAGCTCAATCAAACGATTTCCGAACTGGAAAAATTCCAGACATCGCACTCTCTTGTTGATCCTCTTTCTGATGTTGGAGTCCAAAGCACCATCCTCGCCGACCTAGAAGGAAAAAAAGTCGCAAAACGAGTCGAGCTCAACAATCGGCTCAAATTCATGCGTAATGATTCCGTTGAGGTCAGTGCCCTTCGCAATGAGATTGAAGAAATTGAAAATTCTATAGCTCAAATCCGTGGCCACCTTGTAGGGACAGACAAAGAGCACCTGAATTCCCTCTCTTTTGGTTATGAAAAAATAAAGCAAGAGCTAAATTTTGCTACCAAGGCATATGAACAAGCTTACTTGCAATATCAATTAGCAAAGATAGAAGCCGAAAAAGAAGCAAAATTTTTCCAAATCGTTTCTCACCCAACGATACCTGATGGCCATGTAGCTCCTGTTCGACTTCGTTTTATTACTATTGCTGCATTTATTTTTTGGGCAATCCTAAAAATACTTCAACTGAGTGTCGCCATCATTGATGAGCACCAAGACTAGCCGGAGCGACCGATGAGAATCCTTCTTATTACTTGCCTTGTTTTCTTCTCAATGGCCTGCCAGGCAACAGCACTGGAAGTTTCAGTTGGAGAATCCCTATCGACAACAAGCGAAGAAAACACAAACGCCACCGAAACCATCCTCTCTAAGGATTCACAGGTCTTCGGAGCATCTATTTTTGATGGATCATTCTCGAAAACAACACTGCCAAGCTATAACCCTCACTATATTATATCAATTGGTGACACTGTAAGTCTCCGCCTCTGGGGATATATAGAACTCCAGCAAGAAGCAATCGTTGATATACATGGGAATATTTTCATTCCTAAGATTGGCACTGTGAACGTTGCAGGACTTCCTAACAACAAATTAAACACTGTTGTTAAAAATTTAGTACGCAAAAAATATAAAGATAACGTTTTTGTTTATGCGTTCATAAACAAGTCACAACCTGTCTCAGTATTTGTCACTGGCAATGTAAAAAAACCAGGCCTCTATCAAGGCATGTCATCTGACTCCATTGTTCAGTATTTAGACAAGGCTGCGGGGATTAATCCGCATAGCGGAAGCTTTCGAGTCATAAATGTACTAAGGAACGGACAAGTCATTCACTCGTTTGATCTTTACCATTTTCTTGTATCAGGAGAAGTTGATCAATTCCAATTCCGAAATGGGGATTCCATCAACGTTACAAACAAAAAAAATAGCATTTCAGTTTCTGGAAAAGTAAATGTCCCTGGTGATTTTGAATTCACTGCAGAATTAATCCCTGCAAACACACTTCTTCAACTAGCTCAAGCATCCATAAAATCAACAGGGATTAATATTTCTGACTGGAAAACAAATGGCAAAACCACCATAAATTTTATTCCACGCAAGGAATGGAACCATACGTTCATTCATGCAGGGAGCTCTGTTGAGGTCGTAGCTGACTACCAAGACACCAAATTAAAACTTTGCATCTCTGGTGAGCACACAGGGAAAAACACCTTAATTCTTCCTCGAGACGCTACACTTAATGAAGCATTCAAAGAGATACAATTTACAAAATTCTCTGCATCAAAATCTGTACAAATATTTCGTAAAAGCATTGCGGCAAAGCAAAAAGAGCTACTGGACGCAAAGCTCAGTGAGCTTGAGTCTCTTGTTTTGACATCAGGCGCAGCAACAAAAGATGAAGCTTTACTCCGAAAAAACGAAACAGAATCAATCCTTGAATTCATCAGACGGGCACGCCAGATCGAACCAAGAGGACTAGTTATCCTCCCTGAATCCACAAACAAAAAAAGTTTTGTTCTCGAAAAAGAAGACACACTTTACGTTCCTAGAAAGTCCAGTCTCGTCCTCGTGAATGGAGAAGTTGCATTCCCTGGCGCTCACTTATGGAATCAGGACAAGTCAATCAAAGACTATTTGAACCAATCCGGTGGATTAGGCCAAAGAGCAAATGAAGAATACATCCTTCTTATTCATCCCAACGGATCTGTTGAACGCTGTGACTCCAGTTACAAACGGCGGAATATGCTTGTATCACCTGGAGACTCAATTCTTGTCATGCCTCAAATTGAGGTAAAGCATCTTCAAATTGCTCGCGACGTGACTCAAATTTTATACCAAATAGCAGTGGCAACTGGTGTTTTGTTAGCTATTTAAGAGTATTATTATGGAAAATTGTATAGAAATCGCCAAGAGAACCTTCTCTATTGAAGCTGCATCTATCCAAAACCTGACAAATACAATTGGTGACGACTTCAAAAATGCCGTTAAAATAATGCAAAACTGCAAAGAGCATGTTGCTGTTTCAGGCATGGGGAAATCAGGTCTAATCGGTAAAAAGATAGCAGCAACACTTGCAAGCACAGGCACTCCATCTTTTTTCATGCATCCGGCAGAAGCCGCCCATGGTGATTTTGGAATGCTCAAAAAAGATGATGTTCTCATCGCCATTTCTTACTCTGGTGAGACAGAAGAAATTCTTCGAATTGTTCCTCTCGTCACACGTATGAGGGTTCCGATTATAGCAATTACAGGCAACCCGCACTCAACATTGGCCAAAGCAGCTACAGCTCACCTCGATGTCTCTGTTAAGCAGGAAGCATGCCCGCTCCAGCTGGCACCCACATCATCGACCGCAGCCACATTAGCTATGGGTGATGCCCTTGCAATGGCAATAATGGAATTAGATAACTTCACCCCCAGAGACTTTGCATTTCGTCATCCTGGAGGAAGCCTTGGAAAGCGTCTCTTGACGCAGGTTAAAGATGCAATGGATTCACGCTATCTCCCTATTGTCCCACCTGAAATGACTCTAAAAAAAGTCATTTCTATCATGAATACAGGGATGAAGGGAATTGCTGTGGTTACAAAGGATGACAAAATTCAAGGAGTCATCACAGACGGAGATCTCCGCAGAACCATAGATAAATTTAATGGCTCCTCCCTTGAAAAAAGTGCCGCTGAAGTCATGACAAAAAACCCCGTCACCATCGATGAAAACTGCATGCTGACCGAAGCTGAAGAGCTGATGCACCAAAACAAGATCATCACAATTCCAGTAGTATCAAATGCTCATAACAAAAGATTAGTGGGCATTGTCCAGCATCATGTAATCTAGTCTTTTATTCTTTAAAGTACAATTTAGAAAACAACTTAATACATTAAATATATTCCTGACACTCCAATGAAGAAAAGAACAAGTTTGGATATTGTAAAGTCAGTTGTTTTTGCTCTCATAATACGAGAATTGAAGACTCGATTTGGATTTCACAAATTTGGATACATTTGGGCAATAATTGAGCCAGCTGCTTTTGTGGCTGTTTTTTGGGTTATTTTTGAATTCCACATGCGAAAAACTCTTCCTGGAATTGATTATCCAATGTTTGTTCTGACAGGAGTAGTCCCGTGGTTAATGTTGAAGCAAATTGTTTTCAGATCACTCGGAGCCTTTCAAAGCAACATCGGGCTTTTTCAATATCGCCAAGTCAAACCGATTGATACGCTTGTTGCTCGATCTATAATCGAACTAATATTAAGTTCCATCGTCTTCCTCCTATACATTGCAGTGGGGGCCAGCCTTGGTTTTAATGTTAGTATTCATAATTTAATAGGACTCACCGGAGCAATCACTACTTTCTTTCTTTTTTCTTTCTCGTTGGGGTTAGTGTGTGCAACAATTGGTGTTTTCTCAGAGAATTTTAAAAAAAGTATCAAGCTTATATTTCGCCCATTGTACTTTATCTCTGGAATATTTTTTTCAGCACACATAATTCCAAAAACGTACACTGAAATTATGTTACTGAATCCAATCCTTCACTTTATGGAACTAATTCGAAGTTGCTACTTTTCTGCATACACAAAACCACAATACAGTATTACATATATATTTTCTTTAACCCTTCTACTTACACTTGTATCTTTAGCTGTTTATAAACGACTTGAAAAAAGACTAGTACAGCCATGATTACACTCAAAAATGTAACTAAATATTACAATGTTAAAACACATAAAAAATATATCCTTGATAATGTTTCATTAACCATACCAGGAAAAACTAACATCGGAGTGTTAGGGCATAACGGAGCAGGAAAATCTACTTTCTTAAAAATGCTTGGAGGAATTGACTTCCCCAATTCAGGGACAATCATTTCCACATCAACTTTTTCTTGGCCGTTGTGTTTAACAGGTGGATTTCAAGGCAGTTTAACGGGCAGGGAAAATTCAAAATTTGTATGTCGCATTTTTAGCTCATCACAAGAACAAATCAAAAAAAAACTAAAATTTATCCAATTGTTTTCAGAGCTTGGCGACTACTTTGAGATGCCCATAAAGACATACTCAAGTGGCATGCGTGCCCGTCTAGGTTTTGCAATTAGTCTTGCTTTTGACTTTGAATATTACCTCATCGACGAAACACTATCTGTCGGAGACAAGAATTTTAAAAAAAAATCAAGAGAAGCTCTTCTAGAAAGAATGCAAACTTCAAATATTCTCCTTGTAAGTCATGACCTTAAGGTTACAAGAAAGATGTGCACTAGTGGGATTGTATTAGACAAGGGCAAAATTCATTATTTCAACGAAATTAACGAAGCAATTGCATTCTATAATAGCATTTAGGAGTTATTAATGCGCGCGTTATGTTTTGGGTACGGCTTCCTCACAAAGGGGCTCATCATCCCGATATTGCAAAAGTATGGATATACAATAGATATCGTTTGCATGTCTGATAGCAGTTTTAAAAAAGCTACTTCCGAAGAGCTTCTTATTAATTATTGCAATGGAAAAATAGAAAAAAAAACAGTCGATAATCTTCATTTCACAAAGATTAACGACTTTGACTGTAATAAACTCGGTGACTACAAATTCTGCACAACGGCAATTACATATGAAGGGACAAAAAAATTAGCTCTTCACCTCAACGAATCAGCCCCAAGATCAACATTCTTAGTCTGTGAAAACGACACACACTGCTATGACATTCTCAATTCTTTTAAAAACATCGACGCTATACCAACTATCGTCGATAGAATAATTACAGGCAATTCGTACAATCAAGTGCGAACTGAGCCTTTTTACTTTTGGGGAGCAGAAAAAAAATACCAGTTACCGGAGTTTATAACTCCGGTCGAATCGTTTGCGGACGCCTACAGAATTAAATTTTTTTTGGTGAACACTCTACACGCGATATGTGCTTGGATGGGAGCAACGAAGGGTTTTGAATTTATACATCAATCAGTACTGGACCCACAAATCTCCCAAACACTTAAAAATATCGGAACAGAGCTTTGTGCGATATTAGACAACTCCACTAGCTCAATCGATAGCACCTCAATACTAAAACAAAATTTGACGCGATTTGCGAATACCAAACTCATGGATTCAGTCTTTCGAGTGGGAAGAAATCCCGCTAAAAAACTCTGTCTAGATGAGAGAATTGGCCAGCCAATCTCTTTAGCAAAACAAATGAATCTTCCATTTGAATCAATTGAGTTAGGCGCAGCTTATGCTGTTGATTTCGCTGCAATTGAAGCACGAAGAAACGTAAGAAAGAGCTACAACAGACTCGTTTCTTACTTAGAAGGATAATATAGATGAAAAAGCACGCAGTACTGCTTTGCTCTGGAGTTGGTTCCCGAATGAAATCTTCAATTCCAAAGCAGTACTTAACACTCAACAACAGAGAAATATGGACCTATGGAACAGAAACTTTCCTTAGTTCCCATGAAGTTGACTCTTTAACTATTGTTGCCAGCGAGCAATATGTTCACCACATAGAAAAAAATTTAAAGAAAATACCCAATTCTCAAAAATGTTCAGTGGTGATCGGAGGAAAGGAGCGTTTTGACTCTGCATACAATGCCTTTTGCTCAATAAAAGACACAGATTCTAAAATACTTTTTTTTGATGCTGCGCGACCGTTCATATCAAAAAGCCTCATAAAAAAATGCTTTGATGCTCTTGATGTGTATCCATGCGTCGATGTAGGCATTCCAGTCCGAGACACAGTCTTTGTTGTCGAAGACAATATAATTAAAAAAGTTCCAAATCGGAAAACACTTTTCCTGGGCCAAGGGCCAGAATGCTTCCATCTTAGTTTACTGCGCAAGGCTTTTGAACAATTCCAAAAGACCCCATTCCCTTCAACAAACATTTCAGGGATTGTACAAAAATTTTTCCCTCAAACAAAACTTGGCTTTGTTCTCGGTGAAATTCACAACTTCAAAATTACATACCCTTTCGATTTAGCTTGCGCTGAAGCGTTCCTCAACTCTGGAGACTTTAATGAACATTAAAAAATATATAAAAAAGGCCTTCAAAAAAAAGAAGGTTAAATCCACAGCAAAAAAAATAATCAAGCCAGCACCCGTCGCAAACAAAAAAATTAGCATCAAAAACAAGCTTGATGAAATCATATCTACTCTTGAGTTTACCCAAAAAAAACCCAACTTAACCGTAATTATTCTCGCTATTACAGGTGCAGAATTCTCTGCTAGGACTACTGGCTCAATTTCAAACAATAAAAATCACGATGTTGAATTTTTATTCATTACAAACAAAGCAAAACTAGACAAAAAAAAACTCAACACCCTTCAAAAAAAGACTCCCAATTCTAGAATCATTGACATCACAAGCTCAACCACAGTTTCAGAAGCAATCAACATTGGTTTTGCATCTGCTAAAAGTGACTACGTAACTTTTTTTTGTGAAAACGATGTGTTTGATAAGGAGTTCTGCAAAACTGTTACCAACCACATATCTAATGACCATTTTGATATCCTTCTAACTAACCAACTCAAGAATTCTGAATTAAATCGTTTTTTGAATAACGAGCCTTCCTCAAAAGATTTCTCAGATGCCTTTTTTTATGGATCAGTCATAGCCAAAAAGGCCTGGGCAGACCTGGCTACCAGTACGTCTCAACCAAAACTTGATCATTGGAAATTCATACTGGGTTTTAACGCTAACTCTTTAAAAGAAAAAAAAATTATAAAAACGAACAAAGAGCTGTCATACACAACAGGCAACGAGCCTAACCCTACGCTTCGGTGCTTAGCTGGTTATTTTTCAGATATACAAAAAATATCCTCACTGATTCATCAAAATAAAATAGATAAAGACCAGACACTAGCGAGTATATATAAATTCATTCGTCTCATATTAAAATCTGATCCCCCCATGCTTAACAAAAGACTTTTAGCTTGCATGACAGCGATCTTTATAGCTGATTTACATTCCTGTTACGGAGAATATGATTTTGAGAATTTAAAAGAAAAAACTTCAGATGTTCTTAACTTTGGACAAGGGCTCAAGTCGGAAGAAGCCTATAAGATAATGACAGAGCTTCTCCCACACTATACACATTTTGATTCTTATGATTTAGGGGTTATCGAGACAAGGTACCTCGAAGACTTGCGAGAGGATTTTCTTCCTCGCCTTCGTGAAAAATATAAAACAGTATACCTCACAAAACCACAATACTACGGGTATCACTGGTTTAACTGCTTAGTGATGCGGGCTCAAATCAAAGACACAAAACTTATTCTTGCAACAAACAGCATTCATAAATTCATTTCTGGCGGCAAACCTGTCTTCCAGCTTTGGCACGGGCTAGGCCTTATGAAAAAAGTTCTTGACTTAAAAACTAAAGAATTTCCACAAAAATACGCTGTTTGTTCCTCTAAAGAATGCCAAGGCGAAATGTCCCGAATTTTCCAAATCCCCCCAACCAGTGTATTTCCTTGCGGTACAGCTCAGACTGACAAACTTTTCAACACGGAGAAAGCAAAGCGAGTCAAAGCTGACATACGGGGAAAATACAATATACCTAAAAACAAAAAAATTGTGTTCTTTGCCCCAACCTTTCGAGCTGGAACTCCTCATTATTATGACATTGGATTCTCCGTGGAAAGCCTTTCACAGCAGCTCGAAAATTCTCCATACCTCATCATTGCAAAAAAGCACCATGTTTTTAAGCACATCATGAATAAAACAGGACAAGACACATGCAATTTTTATACATCAAACAACAAACAATTTATTGTCGATGATGAGCTTTCCTTTTTTGATCTACTAATGGCTTCAGACATTTTCATAACAGACTACTCTTCGAGTATTTTTTATGCAGTGTTGAGAAATATCCCTGTTGTTTTTTACACGCCAGACCTTGAAAAATACCTCTCAGGAGACAATGGACTCTTAATTGATTTCAAAAAAGAGGTTCCTGGGCCTGTTATCGAAGAAAAATCAGAGTCTAAATTAATTGAAGGAATAACTGAAAGTTATCAATACGTAGATACAGATAAATATTTAAATTTTAAAAAAAAGCATGTTGGATCCTGTGATGGAAACGCAAGCTCAAGAATCATTGAAAAAGTTCAAGAAATAATCAAGACAAGAGAACATTTTGACTCTATACAAAATTAAAAAAGCTTTTCAGGTTTTATATCTTGTTTTCAATTTCTTTTGCAAAAAAAAAATTACTCTTTTTTGCAATGAACACACCAATGATATTTTCCAAAACCTTCAGTTAGTGTACCAAAGCACATCTCGGTTGCACCCCTGTTTGTTCATCTCAATAAACAGACGCAGTCTCCTTTCTGCTGTCAAATTTGCTTGGGTATTATCAAGGGCAAAAACCGTCGTTATAGATGCCTCAAACAGCTTTCTTTCTTCTATAACTCTTTCTCCACATACTACAGTCGTTCAACTGTGGCATGGAGGGGGAGCATTTAAAGGGGTGGGTTTTAACGCCCCCCCTGTTCTCACTGAGTCAGAAATAAAACGAATTCACAGACTCCACGGCTACTATGACTACGCTATCGCAACGTCATCCTCTCCTTTTATTCTTGATACCTATGCAAAATCCTTCAATCTCTCACAAGACCGTGTGCTTCCTTTAGGTTCTCCTCGAACGGATATCCTTTTGAAGGACAAAGGGCAGAGGCGAAAACTCCTTCGGGAAAAGTATAAGATAAGCGAAAATTCCATTGTCATTCTCTATGCACCTACTTTTCGAACGAATTTAAAGCGTGAGTTCCCAGTTTTTCTGGATAAAAAAGAATTAGTTCGGCACCTACCTTCCAATTATACACTTTTTTACAGGTTACACCCTTCATCAATTTCAGAAGGAATTTCCCAGCCAACTCAGAATAACTGGACTGAAGAGGAATACTTAACGTGTATCCTTGCCGCAGACATCTTAATTACGGATTACTCTTCAATCATTTTTGATTTCTCTGTAACCCAAAAACCTATCTTCTTCTTTATCCCAAAGGAAAATTATAACCGAAAACTCACAACCACACCTGAAGAACTTCTCCCTGACCATGTCTTTCGTAATGAAAAAAAACTCGCACAAACTATTTTAACATGTGAAAAACATTCAAGCGCTAGCAAGCAACTGTATCAAAAGCATATGGGCGCCTGCGATGGCTTTTCTACACTCAAAATTTCTCATTTTTTAGACTTTTTAATAACAGCAAACAATAACCTTAACAAAACACTTTGCAATGGAACCAATTATAATAACAGAAAATAACTGCGAAGGACTACACGGATACAACAATACAATCGAGGGGAATTATAAGCTCATAAATTCAAAAATTATATTTCGTGGAAGAAACAACAAAATAAAATTTAATGGAAATGTTTCCCTTACGGGATCGAGCATTAATTTTAATGCAGACAACTCTCTTATTGTCATTAATGAAACACGACACCACAACTTAAAAATAGCTTTATCTGTACACAACAATAATGTTATATACATTGGCAAGGATCTCTTCACTAATAAAAAGGTTCAAATAATTCTATCTGAAAGTACAAACGTACTAATAGGAGATGACTGCTTATTTTCTCGAGGTATAGTATTTAGAACAGGAGATGCACATCCCATTTACAACGCACTAAATGGGCTCAGAATTAACCCCAGTGGATCTATATGTATAGGAGATCATGTATGGATCGGTGAAAATGCATATCTGCTAAAAAACACACAAATAGGTTCAGGAAGTATCATTGGAGCAAACTCTACAATTACAAACAAACTCATCCCGTCAAACTCAATCGGAGCAGGATCTCCTTTAAGGATTATAAAAAGAGACATTTTTTTCACCAAAGAATCTATTCACCGTTGGACGCCTAAAATAGTCTTTGACAAAAAGAATTCTACAAAAAATGATTTCATCTTTACCTGTTCCCCACAGCGTGGGCTTGATCTAAAATCTATCGACAATCTTTTAAAAACAACTTCATCCTCCGCAAAAAAAGAACAGGTACTTTACCACAATCTATTCGAATCAACTCAAAAAAATAGATTTTTTATCCCTTAGCGCCTTAAAAACAATCATTCATAAACAGATGCAGAATAAACAGTCCCTTAGCACACATTCTCAAGGAATACTGAAACACCGACTCCTCTCCACCGCGATAGGCTCAATGGTTCAGGCAATATCTCATGATACAGTGAACACTGCTATTGCTGGCTGGGGGATGAAGCAAAACACTCTTCGATCCCGCGAATACGCAAAAGTTCACCAGTTACCGTATTATACCCTTGAGGATGGTTTCATTCGATCTATAGGGCTTGGTGTCAACAACGCCGAGCCCTTTGGCTTTGTTCTTGATTCACAGGGCATTTTTTATGACTCTCATCACCCTTCTGACCTCGAAGACATCATCCGAAATGCTGAGTTATCTCAAACAGAGCGCTCACGGTCGTGTATAAAAAGAATCGTTTCAATTGGAGCCTGCAAATACAACAACACTTGGGCAAAGCCACAACTCCCCCCGCGGAGCGGTCCCCGGGTGCTCATCATAGATCAAACCGTTGGAGACCTTTCTGTCCAACTCGGCGGAGGATCTGAACAAACATTCAATGAAATGCTCCATGCCGCTCAAATGCAATTTCCAGAGGGAACTCTTATTATCAAGACACATCCTGATGTTATTGCAAAAAAAAGGAAAGGATACCTTACAGAAAAATTACCCTCAAATGCATTCCTCCTCAAAGAGGACTGCAACCCCATCGAGCTTCTCAAACAAGTTGACTCCGTTTTTACGGTCACATCACAAATGGGATTTGAAGCTCTCATGGTCGGCAAACCTGTTCATTGTTTTGGACTTCCCTTCTATGCAGGTTGGGGACTCACTCATGATCAGCAAACATGCTCTCGCAGAGGATGTCCAAGAACTCTTGAACAGGTTTTTGAGGCTGCGTACCTCCGTTATTCACAATATGCCGACCCCGTTCTTTGTGAAAAATGCTCTTTAGAAAAAATACTCCAACGAATCGAAATCCAAAAAAAAGCCACACTCCAAAGCCCTGCAAAAATATTCTGCTTCGGCTTCAGTCTATGGAAACACAAATTTGTCCAAGGATTCCTCCCGGAATCTTCTCCTCACCCCCATTTTGCTTCTTCTATAAAATCAGCAGAACGTCGCGGCATGACGCCTCAGTCCCATGCTGTCATTTGGGGACAAAAATATGGAGACAAGTTTCGGTGCGAACTCCAAAAAAAACACATTCCAGTGGCACGAATGGAAGATGGTTTTATCCGCTCTGTTGGACTTGGAGCTGATTTTATTCCTCCACTATCTCTCATACTTGATTCTCGAGGCATTTATTTTGATCCTCGAACGGAAAGCGACTTGGAGTGGCTCCTTAATCACCGAACGTTAAGTCTTACAGAAAACAGTCGAGCTCGAAAGCTCCAGTCTTTACTCATTGATGGGGGGGTCACGAAGTATAACTGGGGAGACAGCTCAGCAAAGCCTCTCTTCCCTCATAATAAGAGCAAAAAAATACTTGTTCCAGGTCAGGTGGAAGATGACGCATCAATACGCCTCGGAACCCTTGACATCCATACCAATGCTCAACTGCTAGCAGCTGTACGAGACGCCAACCCAGAAGCCTTTATTCTCTATAAACCCCATCCGGATGTTCTTTCTGGGAACAGAAAAGGATCCCTTTCTCCCCATGAAGAGACATTAGCAGATGCCATCGTCTCGGATACAAGGATGGATCATTGCCTTGAGCTTTGTGATGAAGTCCACACAATGACTTCACTCGCAGGTTTTGAAGCTCTCATTCGCGGGAAAAAGGTCTATACATATGGCATGCCTTTCTATTCAGGCTGGGGCCTCACATCTGATCGACATCGTGTCACTCGCAGGACAAAGCATTGCTCCCTCGAAGAACTCATTTTCTGCACTTTGATTGAGTACCCGCGATACGTTGACTATGACACTGGTTTTTTCATTTCTCCCGAAGATGCGATTAAAAAAATAGAAAAAAATACATCTCTCGAAAAAGCACATAAGAAGACGCCAAAGCTTACGCATTGGCGCCTCAAAATTGAAAATCTTGTATCCCTTCTCAAGGATTCCATTTTCTACACTTAGAAAGAATAGCACAAAGAAAGGCCAGCTCTATCCAATCCAGGATTTGGGCTGGCCAAATTTGCATTAGAAATATGGTCGTATGAAAGGAGCGTTGCTATATGCTTCGTAAATTTATAACCAATCCCTGCATGAAGGCGAAAAAGCCCTCGAGACCCCAAACGCTGTTCATCTGGATCATGTGAGCTAAGCTTTCCAGTATGGATTGCCCCCCCAAAGGCTCCTTCAATAAAAATTTTTGGATAAAAATCATAGGTCCAAGTCAACCCCGCATAAGCCTGTGAAGTTTTCCCTTCTGAATGCAGCCCCCCACCAAGATGCAAGCGAGGAGAACCTATTGCTTCCCACGCTCGTCCTTGGAATTCCTTAAACAAAACCTCACCATTAACATCGACTCCATCTTCTCGACTTTTCCCCGTTACGCCAAGATCATGCGCCAAAACTCCAATCCGTAGCTCCGATATACTCACAAGATTTTCGGAATAGGCAACAGGAATTTGTTGAAAGACAACAAAGGCGATACACAACACATAAACTATCAGCTTCATGCCCTCTCCTTTTTCTCATTTCACAAATTGCCACCTTAATGAGTACATTCCTTTTCACCACTAAATTTTAAAAATATAGACTAGCTATACACACAATTTGACAAAAAGTCTTTGAATCACCAATAAATTTAATCCACTCCACAAAAAAGCCCCCTACGAAAAAATCGCAAGGGGCCAAGATTCTGAACTCTGGCAGAGGCGTTCAGCGATGAGCCAAGAGCTAGGACTTAGAACTGTTCATTGTCGCCAGCGTCTGCGTAGTACAGATTGTTAATCTGCCAACGTTTGATACGGCATGCAGCCCACGGTGCGTAGAGGCCAAAGGTCACGATAGACAGTATAATAATCAGAAGCCATGTGACAAAGAATCCCGCACCTGTTCCCATGAAAACAAGCTGCTTTCCATCAACGTAGGTATTTTTGGCAATCCAGCGCTGCTTCGCAGAATAGGCCCACGGCCAGTAAATTCCAAAGGTGACAACAGTCAGGACTGTCGTCCAAATTGCCAGCCACCAGTAGCTTAAACCTCTTCCCTCAAATCGAAATGATCCATAGGGCATGGTACTTCCCCTCTTTTTGTAAAAATTTGTCCTGAGTCTCATTCGAAAAACAGGCTTTCTCGTTTATACCACGTCTGCACGCCTAACGGCACACGCCTATCCTTATTTTCTGCCAATTTTCTCTCACAACACCACGCTCTGGCCCACAGCCATGCCATCAAAAATCTGGCATTCTCTCTGTTTCCCGTTACAGGCATTTTATTTGCATTCTCATCCTGAGTTGCGAGATGCAGCCAAGGGTACGGAGCTGATTTGTACGGAAATCAGGGGCATTCACTCAAAAAGGTGAACAATGACTCAAAAAAAAAGACATCTTTTTGACGGCCCTCTTCAACAACAGTTACGCTGCGTCTCACAAAGGCCTTTGACACCACCCCTTTTACAAAACAAAGGCAAAAGTTCAATCGTTTACCAGAGCAAGGTGCTCATGACAGGAGTTTTCAATGTCCGCTCCACTGATTTCTGTTGTTCTCACATCATACAATCACGCCGAGTTTCTCCGTGACTCTATCGAAAGCGTTCTCAGCCAAACTTACGAGAACATCGAACTTATCATCTCTGATGATGCATCAACAGACGGTTCACAAGACATCATTCGCTCGTATGATGACCCCCGGATTCGAGTCATGCTGTGGGACAAAAACCGCCGCAGAAAAAACCACGCTCAGGCCTATTACGCAGCCAAAGGTGATTTCTTTGCCATTCATCATTCAGATGATCTCTGGTTACCTGACAAGCTGGAAAAACAGCTCAAGTATGTCCAAAACCCTCGTGTTGGAGCAGCCTTTACTCAGGTTCAGGGAATCGATGACAAAGGCAACTCCATTTCTGACAGTCTCGTTGCTCCCTTTGCAGTAAAAAACATGAGTCGCCATTCATGGCTTCGTGAATTTTTCTTTAACGGGAACCGACTCTGCCACCCGTCAGTCCTCCTCCGAAGCGAATTTATTCCTCTGGTGTATCCAAAGGCATCGTCTCTCATTCAGATTCCAGATCTTCGAGGCTGGGTACGCTTATGCAAAAAGTCAGAAATTCGGGTTCTTCCGCAAAAACTCGTTAAATTCCGTATCCACTCAGACAACTCGAATCTCAGTGCGTTTGGAGTCGACAACTACATCCGCTTCCAAAATGAAATGCGCTACCTCCTTGAGGAATACACAAGCATCACCGATCCCGATGAACTCCTCAAAATCTTCCCAGAAATTGAGTACTTCCTGGTTGATGGAGAAATGGACACAGGCTTTGCCCTTTCCCAACTGCTTTTGTCGCAGAAAAACTCCGGTCCTCATCTCAATCTTGGAATTGAAATGCTGTATTCCATTCTTGATGATCCAGACCGTGCAGACTTCATTGAAAAAAACTACAATTTCAATGCAGAGTCCCTTCGCCAGCTTGTCACGAAACACGATATTTATGCACACAGGACAATGCACATGCTTCAGGAAGTCGTTCGCGAAAGGGAACAGAAAGAGCACCACTAAGGGCTGAATATTTATACAGCAATTTTTTTCACTGCATAAAGGAATTTCCAATGAGCATGCCACAAAGTCATTACGATTGTTTAGAACGCCCCAAAACATGTGCTCCTGACGATTTTTGGGGTCAGGTTCGCCGAACAGTAAACGGCAAACCTATTTCAGAGGAACAGCTTGAACTCATTTTTTCCATGGTCAGAACAGCCCTTCACTTTGAAAAAGCTGACACGCTGCTCGACCTCGCCTGCGGAAATGGTGCCCTTGCATCGTATTTTTTCGATGAAATCCACGAGTATCTTGGCGTCGATATGTCCCCATACCTGATTGAAGTTGCCAAGAAGAACTTTGAGAATACCCCTCGCTACAGTTTTTTGGAAAACAGCATTAATCCCTACAGCACGGAAGAAAAGCTTCCCGAGCGCTTCACAAAAATCTTACTGTATGGAGCTGTCGCGTACCTTTCCAAAGACGAGCTTCGAGAATTGCTCACAACGCTTCGGACTCGCTTCACTCACGTTTCACGCTTCTTTATTGGCACCATTCCAGACCGCGACTGTGCAAAAGCTTTTTTCCAGGAACGCCCAATGCTTCCGCTCGACGACCACACCACGGCCATCGGTCTGTGGTGGACAAGACATGAATTCCAGACGCTGTGCGAAGACTGCGGCTGGACAACACAGCTTGTTGACATGCCTCAAGACTTTTTCCAGTCGCACTACCGCTTCAATGCGGTGTTAACCCCAAAGGCATAAGCACATGAAAAACGCTGTTTCTCAATTTGCTTTTTTTGGCGGACCGCAGCTCTTTATGGAGCCTAAACCGACCTCGGACCTCCACCGTCCAAACGAAGACCGGTTTTTCTCCTATGCTGACTCCATTTTTGAAACGCGACAGTTCACCAACAACGGTCCCCTTGTTCAGCTTCTGGAAAAACGTCTGGCCGAGCAGCATGGCACAGAGCATTGCGTCTGTTTTTGCAGTGGCTTTTTGACTCTGCTGATGTGCATCCACGCCCTTGCGCTTCCGGGAAAAACAGAAGTTATTCTTCCCTCTGCAACCTATCGCCGCATGGCGGATATTGTCCGCTGGGCAGGACTGACCCCACGCTTCACCGACATTGATTTTGAGACAATGGGCGTGAACCGGGCCTTGTTTGAAACTCAAATCACAGACAAAACGGCCCTGCTGCTTGGCGTTCACCCCATTGTCAACATGAGTGCCGTGACCGAGCTGGAAGAGCTTTCGCGCGACACGGGAATTCCCCTGCTCATGGATTCGGTTGAAGCGGCATATGGGACCATTCATGGGAAAAAAATTGGAAGTTTTGCCAAAGCCGAAGTCTTTTCCATGCACGCCAGCAAGTTCATCAATGCCTTTGAAGGCGGCTACGCCACCACCAATGACGCAGAGCTTGCAGCGCGCCTCAGGGTTATCCGGGCCTTTGGTTTTGAGCAAAAAGATTCCATCTCAGAATTAGGCTGCAACGCCAAGCTCAACGAACTTCATGCGGCAATGGCCCTGTCCTGCATAGACGAACTCGACGAGCAAGTTGCGCATAACAAAGCCATTTTTAACTGCTACAAGAAATTACTGAGCGACCTTCCCCTCTCTCTTGTGAGCTATGACGCAACAGAAAAGCGGACATGGAAAAACATCGTCGTCCGCCTGACTGGTGACTGGGGACTGACCCGTGATGAAATACTCTCAGTGCTTCAGGCAGAAAACATCCTCGCCCGCGCGTACTACACGCCACCACTTCACAAGAAATTCCCAGAGACAGCTTCACTTGAATTTCCTGTGACCGAAGCCGTTACATCCGTAGGATGCGTCCTGCCTTCAGGAGCACATGTTTCCGAGGAAGACGTCGCAAATGTGTCATCAATCCTGCACGATATTTATGCCATGCGAGCACAGCTCAAAGAGGAAATGCGTGATGAAAGACATCGCTAATCTCGCTCTGGCAGGACACGAACCACTTTTTGATTCCATTCTGCCTGTTGGTCAGCTCTACAGCCCCTCAAAAGAACGTTTTCACTCTGTGTTCCACGACCTGTTTGACCGACGATATTACACAAACCACGGTAAACTCGCACAGGAACTGGAGCGCCGTCTGGAAGAACGGCTTGACGTTCGAAACGCCGTTGTGGTGACCAACGCAACCCTTGGCCTCAGTTTGTCCTGCAAGGCACTCGGTCTGCCCCCACAGGGCAAAGTCATTGTGCCAGCCTTCACCTTTGCCGCCACGGTACAGGCCCTGACATGGGCAGGTCTCGAACCTGTTTTTTGCGACATCAGCAACGAAAGTCACAACCTTGATCCCCAAAAAGTTGCAGCGCTGCTGGAACAGCACGACGTGTGCGCCATTCTTGGCGTTCACCTTTGGGGCAACCCCTGCGACATTGAACAGCTCCAGACTCTGGCCGACAGCAAAGGAATTCCCCTCTTCTTTGATGCTGCACACGCTATTGCCTGCCGCTACCACGGCAAACCCATTGGCAACTTTGGCGCATGCGAAGTCTTTTCCTTCCATGCCACCAAAATCATGAACGCCACAGAGGGGGGCTGCATCACCACCAATGATGACGAGCTTGCCGAGCGTCTCCGTAACCTTCGCAGTAGCTATGGACGGCGAAAAAACGTCAAGACACCCATCGACGGCTACGGCCGGTTTTCCGAGGCACAGGCTGCTTTTGGACTGCTGAGTCTCGAAGATCTTTCCCGGCGCTGCGATGAGAATTGCCAAAAGATGGCCCTCTATCACAAAAAGCTGTCCTGCATCCCCGGTATTCATTGTATTTCCCCTGCCCCAGAGGAAAACATGAACTATCAGTATGTAGTTTTGGAAATTGACGAAAAAGAATTTGGCCTGAGCCGTGACGCCCTGCAAAAACTCCTCGAAGCAGAAAACGTCATCGCTCGCCGCTATTTTGTTCCGGGAATGCACCACTGCCCCCCGTACGAAACGCTTTTCCCAGAATTTGCCACGGCGCTTCCTGTTACTGATGCCCTGTGCACCAAAGTGCTCCAGCTTCCTTCGGGTGCCCCTGTCAGCATGGACGCCGTCTCTCGAATTTGTGAATGCATTGCGTTTGTTCAGGCCAACTCCGCAGATATCAAAAGGACGTATTTCGCATGATTCTTGGAATAATGCAGCCCTATTTCTTCCCCTACCTCGGGTACTTTGACCTCATATCCCGCTGTGATTCCTGGGTTGTGTTTGATAGCTGCCAGTACACCCCCCGTTCGTGGATGACTCGCAACCGTATTGCTCATCCAACAAAGGACTGGATGTATTTTCGCTGCGATGTCCACGGCTCTCAGCATATGGCAATCTCCGAGGTGGAGCTTGCAGACCCAGACAAGACCCGGCGCACCCTGCTTGGTCAGCTCACCCAGTACAAAAAAAGCGCTCCGTTCTACAGGGACGTGATTGAACTGGTCAAAACAAGCTTTGAATCGCTTCCATCCCCCTCGCTGACAGACATGAACGTCAGTGCCATGGCTGCGGTTTGCGCCTATCTGGGAATCCACTTTGCTCCTGTTATCGCATCGCAGGCAAACTTTGAGCTGCCGCCTGTCTGCCATCCGGGACAGTGGGCGCTGGAAATCAGCAGCGTGCTTCATGCGGACATGTACATCAACCCGCCAGGAGGCAAAGACCTCTTTCGCCCCGAGGAATTTTCAGAACGCGGCATCGGCCTTGCGTTTACCAGGGTGCCCGATTTTGAATATGATCCCGCACCATTCACCTTTGTTCCCAGCCTCTCTATTCTGGATGTGCTTATGTGGAACAGCCCGGAACAGGTCCGTGCGCAACTTGGAAAAGATGAACTTGATATCGCATAAAAAATCCCCCTCTCGCGTTCCAGCCAGAGGGGGACTCTCTTTTGCCTCAAAAAAAAATCAACTTTCATTTCGTACAGTCACGTCCGGCAGAAGCTTCACCATCTTGACTTCCCCACAAGCGATGCCTAGTTTCTCCCCATGCGATTTTTGACCCGTCCATATTTCCTGCCTTTTCATGCGGCCATTATTGTTCCTCGCCGCATCAAGACTGCTGTCTGACCTCACTGGCACAGCTCTCTCAGGAGAGGTGCGCCCTTTTTCCAAAAAAACTGACTGAATTCATTTTGCGCTCACAGCGAGCGTTCCCCTTTTCTTTTGGAGAAAAACAATGAGAAAAAATCCTTTCAACAGCCCTTTTGAGGGCTACGAAATTCGACAGCACATACAGAACAAGAACATTCAGGCTGGACGGCACAGCTATTATTCCGGCTATTACCACGGGCATCACTTTGAGGACTGCGCACGCTACCTCAGCCCGGACCGGACAGACGTTGACCAGCTCAAAATTGGTGCGTTTTGCTCCATTGGCTCTGGTGTGAGCTTTATCATGGCAGGAAATCAGGGACACAGGATGGACTGGGCCAGCACCTTTCCCTTTCACTACATGCCAGAATTCAGCGAAGCTCCTGACGGTTTTGCCCGCAAGGGTGACACAGTCATAGGCAATGATGTCTGGATTGGGACCGAGGCTATGATTATGCCCGGCGTTCACATTGGGAATGGTGCCGTAATCGGTGCACGAGCCGTTGTCACCAAAGACGTGGACGACTACTCCATTGTGGGAGGTTTTCCTGCCAAGCATATCCGCTATCGCTTTTCCGAAGAGGAACGGACCATGCTTCTGGAACTCAAATGGTGGGACTGGCCTGATGAAAAAATCACCGCCAAGCTCGACATGCTGAGTAGCGGCGACATAAAAGCGCTTTACAACTCCGAAAACTAAAAAAAGGCCCTGCATTTTTTGCGGGGCCTTTCTTCTTTTTCAGTGACTTAGCCTACGCAAAGGCTTTCTGGCATTTTTCCGCTCTTGCCAGACGCCATTCACGACTTATTTTTCCTCTTTGGCAAAATAAAAAACAGAAAATCAAGGAAATTTGGTGAATATATGAATGCACAGACCGTGCTCCCCAAAGAGGCACACAAGCTCTTTCAGAGCGGTGCAGCTCTCGGTGTTGATGTTCGCACTGTGAGCGAAGTCAAAGGGGAATTCATTGCAGACAGTGTGTTCCTTCCTCAGGATATTTTTTCTGAACAGCGTCTTTCCGCACTTCTAGAGGAAGGACAGGATGTTATTCTGATCTGCCGAAGTGACAACCGGGCCACTCAGATTGCTGAACGCTTCGCAGCCCAGCTCCCAAAGCTCAAGGTTCTCAAGGGCGGCATCGTGGCATGGAAGAAAGATGGCCTTCCCATCAGCGCAGGGTGTGCAAGCGGCATCCCAATGGAGCGTCAGGTTCTGATTAGCGCAGGCTCCCTCGTTCTTCTTGGACTGCTTTTGTCCAAGGTCATTGCCCCTGAATTTGTTGGTGTAAGCGCCTTTGTTGGTGCAGGACTTATTTTTGCCGGAGTTACTGGCTTTTGTGGCATGGCAAAAATACTGGGCAAAATGCCGTGGAACACCAAAAACAACTCCTGCTCTCTCAGCCGTTAAAAAGCCCCTTATCAGATCATTCCTTGAGCTGCCTCATAACGAGGCAGCTTTTTTTTGCGCTTTGCCCATAAAAAAACGCTGTGAAACCTCTTCCCAGGTTTCACAGCGTTCGCCATACGGCTCATCTCGGACACAAGACTATTTCACACAGTCCCCAAGACGGTCCTGTGCAATTTTTTTCAGTTTCAGGAACACGGCATCATCGAGCTGCTTCGCCTCAATGCCATACTCCCGACCAAGATATTCATACTTGGGCTGTCCCATGCGGTGATACTGCAATGGCTCGTATTCCACATTCGGGACGTTCTCCTCAAGAAAATCCACAATGGCGTTCATGTCTTCTTCCGTATCATTGAAGCCCGGAATCACAGGGGTGCGGACACGGATATGCAGGTCCGGGAAATCGGCCCGCAAGCTTTTCAGGTTCTCCATAACCCGCTCGCACGACTGCCCTGTAAATTCCTTATGCTTTTCAGCATCCACACTCTTGATGTCAAAAAGGACATGGTTCAGATACTCTGCGGCGGCTTTCAGGGTCTCATAGTCCACAAAGCCACAGGTCTCTATCGCCGTTTTAATTCGGCGAGTTCTGGCCTCGCGCAGAAGCGCCAGAGCAAAGTCCCGCTGTGCCAGCGGTTCACCACCAGACAGCGTCAGACCGCCGCCGGAACGTGCATAGAAAATACTGTCTTCTTCCACACGCTTGAGCACTTCATCAACACTCATGGTCCTGCCATACACATTCAGCGCCTGCGCCGGACATGCATCAGCACAATGCATCTGGTCCAGACACAGCTCCCTGTTGACCGAAATTTTGTTGTCTGCCGTTGTCGACAGCGCACCCGCAGTACAGACCTCGAGGCATCGAACACATTTGTCGACTCCCAGGCACTTGTTGGGGTTATATGCCAGTTCAGGCTTAAAAGACTGAGACTCAGGGTTACTACACCAGCGACAGTGCAGGGGGCAGCCTTTCATAAAAACGATGGTCCTGATTCCCGGTCCATCATGAACAGAATATTTCTGGACGTTGAAAACGGTTCCCGTTGTTTTCCTGTCAATCAAACTCATCGTTGTTCACCTTCATCATTCACGCCAGTTTTCTGGCTGCTAAGGGTCTAGTTTCCCACTCACTCCGTTCCCGGAGTCCCCACCTTTTCGCCTCAAGAAAAAAATGAGTTCCTGGAATGCCCCCACTCCCTGTTTGTGGAAAATGGCGGAGGACCATTTAGCCCTCCGCCAAGAGTGCATATTCGTGATTACACCACGAGCGAACTAAATAGTGTCGTGCTCGGTACGGGCAATCAGGTCATTCTGCAGGTCCTCGGAAAGGTCGACAAAGTATGCAGAGTAACCAGCGATACGAACGATCAGGTTACGGTACTTGTCGGGGTCCTTCTGAGCAGCGATCAGGGTGTCACGGTTGATGACGTTGAACTGCACGTGCCACAGCTTGAGGTCGCAGAAGGTACGGATAAAGGAAACCAGCTTCTCGGTTCCTTCTTCGCCAGCAACGCACTTCGGAGAGAACTTCAGGTTCAGAAGGCGAGCTGCGCGCTCACGGTAGTCGTAGTTCTTGGACTCGTAGTTGGAGACCATGACGGCGGTGGGGCCGTTCACGTCTGCACCGTGAGAAGCAGAAGAACCGTCAGAAAGCGGAGACCATGCCTTACGTCCGTTCGGAGTTGCGGAAACAACCTTGCCGAAAGGTACGTGAGAGGTAAACGGCACCAGACGAAGATCCAGATGCACACCGAGTTCCTTGGCGTACTTGTGCGTAAAGGCAAGACAGGTACGGTCAATTTCCTTGGCGATGGAATCTGCGTAATCGTTGTTGTTGCCGTAGCAAGGAACGTTCTTCAGCATCATCTGAATGTCTTCCTTGCCCTCGAAGTTGCATTCCAGAGCTTCGATCAGCTCGGCCATGGTGAGCTTCTTCTCTTCGAAGACGAGCTTCTTGATGGCAGACATGGAGTCAACAACGGTACCGTAACCAATGTACTCGAAGTATCCGAGGTTGATGCCGCCGGGAATCTGCGGGGTGTGCAGGTCGAGGCAGTTTTCCATGCAGAGGTCATGCAGGGCAGAACCCATCGGAGCAGCAAAGTGACGGGCACGAAGCTGAATGATCTGATGCTGCTGGATGAATGCGTGACGCAGGAAGTTGGTCTGCTGCTTCTGGTATGCGTTCCAGAACTCTTCCCAGGTCTTGAACTCGCGAGGATCGCCAGTCTCAATGCTCAGGGTCTGGTCGCCGTACTTCTTCATGCTGCCGTTGTAGAGCACCATTTCCAGAGCTGCTGCAAAGTTGATGTATGCGCAGCCAGAGGTGTAGGTGTCGCGGTTAGGCATACGGATTTCAGCACAACCAGAAACAGAGTAATCGTAGATTTCTTCGAAGCTTGCGCCCTTTGCGAGGTGCAGAGGAATAATTTCTTCGTCGTTGATCAGTTTGGGGAAGCCGGAGCCTTCCTTAATGGTCTCTGCGATCTCGTAAAGGAAACGCTCTGGTGCGCGAGCGTGAATACGAGCAGCGAGATCCGGGTAGTGATGCGGGAACTCGCGCTTGGAACGCAGGAACAGGTAGGTCAGTTCGTTCGTGGCGTCACGGCCGTCAGGAGTCTGGCCGCCAACGGTCACAGCTTCCCAGTGAGCGTAGCCTTCGTTGAAAGCGCCGCCAGTGGGGGAAATGTACAGGTCAATGTACTGAGCCATGCTCACGTACACGCACTCGATCAGCTCAATGGCCTTGTTGTCGTCCAGAATGCCTGCTTCCACGTCTGCCTTGTAGAAGGGATACAGGTACTGGTCCATACGGCCGTTGGAGATGATGGTACCGGTCTTCTGCTCCAGACGAGAGAACATCTGGGTGAACCACTGAGACTGCACAGCCTCGTGGAAGGTACGGGCCGGGTGCTCAGGAACACGAGCGCAGATCTCAGAAATGGTCTCCAGTTCCTTTTTGCGGACCGGATCGCTTTCGTTCTCGGCCATCTCGGCAGCGAGCACGGAATGACGCTTTGCCCAGGTGATGATGGCTTCGCACACGATGACGATAGCTTCGAGGAAAGGCTTCTTCTCGGTGTTGTCCACCGGGCTGCACGGATCAAGAGCAGCAAGCTTTTCTTCTGCTTCTTTCTTGAGGCCACCAAAGCCGCGCTTCAGAACCTTTTCGTAGTCGTGCACCCACTGGAGGGAAGAACGGAAAGAAGAGGTTTCGTTCACGATGAAGCGGGACATCAGTCCATCAGGATCATCATAGGTCAGCTTGTGGGTATCAGCTGGCAGGTGAATGTTGAGATCTTCGTGGTAGGTTTTGCCAACCCAGTACGGAGCGATCTCTTCAACAACCACGCGAGCGTCTTCTTCTGAAATGGAGAAAGGAGACTTTTCACGCTTGGGGAGCTGCTCAATGGCCTGACCAAGGAAGTCACCGTCGAGTTCGGGGTACAGGACGCCATAACGGCCCTGACAACCGCCGCGACCAGCAATAAGCTGCTTGTCGTCGATGTAAACGGTGATGTTCTCAGCAACGTTTTTCAAGGCTTTTGCCCAGCGCAGAACGAGCATTTCGCCTTCGGTCTGACGCATGGATTCGGTGAAATATTTTGCGCGCTCAATGTCGATGATCGGGCGCTGATTCTCGATGGTCTCAAGAATTTCGAAGACACGCTCGTGGTTCTTGCGGAAACGGTCTTCCTTACCAGCAATACGGTCCTGGATTCTCTGCTCATGGGGAGACAGAACGTTGCAGCATTCCATTTTAATGCTCCTTTGTTATTTCAACCTGAAAGTTTTCACTATGTATGGAGATAGATTTCTCTATTGATCCCAAATACTTTTTCCAAATGGGGGAACTTTTCTCTTGGGCCTGAATCATAGCGTTTTGCTATAGTTCTAAAGGGAAGCCCTGTTCCCCCTTCCCTCACACTATCGAGTCAAAAAGAGCGACAGTTCGGGGACATATGTAACGAGGAGCAGTACCACCAGCATGATCCCAAGCAGCGGGAACACAACCTTGGAGAGCTTCTCGATTTTGACCTTGGCAACACCACTTGCAACGAAGAGGTTGACGCCGACCGGCGGAGTGACAAAGCCCAGTGCGAGGTTAACCACCATCACGATACCGAAGTGAACCGGGTCAACACCGACCTTGGTCACGATGGGCAGCAGAATAGGAGTCAGGATGACAATCGCGGCCAGTGCTTCCATGAATGTACCAATCCAGAGGAGCAGGACGTTGATCATCAGAAGAATAACAATCTTGGAGCTGGTCATACCGAGCATGAACTCTGCAATGCGTGCAGGCACCTGCTCAATGGTCATGACGTTGCCGAAGATGGTTGCCATAGCCATCAGCATGATGACGATGGCCGAGGTGCTACATGCATCCATGAAGCACGGAACAATGTTTTTCAGGTTCAGCTCACGATAGACAAACACACCCACAAAGAGACCGTAGAAGGCAGCAAGAGCCGCAGCTTCGGTGGGGGTCATGATGCCGCCGTAGATGCCACCAAGCACGATGACCGGAACCATCAGGGCCAGCTTGGCATCCCAGAACGCCTTCACAAAGGTCTTGAAATTGCGTTCTTTTTCTTCACCCTTCCAGCCGTTTTTCTTGGAGACAACGTAGCTGAAGAACATCAGCGCGCCACCAGTCAAAAGGCCGGGAACAATGCCGCCAATGAAAAGCTTGCCGATGGAGACCTGAGCCGAGACACCGTACACAACGAAGGGGTTGGACGGAGGAATCATGACGCCGATGGCGCCGGAGCAGGCCACAATGGCCGCAGCAAAATACTTGTCGTAGCCGCGCTCAATCATTGCGGGGATGGTCAAAGAGCCGATAGCAGCAACCGTTGCCGGACCAGAGCCGGAGATTGCAGCAAAGAACATACAGGTGGCGATGGTTGCCAGTGCCATGCCGCCAGGCAGGGAACCGAGCATCTCGTCAGCAAGGTTCAGCAGTCGCTGAGACAGGCCGCCAGCACCCATGAATACACCCGCGGCGATGAAGAACGGGATCGCCATGATCGGGAAGCTGTCGATGGAGGTGAAAGCAATCTGTGCGATGTATTCAATGGGCAGCGTGCCTGCACCGATGATGGTTGCCAGTGCTGCCAAACCAAGGCCAATGGCGATGGGGACGCCGATGACCAGGAAAAGAATGAAATATCCAAAAAGCAGGGCCAGCGCGTTCATGTTGTTAAACAGAATCAGCGGGAGACTAATCAGGCCACAAAGTGCGAAACCAATAAGCGTGTCGAGGAGTCCGGTGACGCGGATCTGTTTGACGAGATCCTGAATGACGCGCAAGGCCATGAGTCCGAAGCCGAAAGGCAAAATCAGGTACGGAATGGAGTACGGCACCTGAAGTGCTGGGGTCGTCTGGGGGAACTGCAGCTGCATCTGAACATGCTGGCTGCCCAAAACGGTGACAGCTCCGGCCAGAACGAGGAAGCAGGCGTCAACCATAATCCAGCTGATATCCTGAAAGCGCTTTGGCAGGCGATCGTAGATGATATCAACGCGGATGTTTGAGCGGTTCTTGATTGCCAGCGGAATAGCGAGGTAACTCATCCAGATAAAGAGGAAGCGAGCCAACTCTTCGGTCCAGACCGCAGCACCTGCGTCAGCAGAGAACTTGGTGACGATGTAGCGGTACGCCGTCTGGAAGGTGATGATGAGGATAACCCCGAGCATTGCGGCAAAGAGAAATGGCTTTTCAAAATTTTCGTCCAGCCATCCCAGGACGCCCATGCGCTTGGTTGTTGAGCCTGTATTCACAGTATTCGACATAAGGAAAACCTTGTTGGGTGCGTTCAGTCTGTGCAGGCAAGTGCCTGCGATTTCACGTTCTCACGGTGTCTCAGGGAAAGCCCTGAATCACGGTACCGGGAGGAGAGATGTTTCGCCCTCCTCCCAGTGGCGATGCTTACTCAGCAGTCTGCTTGACAAGCTCCAGCAGTTCAGCCGGAATTTTGTCTGCAAACATATCCCAGACAGGACGGGTTTTTTCTTCAAGCTCAGCTCTCTGCTCAGGGGTCAGATTGGTGATCTTGATGCCTTTTTCCTCAAATGCCTTCACTGCTTTTGCTTCGAGATCAGCGGTGATGTCGCGCTGATACACAACAGCTTCGTGACCGGCATCCAGCACGACTTTCTGGAGATCAGCAGGCAGAGCTTCAAACTTCTGCTTGTTCATCATCAGAATGTGCATGGAGTAGTTATGCTCAGAATCGATGGCGTATTTCAGCACTTCAGTGTGCTTTGCATCGTTCAGCAGGGAGAAGGTATTGCCTTCGCCGTCAACGGTGCCCTGCTGGAGCGCGGTGTAGGTTTCACCCCAAGCAATAGGAGTCGGGTTCATGCCGAGAGCCTTTGCAACCTCAACCTCTACAGGAGAAGCCGTGGTGCGGACCTTGAGACCCTTGAGGTCAGCAGGGCCAGCAATGGGACGCTTGGTGGAAACAAAATTTCGGTAACCATACTCAGAGTACATGATGGGCTTGAGGCCAATTTCTGCGGCCACGCCTTCGAGGTACTTGCCCAGATCGCCTTCATCCAGAGCCTTGTACAGCTTCTGCTGATGCTCGGGGTTGGTGGCGTAGGGAAGGTCAAACACCATGTACTTGGGGGAGAAGTTGGCCATGTTCGGGGAAGAACAGGAAGCCAGTTCAAGAGTGCCTTTCTGGACAGACTCCATGGTGACTCGGTCAGAACCGAGCATACAGTTGCCATAGAGCTGAACAGCGATGCGACCGTTAGATTTGGCTTCGACAAGTTCTTTGAACTTTTCGTAACCAAGGGTGACGTTGTTGCCAGGTGCCATCGGGTGGCCAAGGCGAAGGGTGATTTTCTTGTCTGCGGAATCTTTTCCGCCATCATCATTACACGCCGCCAGCCCAAGGGTCATAATGCCCAAAGTGATCGCAACGAGTATCTTTCCAAAAAGCTTCATCTTTCTACCTCCAAAAATTACCTAAGCACGGACCATTCTCGAAATTTGCCCGAAGTCACTCTCTCTTGAGCAAGTTCGGTACCAGACTTGGGGGCTTCGGGAAAAAAATCCCAATCTCCCCACAAAAAAAAGAGCGAAGCCACGCAGAACAGCTTCGCCCAAACACTCGCGCCATACGCCACAGCCCAGTGGAAGCACAAAGCAAAGTTCGCCGTATGACTGGAGAACCCTACCGTTTCAGACTCCACAACACAGGAATTGTACTGTTCTGGCATTTTTGCGACTGAGGAAAAGAACATAGCATATTTTTGCTCAAAGCCCGACCATTCCCCAATTCCGCACGTGAAAAAGATCGCGAATCAACGCTCAGAATCGCAGATTTACCATGTGAATAATGGCACATTTGCGACCCCCTCACCCTACTTTTTAATTATCTTATTGATTTTATTGAATTTAATTAACACTTCCCTACCTGTCGCAAAATTGCTACAGTCGCATTTCTGCAACACGATTTCAGACTAAAGCACTCTGATTTGTATAAAAATACAATATTTTCAACATATTATGTAAGCACCCTAACAAGGGGGACCCCATCTCAACTCTGCACCAGAGAGCACAAGCAGTCTCACTTTTGCCCATTTGTTCACATTCACAGGGCACAAAAAAAACGGACACCCACGTGGGTGCCCGTTTCGAGGAGAGGATACCTCTATCACACAACAAGGGGATTTTCCCCCCTTGTTTTATGCACAGGAAACGATGCTCTTAGTCTTCGTATCCCAGAAGACGCGCGGCATTGCCGTACATCACTTTCTCAAGGACATCAGCATTAAAGGCCATCTTTTCGTACTTCTCAATAGCCTCATGATAGTCCACAAAAGGATGTGCGCTTGCGAACATAAGCTTCTCAGGGATCAGGGTATTGGCAGCCTGAACATAGGCTTCTGCCTGAGGCCAGAACTCATATTCGGAAATCTCAAGGTAAACATTGGGGTTACGCTGGGCAACAATAATTGCCTCGTTCACCCAGGGGTAGCCGCCGTGGCTCATGATGATCTTGAGTTCCGGGAAATCACGGGCAACAAAGTCAATGTATCTGGGGGCAACGTGGTCAATCACGGCTTCCGGAACAAAGCTGGCGGTACCTGTTGTAAAAATGATCGGAATCCCAAGTTCGCAGCACTTGGAGTACACGGGGTAATACTTGGCATCATTGGCGTAAATCTTTGCGAGATATGGATCAACAGCAGCACCGCGAATGGTTGTATTCTCAGTCACAGCCTTGTCCAGATCGCGAATGGCGTCCATGCCCTTGTGTGGGTCAACGCCCCAGAAACCAACGAATTTTTCGGGGTAGGCATTGCAGAATTCCAGAACGGAACCATTGCCATTTGCCATAGAGCTGTAGGTGCTTTCGCAGTCACGGCCAGTGATGACAGCATGCTTAATGCCCGCCTCATCCATATCTTTCACGATTTCGTCCAGCGGCTGGGACTTGCGCTCATGGAAGTTGATGGATTCGCACAGGTCCTTGAACATTTTACTGTTCTGGATGCCGGAAACTACCTCGTGGGTATTGGGACGAAAACGAAAATCGATAATATTCATGAGAAGGGACTCCTTATCGAGAAAATTTTGCAAAAAGAAATTTTCTCGACATGAGCAAAGCCTGTGCCAAGAGTTACAGCTTTCACAAAGTCGGGACTGTTTTTCTTCGTGACCAGACACCAGAGGCATGTGATTTTTGTTGCATGATTCTTGCTCCACTCATTTTCACCAACTCGAATGGCCTCCTTCCTTTTTTTTCCCTGTTTCGTGCCACAGGGTCTCTCTCACAGGCACCCCTGCATAATGTCGCACTCAACCTTTTACGGCACAAGCGAGCAGTACTATGAGCGAAAATGTCCAGCAGCCAGACCCACTTATCACAAAGAACATTCATGGAATATTTGATGTTCTCAGTGACGGTATTTATATCTCTGACCGGTTCGGAAAAACCCTGACCGTCAACCAGCGTTATGAGAAGCTCACCGGGCTGAGCAAAAAGGAACTCATCAATCGCAATGTGACTGAGCTTGTGAATGATGGTGTCTATGACACAATCCTCAATCCCAAAATTGTTGCCACCGGAAAGTCCTGCACATCCATACAGGTCAATAAAAAGGGACGGCGCCTTGTTCTCACGGGCTACCCTATTTTTGATGATGCAGGGGACGTGAACCTTGTCGTCACTTTTGCCCGCGACATCACTGCCATTGGCGATCTCCGGAACCAGCTCGCCGCAGAAAAACGCCTTGTTGAGCAATACCACGAAAAATTTAAGTCCATCACCGCAGACAATTCTCTTGAGCCTTCCGTCGTTCTGGAAAGCCCCAAAATGAAAGAGCTGGTCACCCTGCTCAAACGAGTTGCCCCCACAGATGCCACCGTACTTCTGCTCGGCGAAACAGGCGTCGGCAAAGACGTTCTGGCCCGCAAAACCCATGAGTTCAGTCTTCGCTCCAGTCGCCCCTTCTTTAAGGTAGACTGTACGACCATCCCTGAAAATCTGATTGAATCTGAACTGTTCGGTTATGCACCGGGAGCGTTTTCTGGAGCGCACTCCAAGGGCAAAATCGGTTTTTTTGAAATGGCAGAAAAGGGAACGCTCTTTCTTGATGAAATAGGCGAGCTTCCTTTGCTCATGCAGGGCAAGCTTCTGCGTGTTCTTCAGGATCAGGAACTCATCCGGGTCGGTGATACCAAGGTGCGCAAGGTCGATGTGCGCATCATTGCAGCCACGAACCGCAACCTTGAAGAAGAAGTCAAAAGCGGCCGTTTCCGAAGCGATCTCTTTTATCGACTCAAGGTCACAGAGGCCAACATACCTCCCCTGCGGGAACGGCATGAAGACGTTCTGCCCCTGGCCCAAATGTTCATTCAGCGCTACTCGCAAAAGTACCGCCGCAATGTTGCGCTTACGCCCGGTGCACAGGAAGCCCTCCGTGCCCACCACTGGCCCGGCAATGTCCGAGAGCTGGAAAACATGATCCAGAGCCTCGTTGTGACCAGCGCCTCTGACATCGTCCAGCCCTATGACCTACCGGAATCCGTAACCCGGCGCAGGACGCAGGCAAATGCAGACGGCAATCTGGAACCCTGCATTGCGCTTGGGGACAATCCCCCGCCGCTTCGGGAAATGGTCAAGGACTTTGAGCGCCAGCTTTTGCAAAAAGCGATTGAAACCTACGGCTCAGTCCCCAAGGTTGCCAAAAAGCTCAAGGTGGACCGCAGCACGATCTTCCGAAAATTACGCTAAAAAAAGCCGCCCCTGCACAGGCAGGAGCGGCTTTCTATTTGGCGTAACGAGAAACACTACACAGCAGGAACGGCCTGGGTACTTGCGGCCTGAGTCTTTCCTTCGAGAGCGTAGAGTTTGACCTGAGCCTGCGCAATAGCAGCATCAAGGTCTTCAAAAAGATTCTCGCCATCAGTAAAGAGACCACCACCGCACTCGCGGATGTTCTGAGCCTTTTCACCGTCAGCGGCCATGACAACCTGAATGCCACTGTCCTTGAGTTTTTCTGTCATTTCGCACAGGGCAAACACAGCAGAAATATCAACAAAAGAAACAGAGATGCAGTTCACCACCAAAATTTTGGTGCCGATCATGGAATCAATTTTGTTCAGCATTCTAAAAGATGTGCCAAAGAAGAATGGTCCATCAATAGAAATCACACGGAGCTTCTGCTCGCTCTGATCCTGAATAGCCTTTTCCTTGTTCAGCTGATTCGGGCAGGCATCTTCACCAGAGATGCTCACGCTAGCCTGACGGGTAATCCGCCATGTGAGCAGCAGGCAGGCCAGAGCCACGCCAGCACCAACAGCAACAATAAGGTCAACAAAAACAGTGATGGCGAACACGGCAAACATAACCAGCAGGTCCTGCTTGGGTGCACGCTTCACAAGGCGAAGCAGGCGGTAGTCCAAAATATCAACGCCGACTTTCACCAGAATGCCAGACAGAACAGGCATCGGGATGTGCGAGGTCAGCGGGCCGAGTCCGAGTAACACAGCCACGAGGAACAGGGCGTGAATAACACCAGACAGACGGCCAGTACCACCAGCCTTGACGTTAACGACGGTACGCATGGTTGCGCCAGCGCCGGGAAGACCACCGACAAAACCGGCAATCATGTTACCAATACCCTGACCAATCAGCTCACGGTTAGAATTGTGCTGAGTCTTGGTAATGGAGTCTGCAACGATGGAAGTCAGCAGCGTATCAATGGTACCCAGAATACTCAGGGCAAAACCAAGGGCCAAGATACGGCCAATGTGCTGAATTTCCACGCTAGGAATGTGAAGCTCGGGAAGCGAATTGGGGATGGAACCAATTGTCGGCACATCAAGCTTCAGGAAAAAGGCTGCAAGGCTCATTGTGACAAGGGCAATAAGTGGCGAGGGAAGAACCCGGGTCACTTTGGGCGGTACAAAAAAGACGATAAGCATTGTCGCGACAGCGAGGCCAAGGCTGGCCATGTCGCAGTTGGCCAGAGTTTCTGGCACTGCGGCAAGAGCTAAAATGGGGGAACTGGCAGAGGCACAACCCATCAGCGGCTGAATCTGAAGCAGGATGATGATGACACCGATGCCATTCATAAATCCAGAAATGACCGGATACGGCATGTACCGGACAAATCCACCGAGCTTCACACAACCAAAGAGAATCTGGAGAGCGCCACACAGCACAACCACGAGGCAGACCGAGGAGAAATCACCCGGAAAAGCAACCACAGCGGAGGCCATGACCACAGTCATCGGGCCAGTGGGACCAGAGACCTGTGTTTTTGTTCCACCAAAGATAGACGCAAAAAAGCCAAGGGCAATTGCGCCATAAAGGCCCGCAGCAGCGCCCGCGCCACTGGCAACGCCAAATGCCAGTGCGAGAGGAAGCGCAATGATGCCAGCGGTGAGTCCACCAAAGACATCGCCACGGACCGAGTTCAGAGAAAAGCTCCTGTTCATTTGAGTAAACCGTTTTTGTTAAACAATTGCGGACCGCGAAATGCGATTCGCTGACTGGAAAGCATCGCCCCTGCCGCTCTTTATGAAAGAACAGTTCTCTGTGTATGCAGCAGGTCCATCCAAAACAGATGCTTTCGCCAAAGAAATTCCAGAATGAGCACCAGAGGCTATTTTTCGCCATAAGCGGCCAAAATTTCGCAGTATTTTGCTCATAGCAGCGCTCAGTTCTTGGAACTCACTTTCTTAAGTATGAACAGCCCCTTAGGAGTTCCCCCTCTTCCCTGTCAAGGGATGGACCATGATATTTTCCTCACAAGCTCTGGCATCCTTGAATTTTTCACCTTGTCGCGACTTGCCATGACGCCCCAAGTCGTCCTATCCAATAAAAAGACATTAACATTGAGAAATTGCTGAGTTTCTCAACTCTTCATGCCTTCATCTTCTTCCGTCTCTTCCAGAACCTCTCAGGACACATCAGAATGGATATTCTCATCTCATACAGTAAAGTTGCTCCAATTGTTCTTATTATTGCGGCCCTTGCATGGCTCTTATACAAGCTTCGGGACCGTACCCCGCGCGAGCTTTTTCCCCGTCAAAAGAAAAAAGCAGCGAGTTCCCGGCGTGAGAGAAAACTTCCAAGCACTCCAAGTTCGGTTATATGCTCGGAGCACTATCTCGCCCGTATTCAGGACGTCTGGACGCACAGGGACGACGCACCAAGCAAAGAGCTTTCTGGAGCGCGAGGCGAAGCCGCAAGCATGCAAAGCCTTGAGCACTGCTCTCACTGCGCGGTGTACTGGAACATCGGAGTCCGCCACCCAACAGAGCGCATTGCCTGCGAAATCGATCATCTTGTGGTCAGCCCTCAGCGCATTTATCTGATAGAAACAAAAAGCTACGCCGGAGACTGGGAGCCAGCAGACGGCGAGCCTTCGACCCAGCCGAAGCGCTGGCAGCGCACAACAGAACATGGCACCCGGACGGTCACCAGTCCCCTTGAACAGGTTTTGCGAGACGTACGCATTTTGTCAGCAGTTATCGAATCAATGGGCCTGACTCTTCCCATCGTGCCCATTGTATGTTTTGCTGGCAGTTGCCGACTCAAAAACATCCATGACAAACGGGTGGTTCTTCTGCCAGAACGCCAGATTGCCAAGCTCATCAATTCCTATGAAGAACGAAAGCATGGCCCGGCAAATCAGGACGCGGGAACATTTTTGCGCGCTCTGTCCGAACTGAACTTCTGGCCAGAATTTTATGACCCAGCCCTGATTGATGCGCTGGTCGACGTCAAATTTACTGCGCCCCACCCACGACAAAAAAATATGCAAAGCAGAGGACATCATGGCCAGCAGCTTCATCACTAAATTTTTTCGGCAACGCGACGCCCAGCACCTGAGCACAAAAGCCGTCCCAAACCAACCCTTTCGCAATGCCTTTCGCGCAGCTCTTCGCCGTACAGGGTGCCCTTCTGCCGCGGCGCGCAAAGCCAACGGACGCCCACTCTTCTGTGACCCGAAGGAGTTCATCTCCTAGCACCAGTCGCAGGAATGCTGGTCGACGGCTGGTCCCCTTTTCTGTTACGAACTCGCAGAAACAGGCCGTTGTCTGCCGTTACGAGATATGACTCTTCTTCCAACCAGAACAGTACAGCCCGCTGTGCTGTCCACAACATTTCCGGTTCCACCATGATTGATTTTGAAAAAGAACTGAATCCAGCTCAGCTTGAAGCCGTCCAGACTCTGGATGGTCCCGTTTTGGTCATTGCAGGCGCAGGTTCAGGCAAGACCCGAACCGTTGTGTACCGCATGGCCAACATCGTTCAGCAGGGGCACTCCCCGAACAGCATTCTCCTCCTGACCTTTACCAAAAAGGCCGCACAGGAAATGCTGAATCGTGCGGCCATGCTTCTTGGTGAACAGGGGCTGTATGGCGTCACAGGTGGAACCTTTCACTCTTTTGCCTACGCATGGCTACGGCGCTATGCCGACCTGCTGGGGCCGGGAACCGGACTCACCGTTATGGACCAGTCCGATGCAGAAAGCATTGTCAAAGACATCCGTACCGACCTCAAAATTGCCAAGGGAGACCGAACATTTCCCCGTCGCAGCACCATGCTCTCGCTCATCAGCAAAAGCCGAAACAAAGAGCGGGCACTGGGCGACATCCTGCGGGAAGAAGCCTTCCACCTCACAAAATATGAAGAAGATTTTGAACGGATTGCCAAGCACTATGAAATGTTCAAACAAAAGCATGCCCTGCTCGACTACGACGACCTGCTCTTTGGCCTTGAACGACTGCTGACCCAGCACCCCGAAGTGCTGGAAACCATGCGGAGCCGCTACCGCTTCATCATGGTGGATGAGTATCAGGACACCAACCTCGTGCAGGGGCGCCTTGTCCGGCTCATCGCAGGCGACACCGGAAACATTATGGCGGTGGGTGACGATGCCCAGTCCATCTATGCGTTCCGCGGTGCCAACGTGCACAATATTCTGGACTTTCCGAATCAGTTCCCCGGCACAAAAATCATTCGCCTTGAGCAAAACTATCGCTCAGCACAGCCCGTCCTTGACCTTACCAATGCCATTTTGGAACAGGCTCAGCTCAAATTCAGGAAAAACCTGTTCTCTGAACGAAAGCATGGCCCAACGCCCCAGCTCATCCGCACCATGTCTGACCGTTCGCAGGCCAATGCCGTTGTCAAAAAAGTACTTGAGCTTGAGCACAAGTACCCGCTGCACGAAATCGCAGTTCTCTTCCGCGCGGGCTATCACTCCTACCCTATTGAGGTTGCGCTCAATAAACTGGGCATCAAGTTTCAGAAGTTTGGTGGACTGAAATTCACCGAAGCGGCACACATCAAGGATGCGCTGGCCTACCTGCGCCTGACTCAGAACCCGGCAGACATTCCCTCATGGCAGCGCCTGCTCGGCTATATAAAAGGTATTGGACCCAAAACGGTCATCAAGATTTACACCGCCATCATGACGGCCAATGAAAAATACCTCGTCAATGCCAAGCGCAAGACGCCAGAGCTGGCAGAGACACTGGATTTTCTGGAAAGCATGCGCTCTCTTGGAGGGACCCCGGCGGCCATGCTGGCCCGGGTTAACGAATTTTATGAGCCTATTCTCGAAAAGAAGTATCCAGACGACTTCCCCCGACGAAAAAACGGTCTGGACCAGCTCCAGCGCATCGCCAGCCAGTATGATGATCTGGAATCTTTTCTTGGTGACATCAGTCTTGACCAGCCAGAAGAAGACGACCGGCACAAAGACAACACCCTTGTTTTGTCCACGGTGCATTCCTCAAAGGGCCTTGAGTGGTCAGCGGTTCTCATTATCGACCTTGTTCAGGACCGTTTCCCGTCCAGACACGCCATCAACTCCGCCGAAGAGCTGGAAGAAGAGCGCCGGCTGCTCTACGTCGCCTGCACCAGAGCCAAGGACTATCTCGGACTTTTTGTCCCATCCTCGGTGTACAACCAGTACAGCCACGTCAGTGAGCCTGCTCTGGAAAGTCCATTCCTTGCAGAACTGCCGCTGAGCACCTTTGAAGCATGGAAAGAAAATTTCTCTGGAGCACTTGTTGCCTCCAAAGCCAAAGATCCCAAACCCAGAATCAAGGCTGCCAGCGCCTTTAAAAAGGCCACAGAACAGACCGCAGGGCCAGCTTCTTCAAAAAAACTGGGCCACTGCCGACACAAAATCTTTGGCCGCGGAAAAATCATCGCCAGTCTGACTGGCAACAAGTACCGAATCAATTTCCCCGGTTTTGGCTTAAAGGTTATCCTTGGAGATTATCTCAAATTTGAAGACTAGCCGACTCTGGCACGATGTGCAGCGGCTCGAATATGTGCAATGAATCGACTTTCGGCTCGAAGTGCACAAGCAATGAATCCTGCGCATCACGCAGTAGGCAAAATGAAAGCCCAGACTCTTTGTATTCTGGGCTTTCTGCGTGAAAAAAGCATAACGGTTTCGGACCGCAACAGAGCAAAGCCCCTGTTGCATAAGAAAGATTTCCATTCTCCTTTTCCGGAGAAATCATGTACCATCGTACTGAGGACTCAATCTTGCAAAGCTTTTTTTGGCCGAACCACGACTCACGAAAAACTGCGGAGACAACTCCCCGGAGGAAACCATGCGCCATATTCGGCTCTTTTGTATATGCCTTTTTACCCTCAGCACACTTATGCTGAGTTCCTGCGCCCAGGCCGAGGACTCTCTCCTCGTTGCCGGATGGGTAGAAAAAGTCACTGTGTTCACGGACTCCCCACAAGACGGGATTCAAATGAGCGCAAAGCTGGATACCGGAGCAAAAACATCTTCACTCCACGCCGTTGACATCAAAGTCGACAAGGCACACAAACGTGTCAAATTTGTGTACGTCAACGAGGATGGCAAACGCTATAACATAGAGGCCCCCTTCGCCCGTGAAGTCAAAATTAAAAAACGCCCCAAGGGCATACACATTCGTCCCGTTGTCTATCTCAACATCAAAATCGGTGAAAAAACAATAAAAGCCGAAGTGAATCTCACAGACCGTTCACACTTCAACTACCACCTGCTTATTGGACGCCGACTTTTACAACAAGGGATTCTGGTTGATTCATCCAGAACCTTTATTCTTCCTCATGAATAGTGTGAGACAAAAGGAATTTTACTGTGCGCAACTTACAGCATAAATTTTTAATTCTGCTTTTAGCCTGTGCCGGACTTTCTCTCTTCTTTTACAAAGTCTATTATCTCGACTTCCCCCTCCTGCCCAATCAGGACACAAACGTCTGGAATGTCGAAGCACACATTACGTTTGAGGGCACAGGTCTTCCCGCAAAACTCCGGCTCCAGACTCTGGACCGCGTTCCGGGCTATATCGTTACAGATGAACACTACATTGGCGGCAACTATGGCCTGCATACCGTCACCGAAGAAGGTAACGACTCGGCCATCTGGTCCCGCCGTGATTCCTCTGGCAAACAGGATATTTTCTATTCTGCCGTGGTTCGCCCCATTCAGGATGGCAAGTGGGAATACCCAACCGCTACGCCCCGACTCAAAGACCCGCAGTTCAAAAAAGCAGAGCAGGCTGCGGCTGACGCCCTGCTGAGCAAGGCTGGTCTGGAATCCGCAGACCTTGAGACATTTGTCCCCCTGCTCATGAAAGCCCTGCTGCACCCCGGCACAGACCCCAATGCGGCCTATCTGCTGCGCAACACCACGAGCCGTCTTGACGCCGTGAACATGGCCGTTCGCGTGCTCCAGCTCGCAGGCATCCCTGCCCAGTCCGTGCATGGCATCAACCTGAAAAACGAAAGTGGCGCAGAAATCCGCCACTGGCTCGAAATCCACGACGGTGACACCTGGCGCATGTTTGACGTCGCCAACGACAAATTCTCAACCCCCCGCCACTTCATCCCATGGTGGCGTGGAGACAGCCCACTCCTGACAACATCTGGAGTTCAGCAGGCCAACGTGCGTCTTTCCGTTGTCAAAGACGGCATCAGCGCTCTTGGTGACGTTGGCGAGCGCCTCAAGGCAACAGGCAACCCGCTTGTGGAATACTCTCTGCTTGGCCTGCCCGTTCAGGCTCAGGCCATGTATCACACGATGCTGCTCATCCCCATTGGCGCCCTTCTTGTTGTCTTTTTGCGAAATGTCATTGGCTTCACCACATTCGGTACATTTATGCCCGTGCTGATTGCCCTGTCATTCCGCGAGACCGAACTGGTCTGGGGACTCATTCTCTTCACCATCGTTATCATGCTTGGCCTCATTGTCAGGCTCTATCTGGAGCACCTCAAACTGCTCCTTGTTCCACGACTGGCCACGGTCCTGATTGTTGTTGTTCTGCTCATGTCAGCAGTCAGCATCATCAGTTTCAAAATGGGTATCCCCCGCGGCATCTCTGTTTCGCTCTTCCCAATGGTTATTATGAGTATGACCATCGAGCGAATATCCGTCATGTGGGATGAAATAGGCGCATTCCCCGCGCTCAAGATGGCATCAGGCTCAATGGGCATTGCCTGTCTGGCCTACATTGTCATGAGCAACGAACTGGTCGGCCACCTGGTCTTTGTCTTCCCAGAACTCTTTTTGGTTCTGCTCGCACTGACCCTTTTGCTTGGTCGTTACACAGGCTACCGCCTCATGGATCTGGTTCGCTTCCGCTCATTCCTGAAGGGAGCATAGCGTATGCTGCTTAACCCTTTTGCAAAGCTCAAACGCGCGGGCGTTGTTGGCATGAACAGCAGAAATGCAGAGTTTGTTCTGCCCAACAACGACCGTCGGAAATATCCCCTTGTTGACGACAAGCTCAAAACCAAAGAACTCGCCCAGGGCGTAGGTCTCAAAGTTCCTGAGCTGTACGGCGTCATCCGCGCCCCGCACGAAGTCAAAAAGCTCCCCAAGATTCTTGAGGGGCATGACTCTTTTGTCATCAAGCCTGCGTGCGGCAGTGGCGGTAACGGCATTTTGGTCGTGGCCCGAAAAATCGGGCCAAACTACCACAAGCCTGACGACTCAATTATACTGATGGATGAGATTTCATTTCACGTCTCAAACATCCTGAGCGGAATGCACTCCCTTGGTGGCAACCCCGACAAGGCCGTTATCGAATACTGCGTCCAGTTTGACCCAATATTCAAAGACATCGCCTATCAGGGTGTCCCAGACATTCGAATCATTGTGTACAAAGGTATTCCTGCTATGGCCATGCTCCGCCTCCCAACCCGGGAGTCTGACGGCAAGGCCAACCTGCATCAGGGAGCAATGGGCTGTGGTATTGACATCCCCACGGGTCTCACTACTAATGCTGTCTGGAAAAACAGCAGCATCACCCTGCACCCGGATACGCAAAAGCCCATCTCTGGGGTTCAAATTCCAGGCTGGCACGACCTTTTGCGACAGGCGTCACTCGGTTACAGCGTCACGGGTCTCGGATACCTTGGGGTCGACTTCGTCCTCGACAAATATCAGGGACCACTCATGCTGGAGCTGAACGCCCGACCCGGACTTGCCATTCAGGTTGCAAACCTCAGAGGCTTGCACCCCCGGCTTGAACGCATCGACGCTGTTCACGAAAGTTTGAAAACGGAGGAAGAACGTGTCGAATTCGCTATGGAAACTTTTCACTCGTAGCTGTGCCCTTTGCGGAATTCTCTCACTCTGTGCCTGCGCACAGGTGCAGCAGATTTTTCCGCTCAAGCAGCCCGTGGAGCAAAAACCAGCTCCTCCGGTCGTTGAGCAAAAGGCCCCCGAGCACGAAAACGACCTGACTCTCAAAGTTGATTTTCTGGACACCATCTCCAAAGTCGAGGTCCACAAAGTCAGCTTCATGAGCATGAAGCCCGGCACCCGAAAATCCGTGCAAAAAGGCAAAGACATCCTTCGCGTTGGCCGCTACCAGGAAGAAATGCTTCTCCTGCCAAAGATGCGCGCCTCTCGCGATTTTCACGTGAAGCTCAACCGCTCGGAAACACCAAAAGAACTCTATGGCTACTCCAACGTGACCTATGAGCTTTTGTCTGCCGAGCACGAGTTTCGTACCCTGCTCATGGGTGGATTTCTGGGCATGGTTGCTGCGGACGGGCGCCTGAGTTCGACGTTCTATTTCCCCACGGACAAGGACAACGAGTATCAGCCCGTTACCGGAACCATCACGCCCAAGAATGTTCACTTCAAGCGAGTTCGGCAGACCCGGGTCATTCCAAAGACAGAAAAGCAGTACGTTCTGCGCTACATCGGCAAAGACGGCATGAAGCTTGTCTTTGAGCGAAGAGACCTCTCTGGTGGCAGCCGACCTCACGTCATCAAACGGGAAAAAATCCGGGTTCCTCTCGGCGAAACAAAAGCAACTGTTTCAGGTCATGTCTTTAAAATCCACACAGCAACACCAACCTTGCTGGACATAACACTTCTCAAGTAATTCAAAGCCCTCCGCACGGAGGGCTTTTTTTTGCACTATTTTTTCTCTCACCCCAAAAGCTTCGCTTTACGCAAGACTCTTTTTTGGTATATAATCCCCAATAGATAGAAGTATTTCATACAAAAGGGGATTCTATGGACTTTGCCGCCCTCAACCCAATCACGCAGGCCTTTCTTGCCTGCCTCTTTACATGGGGAATGACAGCCCTCGGCGCCGCCCTTGTCTTCCTCACTAAAGACTTTTCCAAGAAAATGCTCGACGTTATGCTCGGCTTTGCCGCTGGCGTCATGATCGCGGCGAGTTACTGGTCACTCCTCGCTCCAGCTATCGACATGTCAGAGCATCTCGGCCACTGGTCCTTTGTCCCCGCCGCTATCGGCTTTATGCTCGGCGCCGTTTTTCTCCGCGTCATCGACATGTATCTCCCCCACCTTCACCTCAATGCCCCCATGAGTGAAGCCGAAGGCGTTCACACCAACTGGCAGCGCAGCACCCTCCTCGTTATCGCCATCACGCTTCACAATATCCCAGAAGGTCTTGCTGTTGGTGTTGCCTTTGGCGCCGCCGCCTCTGGCCTCGAATCCGCCTCCCTTGCCGGTGCTATCGCCCTTGCTATCGGCATCGGTATTCAAAATTTCCCCGAAGGTACCGCCGTCTCTGTCCCGCTTCGCCGCGATGGCATGAGTCGCGCAAAAGCCTTCTGGTATGGGCAGCTCTCAGGAATGGTCGAGCCGGTTTCCGCCGTTATAGGTGCCGCCGCCGTCTACTTTGCCCGGCCTATTCTCCCCTACGCCCTCGCCTTTGCCGCCGGGGCTATGATTTTCGTCAGCGTCGAAGAAGTCATCCCCGAATCTCAGTCCTCAGGGAATGGCGACCTCGCCACCATGGGACTCATGCTCGGCTTTACCGTCATGATGACCCTTGATGTGGCGCTCGGTTAACACAAAAAGCTCCAGGCAGAACGCCCCCTCTGTCTGACGCCTGCCGCTGCTCCTATGCCGCCGCTCACAAGCTAAAAAGCTCTCGCCCAGGCGGTTTCCAGCGGTTTTCCTCGCGGAGTCTTTCCGCCACCAGCCCGCAGTCCCCGTCGGCTGCGGGCTTTTGTGTTCTTAACACAAAAAAAAGAGGAAGCTCTTCGCTTCCCCCTCTTCTCTCCCTCTTCAGGAGTGATCTACTCGTGCTTTTTCTTCCCGTACTCAACGCACGCTTCAAGTATCTTATGACCTACTCGACGACCTAAATCCGCCTGACGGGATCGCAGCAGCGCTTTCGCCGCCTCTCGGTTCCCCTCATTTTTCAGCATCGTCGCCGACTCCAGGTCTCGAAGGTATTTCTCGCATTCACCAACAATCCCAGAAAGATCAAGGTACTCTAATGTCTCGGGTACTCGTACTGATCGTACTTTTCGTGCCATTTCAATCCTCCTGCACTGCCTTTACGAATGACTCTCCCTTTGTCAAGAAAAGGCTCGCTCCTGGCACACGTGGGTGGGGGTACGAGACTCCGTCTCGTGCTCTGCAAGGGGCGCTGCCCCTTGACCCCGCCCAAGGACGAGGCCCTTGGGAATCCCGCTTTCGCCCGAAATAAAAGGGGACCGAAATGTGATGAGAGCTACGCTCTCCTCTCCATTTCGGTCCCCTTTTTTTCGGCCTAGTGGCGTTTCCCGAATGCGTGTTCTTCTGCCTTTTCCAGACCGCACTTATTTTCTTTCTGAACGCAAGCGTTCAAAAAGAAAATGGTGGCAACTCGCAGAAGAGAAAGAAGCTCTCGACGCTAGCCCCAACAAGTTTGAATTTCATTCACGCGAAGCGTGGAGGGAATTCAAACTCGATGAGGATACGTAAGGGAATCATTCCCTTACGCGGGGGTTTGGGGGCTGGCCCCCACTTTCCCCTCCCCCCATCCAGCCCTTGCGGGCTGGGGCTGGCCCCCAACTTTTCCCCACCGGCCCATCTAGCCCTTCCGGGCTGTCCCCCCCAAAAAATACTTTTCTCCCTCTTGACTACATGCACATATCGCCATATAGCTATTTAGCAATATGGAGGACACAAGATGAAGACATTCCTGACAGTGATGAAGGCTCTTTCTGACTCGAACCGGGTAAAGATAGTGAAAATACTGCTGGAGCGCCATGAACTGTGCGTGTGCGAGCTTCGGGCAGCGCTGGGACTGGCTCAGCCGACGGTTTCGAAACACCTCAAGGTGCTGGAGCAGGCAGGACTGCTGATGAGCAGAAAAAAGGGTCCTTGGATGAATTACGATATTAACGCCGAGGCCACGGGATACGCGAAAGAGATGCTTGAACAGCTCTCGAACTGGCTCAATGACGATGAAGAGGTCATTGAGATACTGAAAAGCATCCAAACCGTGGATCGACACGAAATTTGCGGCAAATAAGAGAGTTGCTTGCAAGAGTGATGGAGGTTCGACATGAACATTGATCTCAAACCGATGAAGGAGCTTCAGCCGCTCCAGCCAGAGTCCGCGACTGCGGGGGGCGGGAGCTGCTGCAGCTCAGCTTCTTCAAAAGGCAAAACGGGGAAAGCACCCCATAGCCTCCTCCGCCCAATTTTTATGCCCTTGTGGCTGGTTATCTGGTACGCGGTATATAGCGCACTGCCAGACATCGCTGATTTCATAACATATACGACGCTGGGCCTGAGCGAAAGTTCAGCACTTGGCAGCTCACTGCACTTCTTTATTTACGACGCGCCAAAGGTCATTATGATGCTGGTGCTGATTGTTTTTGCAGTAGGCATTATGAATAGCTACTTCACGCCGGAGCGAACGCGAAAAATGCTCGCGGGCCGACATGAAATAGTGAGCTGTTTTCTGGCATCCGGGCTGGGAGCCATTACGCCATTCTGCTCCTGCTCTGCTGTTCCGCTGTTCATTGGTTTTGTTTCGGCAAATGTTCCGCTTGGTGTCACGCTATCGTTTTTGATCTGCGCGCCAATGGTGAATGAAGTTGCGCTGGTCATGCTCTACGGCCTGTTTGGATTTAAGGTTGCAGCGCTGTACCTCGTCACGGGCCTGACCATTGCAACGACTATCGGCTGGCTGCTTGGCAGAATGAACATGGAAAAATACGTTGAACCGTGGGTTCGTCTGGCTCAGAGCCAGGAACAGGCCGCCGTAAAATATAGCTGGCATGACAAGATGCAGCTTGGCTGGGATGCTGTCGTCGATATTGTGGGCAAAGTCTGGATCTACGCGGTGGTAGGTATTGCCATTGGTGCGGTTATCCATGGCTACGTACCGCAGGACCTGATTGCCTCCATCATGGGCAAGGATTCCTTCTGGTTTGTTCCGGCGGCAGTGCTGATGGGTGTTCCGCTGTATAGCGATGCCGCGAGCGTCATCCCGGTCATTTCTGCACTGTTTTCCAAGGGTGCAGCACTGGGTTCAGTGCTCGCCTTTATGATGAGCACAGTCGCACTTTCTCTGCCAGAAATTATGATTTTGCGTAGGGTACTGAAACCACAGCTTTTGGCGACTTTTGTTGGTATTGTGAGCTTGGGTATCCTTTTTGTCGGATATCTTTTTAACTGGCTTATTTAGCTTACGCACCGGAAAAGAATTCCGCATCAGACCGCCATTCTCGTTGAGGGTGGCGGTTTTTTCTTGTCTTGCATACACTGCCCAAGGGAGAAAATAGCGTCAGTGCTGTGCATGCTTTTGCGCATTTTGTGCAAGCTGCGGTGTCAAAAAAACAACATTCCGACCTATTATGATCGTGTCAATTTCCCTAAGTAGCCCTAAATATGATACGATGCCTCAAGCCAAAGGAAGAATCAAAAAATGGTTCGACTTTTGCATCAACTTTATAGAAATGATATTCCCGCCGGAAATCGGACGGGGCTTCCACGATAAAAATACAGGCTTTTTGGGTGCGCGAGCACGCAAAGCTTTTACGAAAAGAGTGTGTTCAAGCATGAGAGTGCTTGAACAAAAGGCAAGAGGCTGGAAATGAGCAAAATTCTCGACCAAGACGAAGTCGATGCACTGCTTCGGGGACTTTCCGGAGGAGAAATCGAAACCGAGCCAGACATCCAGGAGGATGACTCTGGTATCGTCTCGTTTGACCTTGCGAATCAGGACCGGATTATCCGTGGCCGGATGCCCGTTCTTGAGATCGTCAACGATCGCTTTGCACGACTGTGTACCAACGCGCTCGCGAATGCCATGCGCAAAAGGGTCGACCTGAACCCCATCTCCATTGATATGTCCAAGTTTGGGGACTTTATGCGGTCACTGCCCGTGCCCACGTCCATCAATATTTTCAAAATGGACCCCCTGCGCGGCAATGCCCTGCTTATCGTCGACTCCCGGCTGGTCTTCGCTCTTGTCGAAAACTTCTTCGGCGGCGCAGGAAGTCAGCCCAAAGTTGAAGGCCGTGACTTCACCCCCATTGAGCAGGCTATCGTCGACCGTGTGGTCAAAATCGCCCTCTCCAAGATGGAAGACGCATGGCGCCCCGTGCACGAGGTGCACATTGAACAGACTCGCTCGGAAATAAACCCGCAGTTTGCCGCCATCGTCCCACCCTCTGATGTCGTTATCGTCGTCACCTTTGAGGTCGAACTCGAAAACGCCATCGGCTCTATGGTCGTGTGTCTGCCCTATGCAACCCTCGAACCCATCCGCTCCAAGCTCCTCGCCTCCTTCCAGTCCGAACGACTCGAAGTCGACCATGCGTGGATTGCCCGATTCAAAGAGCGCCTGCTTGAGACCCCCGTCGAAATGGTCGTCGAGCTTGGGACTTCCGAGATTACCGGCCGTCAGCTTTTGAACCTCGAAGAAGGTGACGTCATTCTTCTCGACAAGGACGTTGACGAACTCCTCAAAGCAGAAGTTCAGGGCGTTAAGAAATTTTATGGTGTGCCTGGCACTGTAAAGGGCAGCAAAGCCTTTCAGGTTGTACACGAGGAAGAACCTCACTACGCCTAAGATCCCGCTGCTAGGTGATTCCAAAATCCCGCCGCTGTGGCGGGATTTTTTTTGTCCAAAGCCCAGCCCACTTGCGCTCTCCCGCACTTTTCAGCACAATAACAGCACATCACCCCCTGGAGGACTTTCATGCAGGAAAAACGCATGTCTTGCGAAATTCGCACAGATCAGGAATGCGAAATCTCTGGTATCCCGGCCGACATTTGGGCCGAAGCCGTTTTCGTCACCCCTGAAGAAGAAATTGCCATCGAAATCAATACCGATCAGGCCCCCCTTATCAGTATCGCCCTCGGCCCACACGTGAGCTGGAAAGGCACGGTCGCCGACCTCAAGCTCCTCTTGCAGGGCCGCGCGAGCTAAAAGCACAAAAAAAAGGATTCACCCCTCAACAAGGTGAATCCTTTTTTATTAACGGCTACTACTTAGCCAATCTCAACAAGCTCAATCTCAAAAGTGAGATCCTGGCCTGCCAGAGGATGATTTCCATCAAGAGTTACAGCCTCTTCAGAAATCTCGGTCACGGTCACGATGATCGGTGTGCCGTCTTCACGAGGTACCTGCAGAGACATGCCAACCTCAGGCTTGAGGTCTTCGGGGAAATGCTCACGAGGAACAACTGCAATGGCCTGCTCAACGCGCTCACCATATGCTTCCGCGCACGGAATATTTACCGTCTTCTTTTCACCAACTTCCATGCCCTCTACTGCAGCATCAAAGCCGGGAATCACTGCGCCAGCGCCCAGTGCGAACTCAAGAGGCTCGCGCTCACGAGAAGAATCAAACTCCGTCCCGTCGCTCAGGGTGCCTGTGTAGTGAATCTTGACAGTATCTCCGCTCTTGGCTGTCGCCATTGTGTTTCTCCTTAGTATTTACCGCTCCTAGCAGCGTTCGCGTCCCACTTGAACCTCATAGACCCAAGCAGCGGCGGCGACACGTGTCCCCGCTCCCATTTGTTACCGTATAGGCTATGACTCCTCTACGCAAGTTCACACCACTCTGCAAGCAAGCGAGGCAAGGAGAATAACGAGACTCCGTCTCGTGCTCTGCAAGGGGCACCGGGGTGGGTGGGGCTTGTTTTGTATTGGGGCGCTGCCCCAAACCCTGCAAGGGGCGCCGCCCCTTGACCCCGCCCAAGGACGAGGCCCTTGGGAATCCCACTTTCGCCCGAAATAAAAGGGGCCGGATGAGTGAAAGCCTTTGGCTTTCCCCTTCATCCGGCCCCTTTTTTTCGGCCTAATTAACTAAGCGTGTGTTCTTTTTCTTTGCGCCTCAACCCTTTCTTTTTGAACGCGAGCGTTCAAAAAGAAAATGGTGGCAACGCACGGGAAAGAGAAAGAGGCTCT